>NZ_CM129662.1:3507564-3826434 GCF_052978205.1 Rhodanobacter sp. UC4452_H20 | reverse complement strand
CACTCCGCCAGTAGGATTGAACATGCCCGGACAAAACTCCTCCATCACCGCTGATCGGATAACCCAGCCTCTGGTACAGATCGGCTATCACTCCAAAGTTCAAATATTCCATCGGCGATCCGAGCAGACCGGTCTGCCATAGCTTTATCGCACAATAGGTACTTCCTGAACGAGGTAGGGTCGCTAACATGTACGTACCCAACGGCTCTCTGCCGAAGCAGTTAAAATCGAACTCGGCATCATATAACCTACGTGCCAAATGCCTTCCTTGCTTTTCCATATCTTATCCACTGATCACTCAACGATCATCGAACAAAATAGAGCTAATCAATTTCTCATGCAGCCGCTCGGATTAGATGTAAGCTTCGACGACTTGTCAAAATACTTCGAATAAACCTGGGCCGCCCAAACGTTTGCATTGACAATCTGGGCGTTAGTCAGACGCTGTGCTGCAACGCGAGCATTATCCGCATAAATTTTCTTCAGACCATCTGCTGCGCCGAGTTGAAGCAATCTGTTTGCGCGATAAAGGGTAAATGGCTTGCCAATGATGTCCATAGAGGACATAACACCCATACCGTCGTGGTCAGGGCTGTCCTTGGCCAGAAGGGCGACGGCCCGCCAATCGCCTCGTTCGATAGCTTCCTTTAAATATCTATGTGCGTTAACCCTATACTCGTCGATATCAACATCTTTCGGTGTAAAAAAAGCGCCATCGACATAGCAAATGCGCGCATCTTCGTCCCCGTCCTTTGCAGCAATTATAACAGCTTTGCGAAACTCTCTTTCAAGAACACTGGGGTCCCCGCTGCACCCCCTCGATGAAGCGTTGGCTTTCGAAGATTCTTCCAGAGCCTTGCTCCATCTCGCGCACTGTTCGGAATTAACACCTTTATGCCGAGAGCAGCTATTCATCCCACTGGACAAGACCGATGCATCTAGGTAATGCGTAAAGCATTCCCTCGCGTCAAGGAATTCCCGACGATGCCCTTCTGCGATGACACTGATTCTTCCGCTAGCAATCTTGCCACTGGACGTCGGATCCACGCTCGCGGGGGGAGTGCCTTGCGCGGCCACCAAGGCTGCCCCCGATGTGATGAAACAGAGGCAGGTGGCGAGCAAGGTCATGCGTTTGGGGGCGAGTATTGTCATGATCTCTCCAATATACCTTGAAAGTTGTACGTAACTACCTGAGTGCCACAGCCCGCCTAGTTACACTTAGCCCCACCGTCTGCGACATAACCATTCTCGGCGTCTTGGCCAGCTTGGTCCGCAGCATCTTCCTCGGCTTTTTGTTGCGCCGGAGTTGCGTTTGGATTGTAATGATTTTGATGATACCATTCGTGTGCTATAATCTTTACCAGATGCGCGTCAGATTGATATGCATGTTTATATATCTCCGTTCGCGCAATATGATTCTGTTGATTCTGGTCCGCAGTTAGAAATGTGGTCGCGTCATCCATTTGCCAATATTTAGCTCCGAGAGGAAGTGGCGGATCTTCGATGGTTGACGTCGTCGTATGACTCACCCAAACTCCGTCAGCGTCCTTAGCGGTCCATCCATACACGTCTGTGAATTTGGTTGGCAAGGACGGGCTAAGCGCCCCATAGGCCAATGCGCATTGCTCCAAATGTTGCTGACTTACTGTATTGGGGACATTGTAATCATAACCGCCACCCCCACCCCCTCCCATATCGGGAGGGGGCGGCGCACTCGTTATAGGCAGACCAGAAACATAGGTCGGCGGCGGCACGGTTGCTGTGACGTTGCAGCCGTTGGCGGTGCAGGACCCATGGGTTTGTGTCTGCTCCATCGAGTCGTCGGACCCGATAATGATCTGAATTTCCTCCGGGGACAAACTCCGCATGGGTTTGTTCGGGGCGCATGTGTTCATCTCACCAATACTGCACTCATAGATGCGCTCGGAATCGCTTTGCCATTTCACCAGATTCCACGAATTTGACGCGTTGCCGCCTAATGAAGAGCTGCCGCGTGCTTCGGGATTTGGCGTCAGAACAGGGGTCAGTGTGTACTTTTTCTAAGAGGATGGTGACTTCTGCGGACAAAGAGGACGTTGCCAGTTAAGTTCGGCAAGCCTCGGAGCCGACCCTGTTCCGGTCTCACAAACGGACGCCCCATGGGCCTCTTGACCTTCAGCCTCAACCTCACCCTGGATGGCTGCGTCGACCACCGCGAAGGCATCGCCGACGACGAGACGCACGCGTTCTTCACCCGCCTCATGGACGAGAGCGGGGCGATGCTGTGGGGCCGCGTCACCTACGAGCTGATGGAAAGCTACTGGCCGGCGGTTGCCCGCGGCGAGATGGAAGCAGCGCCGGCGATGCGCGAGTGGGCAGTCAGGCTGGAGGCCAAGCCGAAGTACGTGGTGTCCTCCACGCGCACGGAATTCCCCTGGCGCCACAGCCACCATGTCGGCGGCGACCTGCGCGCGGGCGTGCAGAAGCTGAAGGACGCGACGCCGGCCGGCGTGCTCCTCGGCAGCGGCAAACTCGCGGCCGCGCTGGACCGGCTGGATCTGATCGACGAGTACAGGTTCCTGGTCCATCCCCGCATCGCCGGTCATGGGCCGACCCTGTACCAGGACGGGCTGCCCGGCACGCGACGACTGGAGCTGGTCTCGGCCACGCCGCTGCGCAACGGCGCAGTCGCCGTGCACTACCGGCGCGCACGCTGACCGGTAGTGCTCCGATGGCGAACTGATAGAGTCCTTCCGGTTGGAGTGAAGTCCGAAGCAGTGCGCGAACGGTTCGCCGCACGACTGCCACGGTCCTGCAGCCCGAGCGCGAAGCCTCTCCCATGAACCCCATCCGCATCGAACGCCTCGACCATCTCGTCCTCACCGTCAAGGACATCCCCGCGACCTGCGATTTCTACTCGCGCGTGCTCGGCATGGAGGTCGTGACGTTCGGCGCGGGCCGCAAGGCGCTGGCGTTCGGGCAAAGCAAGATCAACCTGCATCAGCAGGGCCGCGAGTTCGAGCCCAAGGCCGCCGCGCCGACGCCCGGCTCGGCCGACCTTTGCCTGGTCACCCTGGCCCGACCGCAGGCCGTGCTGGCCCACCTGGAGGCGTGCGGCGTGGCCGTACTGGAGGGGCCGGTGCAGCGCACGGGGGCCACCGGGCCCATCACCTCTGTCTACTTCAGGGACCCCGATGCCAACCTCATCGAGGTCTCGAGCTACGGCGAAGCCTGAAGGGCGCCCGACCCTGCCCCGCGCTTACCCGGGCCGGTTGCAGTTGACCATCCACATCGCGCCGTAGCGATCGGTGAGCATGCCGAAGCGCAGCGCCCAGTCGGTCTCGGCCATCGGCATGGTCACCTGCGCACCTTCGGACAGGGCGGCGAACAGGCGCTCGGCTTCCTGCGGCTGGTCGACGCTGAGCGACACGGCGTTGCCGTGGATGCCCGGATACGGGCCGCTGTCGGGATTGCACCAGTCCGAGCCCATCAGCACGGCGTCGCCCACCTGCAGGCGCACGTGGGCAATGAGGTGGCGGGTGGCGGGCGGCGCCGCATCGCCGGACATGTCGCCCATGGTCACCTTCATCGCGATCTGGCCGCCCAGGCAGCGGGCGTAGAAGTCGAAGGCTTCGGCGGCGTTGTCCTTGAAAAACAGGTAGCTCACGAGTTGCATCGGTGGTCTCCGGCGGGGTGCTCTGCAGGGATGACGAACGGCGCGGGCGCGAATCGACAGTCAGCGCGAATCAGGCGGCCACGGCGATTTCGGGGAAGGGTTCGCGCCAGGTTTCGAGCTCGTTCATGCGCTCGTGCCAGCGCTGGACGGCAGGGAACTCGGCCAGCGGGATGTGCGCGCGGGTCGCGTGCGGAAGCGCCACGGCGAGCGCGAAATCGGCCAGCGTGAGCGAGTCGCCGACGACGTAGTTGCGATGTTGCAGATGGCCGTCCAGCACCGCCGCAGCGCGGCGCCATTCGTGAGAAGCCCGCTCCACTTCGGCGGCGTCTGCCTCGCCCAGGTTGAAACGCGGCCTGATGATGTGCTCGAAGTAAAGCGCGCCGCCGGGCCGGGTGAAGTGCTGATGGTTCCAGCTGAACCAGCGGACCACCTCGATCTGGCGTGCGTCCTGCGGCCACAACTCCGAGTCGCAGCGCGCGGCGAGGTGGCACATGATCGCGTCCGCCTCCCACAGCGCCAGCGCGCCGTCGACCAGGGTAGGCACCTTGCCGTTGGGATTGAGCGCCAGGTAGTCGGGGCGGCGGTGCTCGCCGCGGCCGAGGTCGAGATAGACGTATTCAACCGGGGATTCCAGGTATTTCGCGACCGCGCACGCGGAGCGCGGCTTCAACACGTCGGACCAGTAGAGCTTCATGGTGGGGATTCCTCGCGAAGGTGGGGACTTCCTGCCACGACGAACGGCATCCCCGTGAATCGACAAGCGCCGCTCACCCGCGCGGATGATGCTGCGCGTGCAGCCGTTTCAGCCCCTCCTTCGCCACCAGCGTGTAGATCTGGGTGGTGCTGAGCGAGCTGTGGCCGAGCAGCATCTGCAGCGCGCGCAGGTCGGCGCCGTGGTTGAGCAGGTGGGTGGCAAAGGAATGACGCAGCACATGCGGCGAGATGCGTTTGGCGTGGATGCCGACCTGCTGCGCGTAGCGCTTGACCAGGGTCCAGAACATCTGCCGGCTCATGCCCTCGCCGCGGTTGCTCAGGAACAGCGCCGCGGGCTGCCGGCCGCGGGCCAGCGCCGGCCGGGCGTCGGCGAGGTAATCGCCGATGCGCGCCAGCGCTTCCTCGCCCACCGGCACCAGCCGGTCCTTGCCGCCCTTGCCGGTGATCCGCAACACGCCTTGGCGGGTGTTCAGCGCCGCCAGCGGCAGTTCCACCAGCTCGGACACGCGCAGGCCGGAGGCGTACATCAGCTCCAGCATGGCGCGGTCGCGCAGGCCCAGCATGGTGCCGGTGTCGGGCGCGCCGAGCAGGCCCTCGATCTCGCGTTCGGCCAGCGCCTTGGGCAGGCTGCGTGGCATTTTTGGCCGCTCGATCAGCAAGGTGGGGTCGACGAAATCCGGCTCGTCGCGGGCCACGCAGGCGTAGTAGCGGCGAAACGCCGACTGCCGTCGCGCGATCGAGCGGACGGCCGCCGCCTGGGTGCCGTGGTAGGCGGAGATGTCCTCGCGCGTGGCCGTGCGCAGGCTGCGTCCGCGCGACGCCAGCCAGCGCGCCAGCGCTTCCAGATCGCGCCGGTACGCTTCGAGCGTGCGCTCGGCCAGGCCGTCCTCTGACCACACCCGCTCGATGAACAGCGCGATGCCGCGGCGATCGGCTTCGGCGATACTGGCGGGGTTTTCTTCCTTGTCCATGCGCACGATGCTGACCATCGCGCGCGCTCCACGCAAGCGATCCGATGCCGATGCCCGCCCGTTCCGACACGCCCTCCGCCATGCCCTGTCCGCTGTGGCGGCGCCTGCTCGCACTGGTCTACGACCTGCTGATCGTGGTGGCGATCGTGATGGTGGTGGGCCTGCTCAGCCAGCTGGCCACCGGCGGGCAACTGGTGCAGGGCGCCGATCACGCGCAGGTGCCGGCGTGGTACCGGCCGCTGCAGGGGCTGGTGGTGTCGGCGTACTTCATCGGCTCGTGGCTGCGCGGCGGCCAGACCGTGGGCATGCGGCCGTGGCACATCCGCGTGACCGCTCGCGACGGCGCCGCGCCGACCTTGCAGCAGGCGGTGCTGCGTCTGCTGGTCGCTGCCGCGCCGATGCTGCTGCTGATGCTGGCGCCCGTGCTGGGCCTGCGCGCCACCTTGTGGCTGCTGCTGGCGGCCTGGGGTGCGTGGTTTGCGGTGGCCTTGTTCGACCCGCGCCGCCGCGCGCTGCACGATATCGTCGCGGGCACCGAGTTGCGGCAAACGGGCTGAGCTTCACGTATTGCACAGCGCCGACGCGGTTCAATCCGCCGATGCCCTCCCCGCCCGCCGCCGAGCTTCGCAGCAACGACGAGTCGATCCGCCGCAACCGTGGCTTCTACGAGCCGTTGTGGACGCGGGCGAACCTGGTCGAACCCTCGCGCTTCAATACCTGGCCCTTGCTGCAGGCGTTGGCGGACGAAGCACCGCGCCGGCTCGAAGTGGCGCCCGGACTGCGCCCGCGGCTGCCGCTGCGCGGCACCTGCTTCGTCGACTTGAGCCATGCCGCAGTACGGCGGCTGCAGGCCAGCGGGGCCACCGCGGTGCATGGCCTGATCGGCGCGCTGCCCTGGCGCGACGCCAGTTTCGACCTGGTCTGCGCGCTGGACATCCTCGAACACGTCGCCGACGACCACGGCGCGCTGGCGGAACTGGCCCGCGTGGCGGCTCCCGGCGCGCGCGTGCTGATGTCGGTGCCGCTGCACCCGCAGGCATGGACCGCGTTCGACGACTGCGTGGGCCACTGTCGCCGCTACGAGCCGGCGCAGATCCTCGCCCTGCTGGCCGAACACGGCTTCGTGCTGGAACACAGCGCGGTTTACGGCATGCAGCCGAATTCGCCGCGGTTGCTGGCCATGGCCGAGTGGTTCCTCGAGCACCAGCGCGAACGCGCGATGTGGTGGTACAACCGCGTGTTCATGCCGCTGGGCCTGCATTTCCAGCAGCCGCTGCGCTGGCGCGAGGGACTGGGCAATACCGACGGCGTGGACGAAATCCTGCTGCGCTGCCGCCGCGCAGGTTGAGACCCAGCTCTCTGCCGCATTGCAACACCAGCCGGTCATTCCCGCTAAGATGCAACGGTTTACGACCAACGGCCACCCCATCCGATGCTCTATCAAATCCATGAATGGCAGCGCTCGCTGCTCGGTCCGCTGAGCTACTTCGCCGAGGCCAACGCCCGCATGCTCAGTGCCCGCGGCAACCCGTTCGCCGCCTGGCCCGGCGTGCAGCGGCTGTCCGCCGCCAACGAGCTGGTCTACCGGCTGGGCAAGGATTACGAGAAGCCCGCGTTCGGCATCCATGCCGCCGAGGCGCACGGGCAGGAAATCGCGGTGATCGAACGGGTGGCGCTGGCCAAATCTTTCTGCCAGCTCAAGCGCTTCAAGCGCTTCAGCGACGACCCGGCCACCATCGAGAAGATGAAGAAGGACCCGGTGGTGCTGGTGGTGGCGCCGATGTCCGGCCATCACGCCACCTTGCTGCGCGACACCGTGCGCACGCTGCTGCGCGACCACAAGGTGTACGTCACCGACTGGGTCGATGCGCGCATGGTGCCGGCCGCCGAGGGTACCTTCAGCCTGGACGACTACGTCGCCTACGTGGAGGATTTCATCCGCCACATCGGCGCCGCATCGCTGCACGTGATTTCCGTGTGTCAGCCGACCGTGCCGGTGCTGGCGGCGGTGTCGCTGATGGCCGCGCGCGGCGAAGCCACCCCGCGCAGCCTGACCATGATGGGCGGCCCGATCGACTCGCGGCGCAGCCCCACCAGCGTCGACAACCTGGCCACCCGCCAGCCGCTGTCGTGGTTCAAGGGCAACGTGATCCATACCGTGCCGCCGAACTATCCGGGTCACGGGCGCGAGGTCTATCCGGGTTTCCTGCAGCACGCCGGCTTCATCGCGATGAACCCCGGCCGGCACATGAGCTCGCACTGGGACTTCTACCAGGACCTGCTGCGCGGCGACCAGGACGACGCCGAGGCGCACCGCAAGTTCTACGACGAGTACAACGCCGTGCTGGACATGCCGGCGCGGTTCTATCTCGACACCATCGAGAAGGTGTTCCAGCAGTTCCTGCTGCCGCGCGGGCTGTGGGATGTGGCCGGCGAACGCGTGGAGCCGGCCGCGATCCGGCACTGCGCGCTGCTGACCATCGAGGGCGAACTGGACGACATCTCCGGCCTGGGCCAGACCGAAGCGGCGCACGACCTGTGCAGCAGCATCCCGGCGAAGCGCCGCGCGCACAAGGTGATCGAAGGCGCCGGCCACTACGGCATCTTCAGCGGCAGGCGCTGGCGCGAGACGGTCTACCCGCAGGTGCGCGACTTCATCCGCCAGTTCGACCAGCCGTACAAGCCCGCCGGACGCCGCCGCGGCGACGCGAAGTAGCGCAACGGCTCAAGCGCCAGGCCAGCCCCACAACTCGTGGTCGAGGTCGCCGTCCAGGCCGAAGCGCGACAGCGGCACGCGGCCGTTGACCACCTCCACGCCCTCGGCGCGCAGGCGTCGGCACTGCTCGCGGAAACCGCGGCTGCCCGGCGGCATCGCGACGTGGCCGCTGGCCCGCAGCACGCGGAACCACGGCAGTTGCATGCCCTCGGGCACCTCGCCCAGCAGCCGCCCGACCAGCCGCGCCCGCCCCGGCAGGCCCGCGCGTGCCGCGATCGCGCCGTAACTGGCAACGCGGCCGGGCGGAATCGCGGCGATGGCGGCATAGATGCGGGCGTTGCGGTCTTGCATGGCGGTTCCGACCAGGTGGGGTGACTCGGCAGGCGAGGCCCGACAGAGTAACCTCGGGCTCTGTCCCACGGGAATGGCACCATGCGCCACTTCGAAGCCGTGCGCTCCCACCTTGCCGGCGCGCACCAGCTGCACCACAACGACCCGTACCTGATCAGCTTCGACCTGGCCCTGAGCCAGGGCCGCTACCAGGGCATCTACCTGGCCGAGCTGGAGGGCGAATCCGGCCGTCGCTACCTGCGCGTGTCCACCCCGATCGGCCCGCTCGCCGGCACCGATCCGCAGCGCTGCCTGCGCTTCAACTGGGAACAGCGTACCGGTTTCCTGGCCGTGGCCGACCTGGACGGCTCGCCCTACCTGCACCTGTGCGAGAACCGTCTGTACGAATTCCTCGACGCCGCCGAGCTGGACCGGGTGATCCGCGTGCTGGGCAAGCTGGGCGACCGACTGGAGCAGGTCATCGCCAGCGAAGAGGATGCCTTGTAGCGGCGGCTCAGAACGCCGCGCGATACGCCATCACGAAGCCGTAGGCCAGCAGCGCGGTGATCGGCAGGGTCAGGATCCACGCCCACACCATCCGCTCCACCACCGACCAGCGGATCGCGCTGAAGCGCTTGGCCGCGCCCACGCCCATGATCGAGGACGACACGATGTGGGTGGTCGACACCGGGATGCCGAACACCGAGGCGCTGAGGATCACCAGCGCACCGCTGGTTTCGGCGGCGAAACCGTTGATCGGATGCAGCTTGACCATCTTGTGGCCCAGCGTCTTGATGATGCGCCAGCCGCCGCCGGCGGTGCCCGCCGCCATGGTCAGCGCCGAGACCACCTTCACCCACACCGGGATCACGAAGCCGCCGGCGGGGTTCTCGTCGATGCGCAGGAAGCCGAGCATCCACGGCAGATGGTCGAACTGATGCGCCGCGGTGGCGCCGGCCAGCGCCAGCGCGATGATGCCCATGCTCTTCTGCGCATCGTTCATGCCGTGCGCCACGCCCATCGCGCCGGCCGAGAGGATCTGCGCCTTGCCGAACAGCGCGTTGACGAACGGCGTGCGGCCGAACCGACGCGACCAGCCCTGACGGCTGGCGAACCACGACAGCAGCGCGTACAGCAAACCCATCACGATGAAACCGATGATGAAGCCGCCCACCGGCGACACCACCATCGGGATGATGACCTTGGGAATGACGCCGCTGCCTTCGAACCAGCCGCCATGGATCCAGATCACCGAGTCGAAGTTGTTGCCCGACGCGGCCAGCGCGGCGCCGACCAGGGAGCCGATCAGCGCGTGGCTGGAGCTCGACGGCAGGCCCAGCCACCAGGTGATCAGGTTCCACACGATCGCCGCCAGCAGCGCGCAGATCAGCAGCTGCGAGCTCACCTCCAGCACGCCGGCATTGATCAGGCCCGAGGCGATCGTGGCGGCCACGGCGGTGCCGAGGAAGGCGCCGACCAGGTTGGTGCCGGCGGCCATCAACACGGCCTGGCCCGGACTGAGCACCTTGGTGGCCACCACCGTGGCGATGGAATTGGCGGTGTCGTGGAAGCCGTTGATGTAGGTGAACGCCAGCGCGATCACCACCACCGCGATGACGACGCTCATGCGCGAACTCCCGCGGCAAGGCGGCGGCCGGCGGCCGAACGAGGCGAAAGGCGCAGGGTCACGAGCGGGCCCTCAGGAGTTCTTCAGCACGATCGAGTAGACGATATTGCCCACGTCGCGACACTTGTCGATGGCCTTCTCGATCAGCTCGAACAGATCCTTGGCCAGCATCGCGCGCATCGCGTCGCTGCCTTCGACATACAGGGTGCGGTACGGCGCCAGCAGCATGCGATCGCCCTCCGACTCCAGCGCCTGCAGGCGATCCTGCAGCTTCTTCACGCGATCGATGCGCAGGCCGTTGCGCAGCTCGCCGACCATCTCGGCCACCACCTCGCTGGAATGCAGCAGCACCTGCGCGCGCTGCGCGAAATCCACGCCGCCCAGGCGGGCGGAGACGATCTCGTAGCGCTCGGCGAATTTCTCGATGGTCTTGGGGATCTTGTAGAGCGAGGAGTTCAGCGCCTCGATGTCCTCGCGATCCAGCGCGGTGACGAAGGTGTTGACCAGCCCCTCGCTGATCTGCGCGGCCAGCTCCTTCTCCCGCGCGCGGGTCGCCGCGAAGCGCGCCATCACCGAGCCCTGGTCCGGCTTGGTCAGCAGATCGTGCAGGGCCTGGGCGCTTTCGCTGGCGGCGCTGGCGCTCTGTTCAAGCAGGCCGTAGAACTTGTCGCCTTTGCCGAAAATCGTCTGCAATGAAAACATGCTGGCCATGCCTGAAGGAGCGGGATGACGGAAATGTTACAGGATGCCCGTGCTGCCATGCATCAATATCCGCGTGAAGCGGAGCCCCGCTGCCCTTACACTGTGCCCATGCACCCTCCGACACCTTCGCCGCGATGCTGACCGAAATCGCGCTCGTCTTCGTGCTTGCGCTGTGCAACGGCTTCTTCGCGCTGTCGGAGATGGCCATGGTCGCGTCGCGGCCCAGCCGCCTCAAGCAGATGGCCCGCACCAGCCGCAAGGCCGCGGCCGCGCTGCGCCACGCCGAGGCGCCGGAGCGCTTCCTCTCCACCGTGCAGGTCGGCATCACCCTGGTGATGCTGGTGACCGGCGCGGTTGCCGGCGATGCACTGGGCGCCCACATCGCCGCCGTGCTGACCGGCGAGCACATGGCCTGGCTGCTGCCGTACGCGCGCGGCGCGGGCATCGTGCTCGGTTTCGCGCTGATCTCGTACATCCAGATCGTGATCGGCGAACTGGTGCCCAAGCGGCTGGCGCTCGCCGCACCGGAGAAGGTGGCGTCGTACGCCGCCATCCCGATGCTGGTGCTGGCGCGGATCACCTCGCCGTTCGTGTGGCTGCTCAACGCATCCAGCGGCCTGCTGCTGCGCCTGCTGCGCATCAATACGCACGGCCGCGGCGTGGTCACCGAGGAGGAGATCCGCCTGCTGGTTGCCGAGAGCGTCGAGGCGGGCGTGATCGACGAGGACGAACACAACATGGTCAACCGCGTGCTGCGCCTGGGCGACCGCACGGTGGACAGCGTGATGACGCCGCGCATGCGCATCGCCTGGCTGGACCTCACCGCATCGCGCGAGGAGAACATCGAGGTGATGCGGCAGACGCCGTACTCGCGCTACCCGGTGTACCGCGGCGACGAGAGCGACGTGGTCGGCGTGGTCGAGGTCAAGCGCATGCTGCACAGCTTCGCCGAAGGCAGCCCGGAGTTGTTCGGCCATCTGTCCCGGCCGCTGTTCGTGCCGGCCACGGCGCGCGCCCTCGACCTGCTGGAGGAGTTCCGCGACGCGGAGACGCCGCTGGCCCTGGTGGTGGACGAGTACGGCGACATCGAGGGCGTGGTCACCGTCAACGACCTGCTGGCCGCGGTGGTCGGCGCCAGCCAGATCGGCCACGGCGGCAGCGACGAAAGCCCGATCAAGCAGCGCGCCGACGGCAGCTGGCTGATCGACGGCAGCCTGTCCACCGACGACCTGCGCGAACTGCTGCGCACCGGCGAACTGCCGGGCGAGGCGGACCACGATTTCCGCACCGTGGCGGGCATGGTGATGACCGCGTTGGGCCACGTGCCGCAGGTCGGCGAGGTATTCGCCTGGCGCGGCATCCGCTTCGAGGTGGTCGACCTGGACGGCGCCCGCATCGACAAGCTGCTGGTCACCCCGGCGCCGTCGCTGGCGGAAGAAGGGGAAGAGGAGAGTGGCTGAAAGCGCAGCTCAGGCGTGAGTGAAGAGAAATGTAGGGCGGGCACCGCCCGCCGCCCTTGCCCCGTTGCGGCATCGCCAAAAATGGCGGGCAGTGCCCGCCCTACGGATCGTGCCGTTTCGCCAGGCCGGCCATGCGCTGCGCGTCGGCCAGGATGCCGTGCAGCACACGCAACTCGCGCTGGTCCGGCTGGGCGCGCTGGAACAGCTTGCGCAGGCGCAGCATGATCGTGGTCGGCTCGCGGCCCTTGTGGAACTCGATGTCGTCCAGTGTCTGCGCCAGATGGCGGTAGAACTGTTCCATCAGGGCGGCATCGGCGAGCGGCTCGTCGTGCTCCGGCGGTGGCGCGGGCACTTCGTCGCCCAGGGCCGCCATGCGCAATTCGTACGCCATCACCTGCACCGCCTGCGACAGGTTGAGCGAGCTGAAATCGTCCACGCTGGGAATCCGCACCATCGCGTGGCAGTGCGCCAGCTCCTCGTTCGCCAGCCCGCTGCGCTCGTTGCCGAACAGCAGCGCCACTTGTTCGCCGCGCCGCGCGACAGCCAGCGCCTGTCGCGCGGCTTCGCGCGGCCCGATTTCCGGCAGGGTGATGCCGCGCCGACGCGCGGAAAGGCCCAGCGCGAAACTGCAGCCGGCCAGCGCGTCGACCAGCTCGCCGTGCACGCCGGCATGCTCGAGCACTTCATCGGCACCGGCCGCCAGCGCGTTCGCCTCGCGGTCGGGGAAATGTGCCGGGCTGACCAGCTCCATCCGCGCGAAACCCATCGTGCGGATCGCCCGTGCCGCGCTGCCGATGTTGCCCGGGTGCGAGGTACGCACCAGCACGAAGCGGAGGCGGGAAGCGAGGTCGGCGGTGTCGGGCATGCGCGGATCGGCGTGGCGGGCGGAACACGCAAGGATAACGGACAAGTGCCGGCGCCGGCCGCTTTCCGCCCGCAGCGGCGGGCGGCCTGCTAGAATCGGCGGCCGCAAACCCCGCTCTCTTCCAAAGTCGATACCCATGGCCAGACCACACGTCACGATCGCGGCGCGCGCCGCGCGTTCCGCAGGCAATGTGATCCTGCGCTACATGAACCGCATCGACGGCCTGCACGTGGTCGAGAAGCAGCAGATGGATTTCGTCTCCGAGGTCGACAAGCTGGCCGAGGCGGAAATCGTCAAGGAACTGCGCCGCGCCTACCCCGACCACGCCATCCTCGCCGAGGAAAGCGGCGCGACCGGCAAGGGTCCGCTGACCTGGGTGATCGACCCGCTGGACGGCACCCACAACTACCTGCGTGGCATCCCCCACTTCTGCGTGTCGATCGCGCTGCTGGAAAAGGGCGTGCCGATCCACGCGGTGGTATTCGACCCGCTGCGCGACGAGCTGTACACCGCCAGCAAGGGCGACGGCGCCTACCTCAACGATCGCCGCATGCGCGTGGGCAAACGCGAGAACCTGGGCGGCGCGATGATCGCCACCGGCTTCCCGTTCCGCCAGCGCGAGCACCTCGGCCCGCAGCTGGACATGACCCGCGCCATCCTCGGCCAGGCCGAGGACATCCGCCGCTCCGGCTCCGCCGCGCTGGATCTGGCCTATGTCGCCGCCGGTCGCTACGACGGCTATTTCGAGATCGGCCTGAAGCCCTGGGACATGGCCGCGGGCGTCTTGCTGGTGCACGAGGCCGGCGGCCGCTACTGCGACTTCGCCGGCCGCGACGGCATCCCGGAAAGCGGCAACCTCATCGCCGGCAACCTCAACGTGGCCAAGGCGATGGTCGACGCCATCGGGCAACAGGCGACACCGGCGCTGCTCAAGGCTTGAGGTAGCCGCGCGCTACTGTGCCCACGCAGTTCACCGGTTCCCATCTGAAAGCGGCGGACACTTCGCGATATCAGGTTCACCGATGCGAGTCGCCGAAATGATGTCCGGCGGCACGGGCGGTGAATCGGGTGCCACGGCCCCGACAGCACCTCCCCAAATAGCGCTCGTGCCGCCGAGCCCCGTCGGCGTAGGGTGCAGACTTACTCCGTAACCACCATCGGGGGAGCGCACGAGTTCCAGTTCGACGGTGTGTTCGCGCAGGCTCCAGGAAAAGAAGCCTTGCGCGGGAACGTAGTCACCCTCCGCTGGTGCGCCAACGCGTTCAAGCACGAAGCAGGCATTGTCAGGATCACGCCGAAGCGAATCGCGAAACGTGTAGCCCTGCCGATCCAGCAGGGGTTGCTCGAAGAGAACCATCGTCCCGCTACGGAACACACGAGCTGACGACCCTGCACAGGAACCATGGCAGATTCGCACCACATAGGTGCCCGCGTAAACCGCAGGATGAGTTGCCGAATAGGGCTCGACCGTGCTTCCAAGAAGCGCCGCGATCACGACGCCGGAGAACAGCCACGACATGGCATCGACTCCCGATGTTGCTCCGAGGAATCATGCGCGTGCGAAACAGCTCGCACAAGAACGACTCGACAACTGCGCGCGCCAACAAGGCCATCGGCGCCTGGCGCGGTTCGCCCGGTCGCACGCTGGCGACCGGGCAATGGACAGACTACTTCACGACCAGGTTCGCCTGCATCGTCGGGTGGAACTTGCAAAACACCACGAAGGTGCCGGCCTTCGCCGTCAGGCGCGCCGTGGCGCCCGGCTTGAGATCAACGTCGAAGCTGCCGTCGCGGGCGGTGGCGCTGTGTTCGAGGATGCCGTGGTTGGCCCATTCGATGATGTCGCCGGCGCGCACGTCGGCAGGCATCGGGCCGAAGGCCATCTTGTCGATCACGACCACGTGCACGCGCGGGGCGGTCGCCGCGCCGGCGGCGGTGGCCGACACGAAGCCGCCCACCAGCGCCAGCGCGATGCCGAGCCAAAGCATCATGCGAAGCATGGCGCGCGCCCTACTTCAGGCTCTGCGCCAGATGCTCGGCATGCATCTGGTGCGACTGGAACAGCTTCAGCCCGGTTTCCAGCAGCGACTTCAGCTCCGCGTTCTGTGCCGCCGGAATCAGCGTGCCGCTCAACGCACCGTTGACGGTCTGGTGGAAGGCGACTTCGTTGGCAGCGTAGGCCTTGTCGTAGGCATCGCCGCTCAACGCGGCGAGTTTGGCCTGTTCGGCCGCGGCGGCGCTGGCCAGCGACTGGCTGGTCGCGTTGTCCTCGGGCGTCACGCCCAGCTTCTTCACCAGCGCCAGCGCCTGCTCGTTCACCGCCGCGTGGTCGCGTGCCATTTCCTCGGCGAAGGCGCGCACCGCCGGGTTGTGCGACTTCTGCAGCGCCTGCTTCGCCGCGGTGACGTCGATCGCGCCGGCGGTGTAGGCGATGTGCGCGATCTGCGCGTCATTGGGAGCCGGCGCGGCGGCATCGGCCTGCATGGCGGGACCGGCGGCCAGCGCCAGACCGAGGATGAGGGCAAACAGCGGCTTGTTCATGATGGGTGATTCCTTGGGTTTGATGGGCGGCACGCAGCGGCCGCCCGTGCCCATCTGATGCAACCGCGGCGCGCCGGTTCCCGCCAATCGGTCACGGGCCGCGGGAACCTCGCGGCATGCAAATGCATCGGATCGGGTGTAGAAGGAGGAAACCATGCCCAACCAAGCCCGTATTGCACCCGTCGACTACGCCACCCTGGATGACCACGCGCTGGTGGCGTGCGTCCGCAACGGCGAGCGCGCGGCGTTCCGACACATCATGCAGCGCTGCAACCAGCGCCTGTTCCGCGTCGCGCGCGCGGTGATCGGCGACGACTCGGAAGCGGAAGACGTGCTGCAGGAATCGTATATGCGTGCCTATGACAAGCTGGATTCATTCCGCGGCGATTCGACCCTGTCGACCTGGCTGACCACGATCGTGCTCAACGAGGCCCGTGGCCGCCTGCGCAAGCGCCACACCATGGTCGGGCTGGAACAGGTGGACGCCGCACCCGACGACACGCACCAGATCATCCGCTTCCCCTCGGCCTTCGGCAGCGAGGACCCCGCCGCCTCCGCCGCCCGCGCGCAGATCCGCCACCTGCTCGAGCACGCCATCGACGAACTGCCGCCGGCTTTCCGCGTGGTGTACATGCTGCGCGAGGTCGAGGAATGCAGCGTGGAGGAAACCGCCAGCCAGCTCGGCATCAAGCCGGAGACGGTGAAAACCCGCCTGCATCGCGCCCGCCGCCAGCTGCGCGCCGCGTTGCACGACAAGCTCGCCACCACCGTCGGCGAGGCTTTCGCCTTCATGGGTCGCCGCTGCGCCCGCGTCACCGACGCGGTGATGGCGCGACTGGACGCCGAGACGGGCGAGGCCTGACGCCGGTCAGGACGCGCCAGCCCCACCCTCGCGCAGGAAATCGCGCAGGAACGGGATGGTGACGCGCCGCTGCGCGGCCAGCGAGGCGGCGTCCAGCTTGTCGAGCAGGTCGAGCAAGGCGCCGAGGTCGCGCGCATAGCGGGCGAACAGCCAGTCAAGCACGCTGTCGTCCAGCTCGATGCCGCGCGAGGACGCCTGCGCCTTCAACACCGCGCGCCGTTCGTCGTCGTCCAGCGGCTTCAACGCGAACTGGGTGCAGGCGCCGAGGCGCGAGCGCAGGTCGGGCAGCTCGATGCCCATCTGCGCGGGCGCGGCGTCGGCGGCGAACAGCAGCGCGTGACCTTCGGCTCTCGCGCGGTTGTAGAGGTCGAACAGCGCATGTTCCGCATCGCGCTTGCCGGCGATGGAACCGAGATCATCCAGCGCCAGCAGCTCGCTGCCGGCGACGCCGCGCATGACGGCCGCGGCATCACCCATCGTGGCCAGCGGCAGGTATTGCGCGCGCCGGCCGGCCGCGGTGGCGGCCTGGCAGGTGGCCAGCAGGAGGTGGCTGCGGCCGCTGCCGGCCACGCCATGCAGGTAGATCCAGGGCACACCGGGCTCCACCGCGAAGCGGCGCAGCGCGGCCAGCGCGGCCGCGTTGGCGCCGGCGTGGAAATGCTCGAAGCGCTGGCGTCGCGGCCAGCGCAGCGAGAGCGGCAGTTGCCGGTTCATTCGGCCGGCCGGTCCCCCGGCGCGGGCGCCACCTGCGCCCCGGCAGCGACGTCGCCATCGGCGCGCACGGCCACCTCGACCTCGGCGATCACCGGATCGGCGGGCCCCTCGTCGTTGTAAAGCTCGCTCATCCGGTAGCGCTCGACCAGATAGCGCAGCAACACCACGATCACCGACGCGGCGGGCAAGGCCAGCAGCACGCCGAGGAAGCCGAACAGGTAACCGCCGGCCAGCACCGCGAAGATCACCGCCACCGGATGCAGGCCGATCTTGTCGCCAACCAGCTTGGGCACCAGCACGTAGCCTTCCAGCAGCTGGCCCAGCATGAACACGCCGCACACCATCAGCACGTGGGCCCAATCGCCGAACTGCACCAGCGCAGCGATGATCGCGGCGACGAAGCCGATGATGAAACCGAGATACGGCACGAAACTGAGCAGGCCGGCGACCATGCCGATCAGCAGGCCGACCGACAGGCCCACCAGGCCCAGCCCGGTGCCGTAGAACACGCCCAGCGCGAGCATCACCAGCAGCTGGCCGCGCACGAAGGCGCCGAGGATGGCATCGGACTCACGCGCCAGGTGCGCGATGGTCGGCTGCACCGAGCGCGGCAGCATACCGTCGATGGTGGCCACCAGCCGATCCCAGTCGCGCAGCAGATAGAACGCCACCACCGGGATCAGCACCAGGTTGGTCAGCCACATGGCGATGCCGACGCCCGAACGCGAGACCTTGCCGATCACCGCGGTGGCGACGCCGCCGATCGAGCCGATGTGCGCCTTGAGGGTGCCGAGCAGGCGCTCGCTGTCGAAGGTGTGCGGGTCCAGGTGCAGTCGCGCCTGCAGCCATGGCCAGGCCACGTTCTGCGCCCAGTCGCCGTAGCGCGGCAAGTTGCTGACCAGGTTCTCGACCTGGTGAACGATCATCGGGATCAGCAGCAGCAGCACGCCGACGACCACCACCAGGAGCACCACGAAGACGATCGTGGCCGCCCACATCCGCTTCAGCCCCAGCCGCTCCAGCCGGTCGGCCAGCGGATCGCCCAGGTAGGCCAGCATCGCGGCGATCGCGAACGGCATCAGCACCGGCGCCAGCAGCCACAGCAGATAGACAATGACGGCGGCGAGCGCGAACAGCTGCCAGCGCCGCGAGATGTCCTTGTCCCGGGTCACCCGATCCACCGCCTTCACCGCAGCCAGCGCAAGTTGGCGTCCGCACCCTCGTGCGGTTCGCCCTGCAGCAGCAAGCGCCCGCCCGCGGCGAGGCTGGTGGCCAGCGCCTTGATCGGCATCGACGCGGTGACACCCAGCAGGACGCCGTCGTTCAGCGCACCGATCGTGGTCACCTGGTGCACCGAGGGATCGCTGTCGAGCGTGGCGAGCAGGCTGGCGTACTCATCGGCCGAATCCACGCCGCTGATCCACAGCTTGCCTTCGCTGGTCGCCGCGCCGATCACGTTGAGCTGCTTGCCCAGCCGGTCGACCAGGCCGTTGCCGGCATCGGCCAGCACGCCATCCTCGTCCGTACCCTGGTTGCTCCAGCGCTGCGCCTGGCCGCCGGCAATCAGCGTCCAGTCCGCGGTGCCGGCGTGCAGGCTGCCGAGCAGGACCAGGCCGGTGTGGTACTGCCGGTTGATGCGCGCCAGAGTGGCCGGGTCGGCCGCCGCGACCAGCGCCGGATCGGGCTCGCTGCCGGGCTCGGGGAAGACCACCGTGGTGCCGCGCGCCGCGGCAGTGGTGGCCAGGCTGGCCAGTTGCGCCGGATCGACGGCGCTGCCGTCGGCCTGCCGCACCAGCAGCAGCACCGGCGGCTTGATCCCCGCGCTGGCCACGCCGAGCTTGCCGATCAGCCGACGCACCGAGGCCGGCGCGAAATCCACGTCCAGCACCAGGCCGGTGGCGGCGCGCTGGTACTGGAACTTCTGCACCAGCGAACTGGCGCTGCCCAGCGCCTCGGCGTAGCCCGGGTTGGCGCGCAGGTCCTGCCCGCCGGCCACCCGCGCCATCACCTGCGCCAGCGCGGTGGAGAACGCCTGGTCGCGCTGCTCGTCGCTGGTGTCGGTCACCGGCACGGTGACCGAATACGGCGAGCCGGCCGCCTGCGCATGCAGGCGCGGCAGCGCCGCCAGCCCGAGCAGCAGGAACACGATCCACAGACGGTGCAGGCGCATGGGCACGGCGATCTTCCTGAAGAAAACACGGGTGAAGTCTGCCCAATCCCGCCCGCAGCGTCCATCCATGCGGTGCGGCGGCGACCGGATGCCGCGGGTTTCGGTGGCGCATGCTGCTAAACTTGCGTGTTTCTGCCACGCCGGTTTCCGCCATGTCCGACGCCCTCACCTACCGCGCCGCCGGCGTCGATATCGACGCCGGCAATGCCGTGGTCGAACGCATCAAGCCGCTGGTCAAGCGCACCTTCCGCCCCGAGGTGATGGGCGGGCTGGGCGGCTTCGGCGGCCTGTTCGATCTCTCCGGCCGCTACCGGGAGCCGGTGCTGGTCTCCGGCACCGACGGCGTCGGCACCAAGCTCAAGCTCGCCCAGCAACTGGGCCGGCACGACACCATCGGCATCGACCTGGTCGGCATGTGCGTCAACGACGTGCTGGTGCAGGGCGCCGAGCCGCTGTTCTTCCTCGACTACTTCGCCACCGGCAAGCTGGACGTGGAGACCACCGTGGCCGTGGTCGGCGGCATCGCCAGGGGTTGCGAGCTGGCCGGTTGCGCGCTGATCGGCGGCGAAACCGCCGAGATGCCCGACATGTACCCGCCCGGCGAATACGACCTGGCCGGCTTCACCGTCGGCGCGGTGGAAAAGTCACGCATGCTGAGCGGCGCGTCGATCGTGGCCGGCGACGTGGTGCTGGGCGTCGCCTCGAGCGGGCCGCACTCGAACGGCTATTCGCTGGTGCGCAGGATTCTCGAGCGCGCCGGCAACCCGTGGGAGCTTGATCTCGGCGGCGTGACCCTGGCCGATGCGCTGATGGCGCCAACCACGATCTACGTGAAGCCGATGCTGGAGTTGTTGAAGGAAAGCGTGGTCCACGGACTCGCCCACATCACCGGCGGCGGCCTCAAGGAAAACATCATCCGCGTGGTGCCCGACGGCCTCGGCCTCACGCTGGACGCATCGGCCATCGTGCTGCCGCCGGTGTTCGACTGGCTGATGCGCGAAGGCAAGGTCGCGCGCGAGGAAATGTGGCGCACGTTCAACTGCGGCATCGGCTTCACCGTGATCCTGCCGCCCGACGCCGTGGCCGACGCGTCCGCGCTGCTGGCGCAGCACGGCCTGGTCAGCTCGGTGATCGGCGCGGTGGTGAAGGCACAGGACGACGAGCGCGTGCATATCGGCTGACATATCGTGCCCGCCCGCGCTGCGCCGACATACCGTTCGCCCTGAGCGCAGCGCACGCGGAAAGCAGCCGGAAATGGCTGCTTTTTCAGGAAGCGAGGAAGCCGAAGGACCCTTCGACTCCGACCCTGCGGGTCCACGCTCAGGGCGAACGGCGAAAACCATGACCTCACCAACACGCATCGCCGTCCTCGCCTCCGGCCGCGGCAGCAATCTCGCCGCGCTGATTGCCGCGCGCGACGCCGGCACCCTGCCGGTGGAATTCGCCCTCGTGGCCAGCGACAAGGCCGACGCCGGCGCGCTGCGCCTGGCCGAGGCGGCCGGCATCCCCACCCTGGCGCTGTCGCCGAAAGCCTATCCCGATCGCCGCGCCTACGACCTGGACCTGTTCGGCCGCGTTGCCGCCAGCGGTGCCGAGCTGCTGGTGCTGGCCGGTTTCATGCGCGTGATCGACGCCGAGGCATTGCGTCCGTGGGTCGGCCGCGTGATCAACATCCATCCTTCGCTGCTGCCGAAGTACCGCGGCCTGCACACCCATCGGCGCGCGCTGGAAGCCGGCGACGCCGAACATGGCGCCAGCGTGCATTTCGTCACCGCCGAGCTCGATGGCGGCCCGGTGATCGCCCAGGCACGGCTGGCGATCGAGGCCGGCGACGACGAACAGCGCCTGGCCGAGCGCCTGCTGCCGCTGGAACACCGCCTGCTGCCGGCCGTGCTCGGCCTGCTCGCCAGCGGTCGCCTGCAATGGCGCGACGGCACGGCGCACCATGCCGGGCAGCCGCTGTCGGCCCCGCTGCTGCTGGGCGACCACGGCCTGGAGTGATGCACCATTCAGGCCGGCGCGGGCAGACTCCGGGCATGACCATGCGACCCCTGCTCGCCACCCTGCTGGCCCTTTCCTTCTGGCTTGGCACCGCCACCGCGGCCACCACGCCGGGCGCCTTCACTGCCACCTACGAGGTGTCGCGCGACGGCAGCCCGATGGGCACCGCCACGGTGAGCCTGCAGAACGACGGCAACGGTCAGTGGACCTACCGCAAGGCGGTCAAGGGCACCGGCGGCCTCGCCGCGCTGCTCGGCGCCAGCACGGACGAGACCTCACGCTTCCGCTGGAAGGGCCAACTGCCCGAGGCGATCAGCTACGACTATCAGCTGCGGACCGGGATCAAGGACAAGACGCGCCACCTGCGCGTGGACTGGAACGCCCGCCAGGTGCACGTCGAGAGCGGCAAGGGCAGCGAGAGCTATCCGGCGCAGCCGGGCATCGTCGAGCGCAACACCTTGCCGCTGGCGCTGGGCGTGGCCCTGCAGGACGGCCAGCAGCAGGTGGCGCTGGCGGTCGCCGTGCGCCAGCGGGTGGAAACCCAGCAGTTCAGGGTCGTCGGCAAGGAAAACATCCAGGTTCCCGCCGGCAGCTTCCAGGCCCAGCGGGTCGACCGCACCGATGCCGACCGCGGCTTCAGTGCCTGGTATGCGCCCGAGCGCTACCCGCTGCCGGTCAAGCTGTCGCAGCACGATGGCGGCGACCTCACGATGGAGCTGGTGAGCTACAAGGCCGACTGATCCGTAGGAGCCCGCTCGCGGGCGATGCTTTTGGCGAATCCCCAATGCCGAGTCCCGGCACAAAAGCATCGCCCGCGAGCGGGCTCCTACGGGTGGGGACGCGGTCCTAGGACGCCGGATCAGCTCGGCAGGCGGCGGATACGCGCGCCGAGCACGCCGAGCTTCTCCTCGATGTTCTCGTAGCCGCGGTCGATGTGGTAGACGCGGTCGACCACGGTTTCGCCGCTGGCGACCAGGCCGGCCAGCACCAGGCAGGCCGAGGCACGCAGGTCGGTGGCCATGATCGGCGCGCCGCTCATGTGCTCCACGCCCTTCACGATCGCGGTGTTGCCTTCCAGTCGGATGTCGGCGCCCAGGCGCTGCAGTTCGTGCGCGTGCATGAAGCGGTTCTCGAACACCGTCTCGGTGACCACGCCGGTGCCTTCGGCCACGCAGTTGAGCGCGGTGAACTGCGCCTGCATGTCGGTCGGGAACGCCGGGTACGGCGCGGTGCTGATGTTGACCGCCTTCGGCCGGCGCCCGCCCATGTCCAGCTCGATCCAGTCGTCACCGGTGGAAATCTGCGCGCCGGCTTCCTCCAGCTTGGCCAGCACCGCGTCCAGCGTGTTGGCGCGGGCGTGGCGCGCGCGCACCTTGCCGCCGGTCATCGCCGCGCCGACCAGGAAGGTGCCGGTCTCGATGCGGTCGGGCAGCACGCTGTACTCGGCGCCGTGCAGGCGCTCCACGCCGTGAATCACCATGGTGGAACTGCCGGCGCCCTCGATCTGCGCGCCCATCGCCATCAGGCAATGCGCCAGATCCACCACCTCGGGCTCCTGCGCGGCGTTGTCGATGATGGTGGTGCCCTGCGCCAGGGTCGCGGCCATCATGATGTTCTCGGTGCCGGTGACGGTGACCATGTCCATGGTGACGCGCGCGCCCTTCAGCCGCGACGCCTTCGCCTTGATGTAGCCGTTCTCCACCGTGATGTCGGCGCCCAGCGCCTGCAGCCCGCGGATGTGCTGATCGACCGGGCGCGAACCGATCGCGCAGCCACCGGGCAGCGAGACCTCGGCCTGGCCGAAGCGCGCCACCAGCGGGCCGAGCACCAGGATCGAGGCGCGCATGGTGCGCACCAGGTCGTACGGCGCCACGCAGGTGCTGGTGGTGCGCGGGTCGACGTGCATCTTCATGCGGTCATCCAGCACCAGTTGCACGCCCATCTGGCCGAGCAGCTCGATGAAGGTGGTGACGTCGTGCAGATGCGGCACGTTGCCGATGCTGACCGGCTCGTCGGCCAGCAGGCAGGCGGCGAGGATCGGCAGCACGGCGTTCTTGGCGCCGGAAATGCCGACCTCGCCATGAAGTGGCACGCCGCCGTTGATGAGGATTTTGGCCATTGAGCTGGGAATCGGGAATTAGGGAATAGGGAATGGAAAAGCCGGGATTGTCGCGAGTCAGGATGGGGAGCGGCTCTTGCCATTCCCTATTCCCTACTCCCTGTTCCCGGCCTCTTCCGGCGTCAAGGTCTTCAGTGCCAGCGCGTGGATCGCGCCGCCCATCAGCTCGCCCAGGGTGGCGTAAACCAGTCGGTGGCGCGCCAGCGGCAGCTTGCCGGCGAACTGGCTGGCGACGACGGTGGCTTCGAAATGCACGCCGTCGGCGCCGTCGACCTCGGCCCGGGCGCCGGGCAGGCCTGCTTCGATCATCGCCTGTATGCGGTTGGGGTCCATGGGCGTTCCATACGGAGTCGTGCCGGCGAAGCCATGGGTGGCGCGCGTGGCGGCACCATGGGGCAGGCAAAGACGTTAAAATGCGAATATGCCATGGTAATGGAATTCTTCTGGCACAGAAACGACGTCGGCGCCCTTCCCCCACTTGAGCTCACATGAACGCACGCATCGCCCCACCCGCGTCGAACGCACCGAGCCCCGACGCCATCATCCGCAGCGCCCGTACCGTGATCGCCACCGAGGCGACCGCGATCGCCGCGCTGGAGCAGCGCATCGGCGACGACTTCGCCGCCGCCTGCAGCCTGATCCTGGCCTGCAAGGGCCGCGTGGTGGTCAGTGGCATGGGCAAATCCGGCCACGTGGCGCGCAAGATCGCCGCCACCCTGGCTTCCACCGGCACCCCGGCGTTCTTCGTGCACCCGGGCGAAGCCAGCCACGGCGACCTGGGCATGATCCTGCCGCAGGACGTGGTGCTGGCGATCTCCTACTCGGGCGAGACCGACGAACTGCTGTTCATCCTGCCGGTCATCAAACGCCAGGGCATCCCGCTGATCGCGATCACCGGGCGCGCCACCTCCTCGCTGGCGCGCGAGGCCGAGGTACACTTGGATGGCAGCATCTCCAGCGAAGCCTGCCCGCTCGGGCTGGCGCCGACCACCAGCACCACGGTGGCGCTGGTGCTGGGCGACGCGCTGGCGATCGCGCTGCTGGAAGCGCGCGGCTTCACCGCCGACGATTTCGCCCGCTCGCACCCGGCCGGCGCGCTGGGCCGGCGCCTGCTGCTGCACATCAGCGACGTGATGCACAGCGGCGACGACGTGCCGCGGGTGTCGCCCGATGCCTCGCTCACCACCGCGCTGATGGAAATGACCCGCAAGCAACTGGGCATGACCGCCGTGGTGGATGCCGAGCAGCGCCTGCTGGGGGTGTTCACCGACGGTGACCTGCGCCGCGCGCTGGACGACGAGGAGGTCGACCTGCGCGGCGCCCGCGTCGCCGACCTGATGACCCGCGGCCCCAAGACGATCGGCGCCGAGCGCCTGGCCGCCGAGGCCGCGCAGCTGATGGAGAAGCACCAGATCCACGCGCTGCTGGTGGTCGACGACGAACAGCACGTCGTCGGCGCGCTGAACATTCACGATCTGCTTCGTGCGCGCGTGGTCTGATTTGCCTTGGCAAATCAGAAAATCAGGCAAGCTCGCGCTTTCGCTCTGAAACCCGAAATCACAATCGTGCCCAATCCCGTCTATCTCACCAATCTTCCGGCAGCGATCCTTGAGCGCGCGGCCCGCGTACGCCTGGCCGTGTTCGATGTCGACGGCACGCTCACCGATGGCCGCCTGTGGTACGGCGAGGACGGCCGCGAGACCAAGGTGTTCCACGTGCACGACGGGCTGGGCCTGAAACGGCTGCAGGCCTACGGCGTGCAGGTCGCGCTGATCACCGCGCGGATCAGCCATCCGGTGGCGCTGCGCGCCGAGGAGCTGGACATCGCCCACGTCTACCAGGGCCAGGGCAACAAGCGTGCCTGCCTGAACGAATTGCTCGACGCGCTGCAATTGCAGCCCGCGCAGGTGGCCTACGTCGGCGACGACCTGCCCGATCTCGCACCGATGCGCGTGGCGGGCCTGGCCGTGGCGGTGGCCAATGCACACCCGTGGATCGCCGAGGCGGCGCACTGGCAGACGCGCGCGCCCGGCGGCGAAGGCGCGGCGCGCGAGGTGTGCGACCTGATCCTGCATGCGCAAGGCCACGGCGACGCCGAGCGGGAGCACTGGCAGTGAGCTTGCGCCAGTGGCTGCGCGACCGGCGCCTGCCGGCCGCCATCGTGCTGGTCGGCCTCGCCGCGGGCACCAGCCAGTTGCTGCTGTGGTGGCTGGGCCCGGCGCCGCGCGCGCGCGACTTCGTCGGCCCGCCGCGTTCGAGCTACACCTTGAACGATGCCCGCGTCACCGAGTTCGGCGTCGACGGCAAGCCCAGCGTGTACCTGCAGGCGCCGCGGGTGGACCGGCGCGAAGGCGACGAGTCGCTGTATCTCGACTCGCCCACGTTCCAGATTCCTGCCGAACAGGCCGGCGTGCCGCCGTGGCGCGGCAAGTCGCGCTACGGCTGGGTCAACAAGCCGGGCACCGTGCTCAAGCTGCAGGGGCCGGTCGAGCTGCACCGGGATGCCTTCACCGACGCGCACGGCGTGGCCCGCCCCGATGCCGGCGTGAAGACCTCGGAAGTCACCGCGTGGCCGCGCGAAAACCGCCTGGAAACGGCCCAACCCGCCCAGCTCACGCAGGGCGACAGTAGAATGAACGGGGTCGGCATGCGCGCCAACCTCTCTGACAACCACCTGGAACTTCTCCATGACGTCCACGGCATCCTCTTTCCGCAGCCACGGAATGCTCCGGCTCGCCCTGCTCGTGCTGGGGGCGCTGCTGCTGCAGCCCGCCCTGGCCCGGAAGGATGACCGCAGCCAGCCGATGCGGGTGGTGCATGCCGATTCGTTCAGCGGCTTCAATGCGCCCAACAGCGTCACCACGCTCAACGGCCACGTCGAGCTGAGCCAGGGCACGCTGCGGATCACCGGCGACCTGGCCAAGATCTACGTCGACGGCAACCAGCAGCTGAGCCGCATCGTGGTCACCGGCAACGCCCACATCCAGCAACTGGACGATGCCGGCAACCTGATGTCTGGCGACGCGCGCACGCTGGACTACGACAACATCAAGGGCATCGCCACGCTCAAGGGCCAGGCCGCGGTGCACCAGCAGGGTCGCGGCGAAGCCCATGGCGACACCCTCACCTACAACACGCAGACCAGCGAGATGACCGGCAGCAGCGGCAACGACGGCATGGTGCACATGATTTTCCTGCCCAAGCCGCAGCCTGCTACCGCGCACTCCGCCACCATCCCTCCCGCCCCCGCGTCTTCCGCCGCGGCGCCGGCCGCCGCGGCCAGCAGCCCGGCGCCGCAGGGGCAACACTGACCCCATGCTCTCCGCCGAAGGTCTGCAGAAAAGCTTCAAGTCGCGCCAGGTCGTGCGCCATTTCGCGTTCTCGATCCGCGAGGGCGAAGTAGTCGGCCTGCTCGGCCCCAACGGCGCCGGCAAGACCACCTGCTTTTACATGGTGGTCGGCCTGATCGAGGCCGATGCCGGCACGATCACCCTGGACAAGCGCGACATCACCGGCCTGCCGATGCATGCACGCGCCAAGCTTGGCATCGGCTACCTGCCGCAGGAGGCGTCGGTGTTCCGCCGGCTGAGCGTGGCGGACAACATCATGGCGGTGCTGGAACTGCGCGAGGGGTTGACCTCGAAGCAGCGCGACAGCGAGCTGGAAAGCCTGCTCGACGAGCTGAAGATCGCCCACATCGCCGGCCAGAAGGGCATCAGCCTGTCCGGCGGCGAGCGGCGCCGCGTGGAAATCGCCCGCGCGCTGGCGGCCAATCCGCGCTACATGCTGCTGGACGAACCGTTCGCCGGCGTCGACCCGATCTCCGTGGGCGAGATCCAGCGCATCGTGCGCCACCTCAAGGAACGCGGCATCGGCGTGCTGATCACCGACCACAACGTGCGCGAAACCCTGGGCATCTGCGACCGCGCCTACATCCTGAACGAGGGCGAGGTGCTCTCGCGCGGCACGCCGGCGCACATCCTGGCCGACGAAAAGGTCCGCGAGGTCTATCTGGGCCGCGAATTCCGGCTCTGAACGAGGGCGTGACGGGCCGCGCTGGCCGCGTCTCCGGCCACGCGCTAGGATGGCCGCACGTTCCTTCGACCTGGCTGGCATGAAACCCGCATTACAGTTTCGCCTCCACCAGCAACTGACCCTGACGCCGCAACTGCAGCAGGCGATCCGCCTGTTGCAGCTGTCGCAGCTGGAGCTGGAAGCCGAACTGCGGCAGATCGCCGAGAGCAACCCGTTGCTGGAGTTTGCCGAGGAGGTCGAGGACGAGGAAACCGAAGGTCTCGACGACGCCGAGAGCAATTTCCAGCTCGCCGACAAGGCGCCCGAGAGCCACAGCGAGAACGATGAAGGCGCCATCGACTGGGCCGACGGCGGCGGCGTGGCGGAGTCGCCGATCGACTTCTCCAGCAACAGTCCCGGCAACGGCAGCGGTTCGCGCGGCGACGAGGATTTCGAGCCGCAGAACGCCGCCCCGGAAACCCTGCAGCAACACCTGACCTGGCAGCTCAACCTGGCCTCGTTCAACCCGCGCGAACACCTGATCGCCACCGTGCTGATCGACGCGCTCAATCCCGCCGGCTACCTGGCCGAGGGGATGGAAGCGGTGCTCGCCGCGCTGCCAGCCGGCTTCGACGCCAGCGTGGAGGAAGTGGAGGCGGTGCGTCGCCGGCTGCAGGGCTTCGACCCGGCCGGCGTCGGCAGCCTGGACCTGCGCGACTGCCTGCGCGTGCAACTGGAGCAATTCGACCCCGACACCCCGCATCGCAGCCTGGCGCTGCGCATCGTCGACAGCGAGCTGGAATTGCTGGCGCGCAACGACATCGTGCGACTGGCGCGGCGCCTGCACGCCACGCCCGACGACGTGGCCGAGGCCGCCGTATTGATCCGCAGCCTGGACCCGCGCCCCGGCGCGGCGCTGGACGCCACCCCGGTCGAGTACGTGGCGCCGGACGCCTATGCGATCCGCGACGGCATGCGCTGGCGGGTCAGCCTCAACCCCGATTCGCAGCCCCGGCTGGGCCTGAACCAGCACTACTGCGGCCTGATCGCCAAGGCCCGCGGCGAGGATGCCAGCTGGATGCGCGGCCAGCTGCAGGAGGCGCGCTGGCTGATCAAGAGCCTGGAATCGCGCGCCGAAACCCTGCTCAAGGTGGCCGAGGCGATCGTGCGCCGGCAAAGCGCCTTCCTCGACTACGGCCCGGAGGCGATGCATCCGCTGGTGCTGCGCGAGGTGGCCGAGGAGGTGGGCATGCACGAATCCACAATCTCGCGGGTCACCACGCGCAAATACCTGCACACGCCGCGCGGCACCTTCGAGCTGAAGTATTTTTTTTCCAGCGGCGTCTCCACGGAGGATGGCGGCAGCGCCTCGGCCACCGCGATCCAGGCCATGCTGCGCAAGCTCATCGACGCGGAGAATCCGCGCAAGCCGCTGTCCGACCAGGCCATCGCCGAAGAATTGCAATCCAAGGGCATCCAGGTCGCCCGCCGCACCGTGGCCAAATACCGGGAGGGGCTGCGCATACCCACATCCAGCGAACGCCAGCGCGCCGGCTGATCGGTCGCGGCATGGCGCGGGCGGGAACTTGCTTGTCGCCAAAGTGTTCCCATGTCTTGTAGACGAGATGACTGAAAGGCGTGCCAGGTCGAGCCGACCGCGGCACGTCCACCCGCCGCGAAACGCGGCACTGCACCACCAGAGGAGGCGCCTCCATGCAATTCCAACTCAGCGGCCAGCAGATTGAAGTCACCCCGGCGCTGCGCGACCACGCCACCGCCAAGCTCGACCGCCTCACCCGCCTCGACGACAAGCTGAAAAGCCTCGTGATCGTGCTCTCGCTGGACAAGCTCCAGCAGCGCGCCGACGGCACCCTGAGCGTGGTCGGCGGCACCCTGCACGCCGAAGCCACCGAGGCGGACATGTACGCCTCCATCGACGTGCTGTTCGACAAGCTGGTCGCGCAGTTGCGCAAGTACCGCGAGAAAGTCGCCGACAAGCATCAGCGCGAGGCGCGCGAGGAACGCCAGTACGGCTGATCCCTCCGCGTCGGTTCGACCATTCGCATGCAGCACGGCTCGCCGGTTCTCCGGCGGGCCGTTCTTGCCTCTGCACGCCGTGCAAGCCGCAAGCTGGCACAATGGTGGCGGTTCGGGCGGCCCACGTCGCCCATCACGCGACACAAGGGCCGCAGGCTTGGATCGGATCAGCGCGCGACAACTCTACGACGGCGTGCACGAGCGCATGGCGCTGCGCTGGGTGTCGGGCATGCGCGGCGAATCGCGGCTGCTGGAGCCGGGCGTGGCGCAGGCGCGGCGGCCGTCGCTGATCGGCTACCTCAACATCATCTACCCGAACAAGATCCAGATCATCGGCTCGGAGGAGCTCAACTACCTCGACGGGCTCGACTCGCGCCAGCGCTGGGAAGTGATGCACAAGATCGCCGCCTACCAGCCGGTGGCCCTGATCGTGACCAAGGATCAATCCGTTCCCGCCGACCTGCGCGAGGTCGCCGAGGAAACCGACATGCCGCTGTGGATCAGCCCCAAGCGCGGCCACGAGTTGCTGACCTACCTGCAATATCACCTGGCGCGCATGCTGGCGGCCAAGACCACGCTGCACGGCGTCTTTCTGGAAGTGTTCTCGATCGGCGTGCTGATCACCGGCGAGGCCGGCTCGGGCAAGAGCGAGCTGGCGCTGGAACTGATCAGCCGCGGCCATCGGCTGGTGGCCGACGACGCCACCGAGTTCACCCTGATCGCGCCGGACGTGATCGACGGCACCTGCCCCGAGCTGCTGCAGGACCTGCTCGAAGTGCGCGGCCTGGGCGTCCTCAACGTGCGCGAGATGTTCGGTCACATGTCGGTGAAGACTTCCAAGTACCTGCGCCTGGTGGTGCACCTGAAGCCGCTGCGCGACGGCGAGGAGGCCGATGCGCTCACCCGCCTCACCGGCGACATCGGCCATCGCCCGATCCTCGACGTGCAGGTGCCGATGATCACCATCCCGGTGGCGTCCGGCCGCAACATCGCGGTGCTGGTCGAAGCCGCGGTGCGCAGCCACGCGCTGAAGAGCAAGGGCATCGATCCGGCGCAGACCTTCATCGACCGCCAGGCGCACCAGCTGCGCCGACTGCCCCCGTGGTGAACGCATGAACGAGAACGAGCCGCCGCTGACCCCCTTCAACGCCCGCGAGGGAATCCACCTGATCGTGCTCACCGGCCTGTCCGGCGGCGGCAAGACGGTGGCGCTGCGCGCGCTGGAGGATCTGGAGTTCTACTGCGTCGACAACCTGCCCGGCAGCCTGCTGCCGCACCTGGTGCAGGCCGTGCTGCAGGATCGCAGCAGCCGGCGCCGGCGCATCGCGGTGGGCATGGACGTGCGCAATCGCGGCGAGGACTTCGCCCACCTGCCCCATGTGTTGTCCGAGCTGGCCGCCTCCGGGGTGGAGCCGCACCTGATCTTCCTCGACTGCCGCGACGAGGTGCTGATCAAGCGCTACTCGGAAACCCGCCGGCGCCACCCGCTGGCCTTGCGCGGCGTGTCGCTCGCCGATGCGATCGTCGAGGAGCGCCGCCTGCTGCGCCCGCTGATGGCGATCGCCGAGAAGGTGATCGATTCCAGCGACCTCAACGTGCACCAGCTGCGCCGGCTGGTCGCCACCGGCTACGCGCAGGCCACCGAGGGACTGACCCTGATGTTCCAGTCGTTCGCGTTCAAGCGCGGACTGCCACTGGATGCGGATTTCGTGTTCGATGCGCGCTGCCTGCCCAACCCGCACTGGCAACCGCATCTGCGGCCGTTGTCGGGCAAGGACGCGCCGGTGCGCGAATACCTCGACGCCGAGCCCATGGTGGGCGAGTACTTCGCCGACACCGCGAGCTGGCTCGACCGCTGGATTCCGCGCTTCGAACAGGACGACCGCAGCTACCTGACCGTCTCCATCGGCTGCACCGGCGGACGCCACCGCTCGGTCTACCTGGTGGAGAAGCTCGCCGCGCACTACCGCAGCCAGCGCGAAGGCGTGCTCACCTTCCACCGCGAGCTCGAATGATGATGCGCGCGAGCCACCCGGCGAGGCCAACCCCATGAGCGTCGGCGTGCTGCTGATGACCCACGAGGCGGTCGGCCACGCGCTGATCTCCGCCGCGCGCCACGTGATGCCGCAGCTGCCGCTGCGGGTGGCCGCGGTGGAAGTGCCGCCGGAGGCCGACCCGGAGGTCATGCGCTCGCTCACCGCCCACCACGCGCGCGAGCTGGACCAGGGCGGCGGCGTGCTGATCCTGGCCGACCTGTACGGCGCCACCCCGTGCAACATCGGCCTGTCGCTGGGCGCGCTCGGCGTGCACCTGCGCTGCGTGTCGGGGCTCAACCTGCCGATGCTGCTGCGCGTCCTCAACTACGCGGAGAAGCCGCTCGACGAACTGGCCGAAATCGCCGCCAGCGGCGGTCGCGGCGGCATCTTCATCGACCACGCCTGACACTGCCCATGCTCGAACAAGAAATCGTCGTCTCCAACAAGCTCGGCCTGCACGCCCGCGCCTCGGCCAAGCTGGTGCAACTGGTGCAGGGCTTCAAATCCACCGTCTGGCTGGTCAGCAAGGGCCGCGAGGTCAACGCACAAAGCATCATGGGCGTAATGATGCTCGCCGCCGGCATCGGCACGCCGCTGTCCGTGCGTGCCGACGGCCCCGACGAAGAAGCCGCTCTGGCGGCGGTGATCGCGCTGTTCGAGCGCAAGTTCGACGAGGGAGCCTGAGATGCAGGGAATCGGGAATAGGGAATCGGAAATGGTAAGAAGCGGAGTGCCCGCGAGCGCCCCGCTTCCCGCAAGCACCTTGCTTTCTGCTTTGCCTATTCCCTATTCCCTATTCCCTATTCCCGCGATTGGCCCCCAAGGCGACCAATCGTGAGACACGTCCTCCCCGGCACGCTGGCGGCGCGCGGCATGGCGCTCGGACGGGCGCGGCTGGTGCAGCCGAGCCGCTACGCCGTCGACACCCGGCCACTGGACGAGGGCGAGGTCGAGGAGCAATTGCAGCTGCTGCACCGGGCGCTGGAAACCGCGCGGCAGGAACTGCGCGAGTTGCGCGGCAAGCTGCACGGCGCGCTGGCACGCGAGGTCAACGAGTTCATCGACGCGCACAGCCTGCTGCTGGACGATGCCGAACTGCTGCGCGGGCTGGACGACCTGGTGCGGGTCGGCCGCTACCGACCCGGCGCGGCGCTGAAAAAACAACGTGACCGCCTCGCCGCCGTGTTCGAGGCGATGGACGACCCCTACCTGCGCAGCCGCAAGGAGGACGTCGAGCAGGTGATCAACCGGGTGATCTCCGCGCTGCAGCGCCAGACCAGCCCGGAGGAACGCAAGCTGGCCGCCCGCGTCGGCGAGATCCTGATCGCCGACTCGATCGCCCCCGCCGACATGGCGCAACTGGCCGGCGCCGGGCTGCTCGGCGTCGTCGCCAGCTCCGGCAGCGCCTACTCGCACAGCGCGATCCTGGCGCGCAGCCTCGGCCTGCCGATGCTGGTGGGTACGCGCGACGCGCTGGCCGACATCCACGACGACGACCTGATCCTGCTCGACGCCGAGCGCGGCGAAACGGTGGTGCATCCCACCGCGCAGGACCTGTCGCGCTACCGCGCCTGGCAGCGCCAAGCCGCCGACGAAGGGCGCCGCCTGGCCAAGCTGGCCAACGCGCCCACGCGCACCCGCGACGGCGTCGAGATCGCCCTGCTGGCCAATGCCGAAACCCCCGCCGACGTGGCGATGGCACGCGCCCGCGGCGCGGACGGCGTGGGCCTCTATCGCACCGAGTTCCTGTTCCTGCGCAAGCGCGCGCTGCCCTCCGAGGACGAACAGTTCATCGCCTATCGCGACCTGGTGATGGGCATGGGCGGCCTGCCGGTGACGATCCGCACGCTGGATCTCGGCGCCGACAAGGCCGACGCCGCCGGACTGACGCTGCGCGGCGAGGACAACCCCGCGCTCGGCGTGCGCGGCGTGCGCCTGTCGTTGCGCTACCCGGCCGTGTTCACCACCCAGATCCGCGCGATCCTGCGCGCCGCGTGCTACGGCCCGGTGCGCGTGCTGGTGCCGATGGTGACCCAGCCGGACGAGCTGATCGCCGTGCGCACCCTGTTCAAGCTGGCGCGGCAGGAGCTCAAGCGCGAGAACATCGACCTGCCGGAGAAACTGCCGCTGGGCGCCATGATCGAAGTGCCCGCCGCGGCGATCAACGTGCGCGCGCTGCTGGAACACAGCGACTTCCTCGCCATCGGCACCAACGACCTGGCCCAATACGTGCTCGCCGCCGACCGCGGCAACGATGCGCTGGACAACATCTACACCCCGCTGCAACCGGCCCTGCTGCGCCTGCTCTCGCACGTGATCGGCGCCGGCCGCCGCGCGAAGAAGCCGGTGAGCCTGTGCGGCGAGATCGCCGGCGACATCAGCTTCACCGCACTGCTGCTGATGCTCGGCCTCAACGAGTTCAGCATGCACCCAAGCCAGATCCTGCAGGTCCGCGACCGCCTCGCCGCGCTCGACCGCGCCCACCTGCGCCGCCATGCCGCAAAGCTGCTGCGCGCGCATACCCACGAGCAGGTGGCGGCGACGTTGAACGCCATCCTCGCGAACGCTGCGCCCTGTTAGGCCGTATATGGATCGTGCGTCGCTAAACCAAGCAAAAAAACTCGCCTACCGCGATCCCGAGGTCGCGCTTCGGGAGCTCCGCGAAATCGAACTCTCAGCCGTCAGCTTGGATGTTTCTCCACAAGTGCGGCATCTACGCACGAACGATCTCAAGGGGCCGCGTGAGTATCGTCAAGCTGCGCTGTTTAGCCTAGGCATGTCGCATAACCTCGGCCTTCCGGTTCGCTTCTGCCCTATCGAAGCATCCGACTACGACTTCATTGCAACGTGGCAAGAGCAAGAGGTAAGACACTTCGCTCCGGTTCAACTCAAGGAACTTGCCCCAGAATCCCTCAATGCCACCGCCACGGTTCAGGACATCGTGGATGGGCTGGCAAAGTACTCCTCCAGCTCGCTAACGGTTGGCGTTTTCCTGAACCGCCAAGGATCGTTCGTACCGCAGGACCTGAAGATCCCACCGCTCCGCATTGGTGCCCTGTGGTTTATTTTCGCAACCGCACCTGATCAATCGGAGTGGGTGCTTTACGGAGATGTTTTGGGCCAATCACATGCAACCACTTTTGCGTATCCGGCCTGACAATTCGTTCAAGCCGAAGCCGCTTCGCGGCTCGGCTTAATTCAGGCGATGCCTGACTCCGACAGACCCCGACGACCGGCTTAGGCCGGGCAACGCCCGCCTGCTCCCTTACGCGACGACAACGACCAGAGCCGAAATCAGCGGGCAGCATCTCCTCTACAGCTTCTCCAGGAACGCATCCAGCAACGCGCCGCGATATTTCTGCCGGTGCAGGAGCAGGGAGAGTTTGCGGCGCAGGTCGAGGAAGGGGGTGCGCAGGGCCTTGAGGTGACCGGCGGCGACGGCGTCGGTGATCGCCACGGCGGGGAGGCAGGCGATGCCGAGGCCGGCGACCACGACCTGCTTGATCGCCTCGATCTGGTCGAGTTCCAGCACGGTTTCGCCGGGCGGCAGTTGCGAGAGCACGCGTTCGCTGGTGGCGCGGGTGGCCGAGCCGGGTTCGCGCAGCACCCAGCGCGCGCCGGCGAAATCGGCCGGTTTCAGGCTGCGCTTGCGCGCCAGCGGATGGTCCGGCGGCGCGCAGACCACCAGCAGGTCGTCGCGCCACGGCCGCACTTCTAGTTGCGGGTGGGTCACCGGGCCTTCGACGCAACCGATGTCCAGGCCATGGTCGAGCATGGCGGCGGCAATCGTCTCGGTGTTGGCCACGCGCAGGCGGATCGCCACCTGCGGGTTCGCGCGCACGAAGGCGCCCAGCAATTCGCCGACGCGATAGTTGCCCACCGTGTTGCTGGCGCCGATGCGCAGCTCGCCAGCCAGCGCGGCGCCCTCGACGCGCGCGCGGCGGCCGAACTCGGCGTGGCGCTCCAGCAGTTCCTGCGCCAGCGGCAGCAGCTCGCGCCCGCGCGCGTTGAGGTGCAATCGGCCGCGCTGGCGATCGAACACCGGCGCGTCGAGTTGGCGCTCCATCTCGGCCAGCGCCATGCTGGCCGCGGGCTGGGTCAGGTGCAGCCGTTCGGCCGCCGCGCGCACGCTGCCCAGCACGGCGACCTGCACGAACACATCCAGTTGGCGCGGGCTGATGTTGACCATCAAGGCATCTTATACACGGAATCAGAAGTTCAAAGTTCTATTGATGGATGGCCGGGTCGACAATGGCGGCTTCCCGCGGAGTCCCTGATGAACGCCTCGACCGCTGCCGTCCCCCGACCCTCCCTGCGCAGCCGCGCGCCCGGCCTCGCGCTGGCCGTGGCGATCGGCGTGCTGGCGCTGCTGCTGGGACGCTGGGTGCCGCTGATCGGCGGGCCGGTGTTCGGCATCGTGCTGGGGATCATCGTGCGCAACGTGTTTGCGCCTGGCGCGCGCTTCACCCCGGGCATCCAGTTCGGCGGCAAGCAGGTGCTGCAGTGGTCGATCATCGCGCTGGGCTTCGGGCTCAGCCTGACCCAGGTGGCGAAGACAGGGCTGGAATCGCTGTGGGTGACCCTGATCACCATGAGCATGGCCTTCCTCAGCGCCTGGGCACTGGGGCGCTGGCTGGGCGTGCACGACAAGCTGAAGATCCTGATCGGCGTGGGCACGGCGATCTGCGGCGGCTCGGCGATCGCGGCGGTGACCCCGATCATCAAGCCGGACGACCACGACACCGCGTTCGCGATCTCCACCATCTTCCTGTTCAACGTGATCGCGGTGCTGCTGTTTCCGCTGCTCGGCCACCTGCTGAACCTGTCGGATCTGGGCTTCGGCCTGTGGGCCGGCACGGCGATCAACGACACCTCGTCGGTGGTGGCCGCCGGCTACAGCTACAGCCATGCCGCCGGCGACTACGCCACCATCGTCAAGCTGACCCGCGCCACGCTGATCATCCCGATCTGCCTGGTGCTCGCCTTCGTGGTGGCGGCGCGCGAGAAGCGCCAGCACGCGCAGGCCGGCGACAGCGTCGGCTTCAGCCTGGCGCGCATCTTCCCGTGGTTCATCCTGTGGTTCGTGGTGGCCTCGGGCATCCGCACGCTGGGCCTGGTGCCGGTCGCGATCCAGCCGGCGCTGCACATGCTGGCCGAGTTCATGATCATCGTGGCGCTCACCGCGATCGGGCTCTCCGCCAACCTGCGCAAGATGGTTTCCAGCGGCGCGCGGCCGATCCTGCTGGGGCTGGGCGTGTGGATCGCGGTGGCGGTCAGCAGTCTGCTGGTGCAGTTGCTGATCGGGCGGCTCTAGCGGTTTTTCGGGATTCGCTGAAAGGGATCGCCCGCGAGCGGGCTCCTACGGTCCCGCGGGCGGCCGGCGGCGTTGCAGGTCGAGGCCACCCCTTAGCTTGAGGAACCGGGCTCAGCGCTTGTCCAGCGAGTACTTGCCCGGCCCGGTGATGCTCAGCAGGATCAGGCCGCCGACGATGCTGATGTTCTTGTAGAAGCTGATCATGCTCAGGTAGTGGGCCATGCCTTCCATGTTCCAGTAGCGGTGGCCGATCAGCGCCGCGGCCAGGGTGTAGAGGGCGAGCGCGAGTGCCAGCGGCCGGGTGTAGAAGCCGAGCACGATCAGGATGCCCACGACGAACTCCATCAGCACCGCGATCAGGGTCAGCAGCCCCGGTAGCGGCATGCCGGTGGAGGTCATGTAGGTGACGGTGGCGGTGAAGCCGGTGAGCTTGTCCAGCCCGAACTTCACGAACAGCACCATGAGCAGGATGCGGGCCAGCAGGATCAGCTCGTCTTTGCGATTCGCGAACAGGTCGTAGCGCATGGTTTCCTCCCTCGCCGTCGGCGTCATCAGCGCAGCGCACCTTCGCGCTGCGGACCAGGCTCGCCGCCGCACCGTGGCGCATGCGTGGACGCCATCCACGCGATGCCCGGCGAGGCCCCTCGCGGTCATCCTACGCCATTCGATCGAGGTGTACACCGGTGCCGGGACGACCATGCGTGGCTCCGCGGCGATGTTCCGGGCCGCTTTCCCGCGCGGGGAAAGCGGCCCGGGCGTCATGCGCCCCATCAGCGGGCAGGGTTGTAGGTCAGCTCCGCGTCGCGGCGGTCGATGTGCGACGATTCCTGTTCGATCGTGTCGCCGAGCGTCTTGCGCAGGTCGGTGGCGCCGTCCTTGCCGTACACGCTTTCGACCATCTTCCACAGGCTGGGATTGGCGTCGGCACCCAGCTCCGCCCAACTGGGCGAATAGCTCACCACCATGAAGTCGGGCGCGTCGGCGCCGCCGTCCATGACCCGCACGAAACGGTAGGAGTAGGCCCATTTCGATTTTGCGGCGGCCGCGGTGATCTTCTTCACTGCATCGGTGAACGCCTTGCCCTTGCCGTAGCCGGACTTCAGCTTGAAGTAGGTGATCTCCATGAGGTCGCCTGACATGCCTTTCGATGCGCTGTGGCTCATCTCGGCCTCCTCCTGGATGAAGACGCTGATCTCGCCCTTGAGGTGCGGATTCACCTCCTGCTGGAAGGTCGCGTCGCAGGCCTTGCCCTGCGTGCGCATCACGTCGAAATCCGCCCAGCTGACGGGGTCGGTGACATACGAATAGGCGTAGACGTCGCCGGTCTCATGGGTCAGTGCCGTCCAGGCGTACTTGAAGCCGTGCTCGGCCAGGCACTTGTTGTAGCTCTTGATGCCGGCGAGATACGCCTGCTGGCTCGCCGGTGCCACGGTGTCGGTGTAGATGCGCGAGACTTTCGCGGGCGCGTCCGCCGCGGCTGCGCCGCCCATGGCCAACAGCAAACCCGCAGACAACACACTCAGTGCAATGCCTTTCATGAGTCCTCCCCGCAGGGTCGAAAACCCTGCCCGCATGGTGTCGGGTCTCCCCCGCCACGCCTGTGGCGGCGGCCCAACCGCGCGAGTATGCGCGCGCCACCTGGCCGCCGGCGGGCGCGCGGCAGAAAATAAATTCCGGGAAACGGGTTCCTCGCCGAGCGTTGCTGGCGCGGAACATGCTACGCGGCGATGCTCGCCGCGGGAGGCTTACCCCCGCCCCTGCTCCACCAGGGTCAGCGCCACCTTGTCGCGCAGGTACACCGGCAAGGCCTGTTCCGGAGCCAGCACATGGCCGGCTTGGAACTCGCGCAGCGCCAGCTCGGCGACATGCGCCGCCTGCGGATAACGCAGCCCGTCGGCGGAATGCAGGGTGCCGCTGAGGCGCTGGCTGATCGCGGTGGCGTAGGTCGCCCAGCCCGTGCCGACCACCTGCCAGCTGGTGGCTTCCGGCAACACCAGCGTGTCGGCGGTGCAGATGCGTTCCTCGTCCAGCGCGAGCAGGCCACCGCTGCCGTCGCGGCGATAGCTGGCGGCGTAGATCTCGCCCATGCGCGCATCGATCACGGCGAGGATCGCGCTGCCCTCCTCTTCCGGCGCCTCCAGCGCCAGCGCGGCCAGCGAGGAAATGGTGACTACCGGGAGATCCAGCGCGAGGGCCATGCCCTGCGCCAGCGACACGGCCAGGCGCACGCCGGTGAACGCGCCGGGGCCGCGGCCCACCGCGATCGCGTCCAGTGCGTGGCGGCCGATACCGGCTTCGGCCAGCAGCGCGTCAGCCATCGGCAGCACCAGGTCGGTATGCCGGCGCGGCGCGATTTCGCTGCGGGCGATCAGTTCCTCGCCGTGGATCAGGGCGACGGAGCAGGCTTCGGTGGCGGTTTCGATCGCAAGCAGGTTCATGATCGCTCCATGATAGCGGCTGGCGGTTCGCCCGACGCAGGGCCGCAGGCATACCAGTCGATGCGTCGGGTCAGGAACATCATCAGGCCGACCACCGCCAGCAGCACCAGCGCGCCGACCAGCAGCGCGTACTGCTCGGCGGCGATCAACCCGTACAGCATCGCGTAGATCAGGCCGAGCACGCCGCCGAGCAGCGCGCCCGCGCGCCGCGCGCGCAGCACCGCCATCGCATAGCCGCCCACCAGCAGCACCACCGCCGTGGCGGCCAGGGCGTAGGCCGGGCCGAACCCGATCTGCTCGGACAACGCCAGCAACACCACGTAGAACGTGGCCAGCGCCGCGCCGACCAGCAGGTATTGCACCGGATGCACGCGCAGCTTCTTCAGCACCTCGAACAAGAAGAACGCCACGAAGGTCAGCGCGATGAACAGCAGCCCGTACTTCCCCGCACGCACGTTGCGCTGGTACACGTCCACCGGCTGGTACAGCTGCACGCCGAAGCTCGACGCCGCCAGCGCCGCGTCGATGTCCTCGCGATCGGTCCAGTGCTGGCCGTAGCTGCGGTTGAGGTCGAGCAGATGCCAGCGTGCGCTGAATCCGGTGGCGTCGATCCTGTGTTCCAGCGGCAGCGCCGCGCCGATGAAGCTGGGATCGTTCCACGGCGCGTGCATCTTGACGTCGGTGCTGCGCGCCAGCGGCAGCCATTGCAACGCCTCGGTGCCGGCGAGCTTCAAGGTGATCTGCACGTCGACCGGCTGGGCGCCCAGCGCATCCAGGTCGATCGGCACCACCACGTTCGGCCACGGGCCGAGCCGCTCGGCGGAGGATTCGAAGCGTGCCGGCTGGCCGTTGATGCGCAGCTCGCTCACTTCCTGCAGGCCGCGCAGGTCGGCCAGCGCCAACCGCAGCTCGGCCTTGCCGGCCCGCCACGGCGCATCGCTGGCGCGGCGGAACTGGGCCAGATCCTGCGCGCGGAACTGCGCAGCCAGCTTCACCGTGGCCACGTACACCGGCGCGCTGTAGATGCCGTAGCTGCGTGTGTCCACGCTCATCGCCACGTCCATCGCCAGCGTGTCGGCCAGGATGCTTTCGCTGCCGGCCTGCCACTGCGGCGTGGTGGCACCCGCCGGCGTCACCTCGCGCAGCGTCGGCACCACCAGCAGCGGCCCGCCCAGCACCTGCTTGCCGCCCCAACCCTGCGCGATCTGCGTGATCGCCGTCGTGCGCAGCTGCTGGCGCTCACTGACCAGGCCACGCACTTGCAGCAGCGGTATCGTCATCAGCAACGCCAGCAACCCGACCCCCAGCACCTTGGCGGTCACTGTCTGTGTCCACTTGCCCATCGCATTCGCTCCCCGTTGGCGGAGCGTCGATCACACCAGTGCGGGCGGCCTTGCAGCGGGCGACGGCGGGCGGGATGCGGGCCGAGTCATGGCATCGCGGGGGAGCCGGCAGCCACGATGGCGGCGCGCAACTGCCGATAGCCCTCGACCAGCCGTGGACCGGGCCGGCCAAGGTAGGCCTCGCTGATCGCATGGATGCGGTCGTGCTGCACTGCCGGCACCTCGGCCCAGTCCGGGCGCCCGCGCACCTTGTCGGCGCGGTAGTTCTCCACCTTCACGCCGCACCAGCTCATCACCACGATGTCGGGGCGCTCGGCCGCCGCGTCGGCATAGTGCAGCGGCACGCTGCGGGCATCCACCTCGCCCCACGGGTTGATGCCGCCGGCAAGGTGGATGATGTCGTTCACCCACGACTGCCGGGCCACCGCGATCACCGGCTTGGGCCACCATTCCACCAGCACGCGCGGACGCGCGCCGGGCACCTCCGCCGCCGGCATCGCCGCACGCATCGACGCCACCAGCGAGGCGCCGCGTTCGACCACGCCCAACGCGGCGGCGATGCGCCGGATGTCGTCGTACACGTCATCCAGTGATTGCGGATCGCACACCAGGGTGGCCAGCCCCGCCGCATGCAGCTCGGCGACCACCTGCTCGTGCCCCGGCACGGTCAGCGAACTCAGCACCATATCCGGTTCCAGCGCCTGCACCGCCTCCACGTCCAGATCCAGATCGCGCCCGGTACTGGGCAACCGCGCCACCACGTCGGGCGGGTAATCGGAATCGGCATCCACGCCAACCAGCTGGTCGGCGCAGCCCAGCGCGCAGACGATCTCGGTGTTGGAGCAGGTGTGGGAGAAGATGCGCATCGGCATGCCGGCCTCGGGAACTGCCGCAGTGTGGCGCAATGCCTGCTTGCGAGCCAAGGCGTGCCTGCCGGCCTTGCTCGGGCCGGGCTGGCTTCCGGCAGGCCGAAGGCGAACGAATCCATCGACAGCACGCTGCAGGTCATGCCGCCATCGGCCGGAAGCGATCGCCCGAACGTGCGCTGCGGGCGAATCTTGCGCCGCTGTCCCCGCGTGGCGATTCGCAATTTCCTGCATGTTTTTCTTGCGCCGGTGGCCGCCGATCGGGTGCGCCCGTGATGGCCCGGTGATATTCCGCGGGCCGCTCAAGCGCCTGCGGCCTTGCACGCGAGAGACGTATCGCCGGCGTTTGATGGACGTCAATATCGCGGGCATCCGATCGGCAAAGACTGCCCCCGTATCCAGCCATCACACTGGAATCGTGGGGAGCATGTCATGAACGCTTGCCGGAACAGCCTCATTGCGAGCCGGTTCACTGCCTTCGCCCGACCACCGCGCTGGATCGCGCTGATCGCGCTCGCATGGCTGGGGATACCCACCCCGGCATCGGCGGTGCCCTCGTACGCGCGGCAGACGCAGCAACCGTGCGTAGCCTGCCATGTGGGCGGCTTCGGGCCGGAGCTGACCCAGTTCGGGCGCCAGTTCAAGCTGATGGGCTACACCATGAAGGTCGGCGAGCAGACCGACGTGCCGCTTTCGGCGATGCTGGTGGAGTCGTTCACGCACACGCAGAAAGCCCAGGCGGAAGCTCCAGCCAAGGGCTTCGGCACCAACGACAACACCGAGCTGCAGCAGGCGTCGGTGTTTCTGGCCGGGCGGTTGAGCGAGCACACCGGCGTCTTCGCGCAGGCGACCTACTCCGAGAACGGCGGCCTGCTCGGCTGGGACAACGTGGACTGGCGCTATGCGCGCATGTTCAGCCATGGCAAACACAGCGGCATCTGGGGCATCTCGGTCAACAACAACCCCACCGTCAGCGACGTGTTCAACACCGCGCCGGCGTGGATGTACCCGTACATGTCGGCGGATCTGGCGCCCGGCGCCCCGGCTCAGCCGATGTTGTTCGGCGGCCTGGGCGGTCAGGTGATCGGCGCCAGCGCCTACGTGCAACTGGACGGCGCGTGGTACCTGGAGGCTGGCGGCTACCGCTCGCTGTCGCCGGCGTTCCTGCGGCACGTCAATGCCGGCTACGACGGCCGCCTGAGCGGGGTCACGCCATACACGCGGGTGGCCTACACGTGGAACCTGCCCACCGGCAGCCTCTCCCTCGGCGGGTTCATGCTGGACATGCGCCGCGGACTGGCTGGCCCGAACGCGGTCGGCGACGCGGTCGCGCTGCCCGGGCCGACCGACCGGTTCCGCGACTTCGGCGTGGATTCCAGCTACATGTACGCCAATGGCGACCACGTCGTCACCGTCGACGGGCTGTACGTCCACGAGAGCCAGCGCCTGGATGCCACCTACGGCGATGGCGGATCGGACCATCTGCACGACACGCTGCAGTCGCTCAACCTCAAGGGCAGCTACTGGTACCGCCACACCTACGGCGTGACCCTGGCGTCGTTCGTCGACAACGGCAGCAGGGACGTCACGCTCTACGGCAACGACGGCTCGCCGAACACCCAGGGCGAAAGCGTCGAGTTCGACTACCAGTCCGGCTCGTGGCATCAACCCTGGGCCAACGTGCGGCTGGGCCTGGAATACACCTGGTTCAACCGTTTCAGCGGGCGCGTGCACGGCGTCGACGGCGCAACGCGCAACGCCAGGGACAACGACACGCTCTACTGCTACGTCTGGCTGGCGATCTGAGCAGGTCGGCCCTGGCGAAAAACCCGGCCCCGGCTCACGGACTTGCCGGACAGGAGTCCGGCAAGCGCCAAGCGGGGCGGCCTTCTCTTCTGGCTGCGGTTCTCCTGGCCGCGCAAGAGAAAAGTGACTCGGTCGCCGAAGACGATCGACCGCTCTTCGCGTTGGGGTGTCACGAGCAAGAGCATCGCGCACAAGGTGCGCTCCTGCGGGCACGCGGGAACGCCCATGTCGGAAACCGCGATGGTGAACGTGATGTCCGCGACGGTGACGGAAAACTGCCGGGCAATGCCCGCGCTGCTCCGGGCGCATCCGGAGCCGCTGGATGTTTCCATCCCCTTAGACAGGCTCACACGATCCCCGTGCGCATGTTGATGGGCCAGGTCACCGGCCGTCGCGTTTCCGGATCGCCCCAGCGCGCGGCCAGCTCCGTCGAGAAACGCTCGATCAGCTGGCCATGGCCTTCCTTCACGGCATGTTTCACGGCCGACCAGGTCGCGATGTAGCCCATGAGCTCGCCGAGCGACCACGTTTTCCGTATCGCCATCGCGGGCGGCGGGAACTCCGCGAATGGAAAGTCGAGGTCCGCGTAGCCGCGGTCGACCAGCTGCCGTTCCGGCGGCCAGAAGCGGCCGATGCCCTCGCGGTAGAAGCGCAGGAAGCACGCATCCAGCTCCTCGTCCAGTTTCGGCACGCCGTAACTGACCAACGCCAGCAGGGCGCCGGGCCGGGCGATGCGCCGGACCTCGGCATGGAACGCGGGGAGGTCGAACCAATGGGCGGCTTGCGCGGCAGTCACCAGGCTCGCGCTGCGATCGGGCACGGGCAGGTGTTCGGCGGCGGCCTGGGCATACCGCACGCGTTCGCTGACTGGCGCGTGTGCGATCTGGTCGACGCTGGGATCGAGGCCGAGCACAGCGTCGAAGTGCGCACCGAGCTGCGCCGTCAACTGGCCGCTGCCACAGCCGACATCGACGGCAAGGCGGGTGTCGGGCGCGGCCTGCGCCAGGAAGGCGGCCAGCGCCGGAGGGTACTCCGGGCGGAATCTGGCGTAGTTCTGTCCACCGGCCTGGAACCAATTGGCGACGTGATCACCTCGTTCAACGGACATGCGTTTCTTCCGGGTTAGTGCATGGGCCTCGGCAGGCGCCTCGCAAATCCATGCTGCTCCAGCGCGTGCGCCATGTCTTCGCGCACGCGCAACCTAGGGTAGACGGTTTGTGTTTCCAGCGCGTGGATGACGTGCCTGAAGCCGAACCCGCGGGGCACAACCCCGTGCAGTCATCGCGCGTATCGCGCGGGTGACGCGCCACCCAGCGCATATCGAAACCGGGTCACCCCTGCCCCATGCGCCCGCGCCGTGCGGCGTCGCGGCGCAGGCGCGGCGCGCCCGCGCGGCATGCAAGGCCGTGGCACACGGCTTGCTCATCCATCGTCATGGCGGCATCGCGAATCCGATGCCGGCCATCGCCGTTCCGCGCGTCGCGATCGCACCGATGCCGCGGGACGGGCGCCACCACACACCTGTCTTCAGCCAAGGCTTCACGGAGATCACGATGGCCAGTCGCAACGAAAAGGAAAAACCGCTGGATCTGACAGTCACCTTTGTCGGACTCGATGATGGACAGCAGCCGCCGCGCTTTGCGGCGTACAAGGTGGACGTCAGCGGCCGCCCGATCAGGAAGCTGGGCAGTTACGACGGCAAGCTGTTGCGGCTGGACCCGGGCGAGGCCAGCGCGATCGCGTTCGGACCGGACGTCGAGGATTTCAGGACGCTGCCGACGGACAGCCTGGCGCGCTACCGCGTGGCGCAGCAGGTCGACCTGTGGCGCAAGCAGGGACTGGTGCTGGGGCCGGATATCTGGAACCGCTTCCACTTCCGTTTCCAGTGCGTCAGCGGCACCGTGAGCAAATGCCGGCCGTGGTTCTGGGACCTGCTCGACGATATCCGGCTGCAGCCGATGTATGCGCTGGCCCAGGTCGCGCGCATCAAGCCGATCACTGCGGAGCTGCGCCCGCATCTGCGCTTCCCGCTGCGTTGCGAGACATTGTGCGACGGCGTCGTGGAGATCTACGAACGCGAATGCTGTTGCCGCTGGTTCCGCATCCCGGACCTGCTGGACCGGTTGCGCGAGATTCTCGCGGTGCTGCCGATACCGCTGCCGGACCCGATCCCCGACCCGATCCCCGGGCCGGACCCGGCGCCCTTCGACCCGCGCTCGCTGCGTGCCGCGGCGCGCGACATCCAGCAGCGCAAGGCGGCGTTCGATCTTGCCGCCACGCCACCGGAAAACCTGCACCAGGATTTCCTGGCGCTGCGTGCGATGCCGGAAGATGCGGCGCGCGAGTACGTGCTGGCGCGCCCGTACCTGTACCCGATCTTCTGCCACTGTTCGGTGCGCAAGGTCGGCGAGACGATGATCCAGCCTGGTGGCCGTTTCGACCTGTGCTACCTGCGCCCGCCGTTCCACCTGGCGCGCGAGCATTGCGTCACGACCTACGCCTACCGCGTGCGGCAGATGATCAACGGCGCCTGGCACGTCGTCTACGACGGGCTGGCTGCACACCAGTATTTCGCCGCCGGCAGCACGGCGGACATCCACAGCTACGATCCGCAGGCGCGCGTCTGCGCCGACGGCCCGGGCGAGCCGCCGCCGAACGGCAACCTGCCGTTCGTGATGCTGGAGCACGTCGGCAGCTATGGCAGCTTCCACTTCAACTTCCCGGTGCAGACCGGGGTGTCGCAAGTCGGCGCGCTGGATGCCGACGACGGCACCTTCACCACCTCGTACGCGCCGGACTGCCCGTGGGGCGGCGGGCTGGGCCTGCGCCTGTGGTTCTCGCCGGAGCTGGAGCCGCTCGTGAAGTACTACCGGCTGAAGGTGTTTGCGCTGAGCGATGCCGGCACGCCGGTCGGTGCGCCGATCGTGCTGAACGACTCGGTCACCTGGGACAAGCTGGTGGACATTCCCGGCGACGTGGTGCGCGCACCGGAACTGCTGGGCCCGGCCACCGTCGGCGCGGAAAGCGACCTGTTCAAGGTGCCGTACTGGAGCTCTCCCGACCACCGCTACCTGAGCGGGCAGTTCCACCAGGGCTGGAACACGGCGCAAAGCCAGTTCCCCGACGGCAAGTACATGCTGGTCATCGAAGTGTTCGATGCCGCCGGCAACCGGGTGAAGCCGAACGGCGCAAGCGGGCCGGGCACGGCGCAACCGTTCGAATTCCGCCGCTGGATGTCCGCGGTGGATACCGACCCGGTGCCGTTCGCCGACGCGGCGCACGTGTTCTGGGTGGACAACACGCCGGTGGGCGGCGACATTGTCGACCTGCGCAAGAACGGCGTCGCCAACACCAGCCAGTGCCAGTTCATGACGGGCCCGGCGGCGAGCACCTTCGCCATCGGCTTCCGCGCCTACCACCTGCACGGCGTCGAGCACGCCGGCAACGGCGACGGCAATTCGTTCATGTGGCACTACGGCATCGGCTGGCAGCGAGGCCTGAACGGCAACAGCGGTGCGCTCGGCCCGGCACCGTCGGGCGGCAACAACCATACCGACGTCGGCGAGACCGGCGGCGCGGTGTCCTCCGGCAGCGAGACGTTCCAGACCATGCTGACCGACACCACGCAGGTGCCCAGCGTCGTGCTGAGCAAGTGCACCTTCAGCGTGACCCTGCACGTGTACGCCAAGCACTTCACCGGCAGCGGCCGCATCCAGGGTTACGACTATGCGGAGACGGCCTCGTTCGCACTGGAGATCACCAGCTGACGGCAGGCCAAATGGAGGCAACGGCATGGATGCCGCCGTTGTGGCTGCGCACAAGGTACTTGCGCGATATCGGCAAGCGCCTGGCGCGCAGCCTTCTTTTCGCTCCAGACGTCCGGCCCGCCACCCTTCAGGCCGGCTTTGCCATTTCGCGCCGCTGCCGCGACGCGACGGCAACCTCTCCCGGCCATACCGGATAGAAGGCGACCCGGCCGCCCCTGCAGGCGAAAACCCTTGCCTGCGGACCGCGAGCCTCGGCCTGGCAAGCACGGCCACGCTTTCGGCTATACCCTGCCCGGGCGTCGGGCGGCTTGAGCCGCCCGCGAGTTCCCAGGAGGCGCCGCGATGAGCCTGCAGCCGGAAGCACCCCGCCACGCCGCGGCGAAGACGCCGTCCGCGCTGCGCCGGATTCCGGCCGGCATCTGGGCACTGGGCATGGTCTCCATGCTGATGGACACCTCCTCGGAGATGATCCACGCGCTGCTGCCGGTGTACCTGGTCGGCGCGCTTGGTGCCTCGGCGCTCGCGGTCGGCGTGATCGAGGGCATCGCCGAATCCACCGCGGCGATCACCAAGGTGTTCTCCGGCGCGCTGTCGGACTGGCTCGGCCGGCGCAAGCTGCTGGTGGCGATCGGCTACGGGCTGGCCGCGTGCACCAAGCCGGTCTTTCCGCTGGCGAGCACGCTCGGCTGGGTGGTCGCGGCGCGCTTCGTGGATCGTGTCGGCAAGGGTATTCGTGGCGCGCCGCGCGATGCGCTGATCGCCGACCTGGCACCGGCCGAGTTGCGTGGCGCCTCGTTCGGTCTGCGCCAGTCGCTTGACACCACCGGCGCGTTCCTCGGCCCGGGGCTGGCGATCGCGTTGATGTGGCTGACCGCCGACAACATCCCGCTGGTGTTCTGGTTCGCGGTGGTGCCGGGCTTTGCCGCGTTCGCGCTGGTGGTGTTCGGCGTGCGCGACGCGCCGGGCGACCGGGAAAGCAGGCGGGCGCGTTCGCCGTTGTCGCGCACCGAGCTGGCACGTCTGCCGCCGCTGTACTGGGGCGTGGTGACGATCGCCGCGGTGTTCACCCTGGCCCGTTTCAGCGAGGCCTTCCTGGTGCTGCGCGCGCAGGAGCTGGGGCTGGGACTGGTGCTGATCCCGCTGGTGCTGGTGGTGTTGAACGTGGTGTATGCGCTCTCGTCCTATCCGGTCGGCGTGCTGGCCGACCGTTTCGACCACGGCACGCTGCTCGCGCTGGGCGTGCTGGTGCTGGTGTTGGCCGATCTCGCGCTGGCCTTCGTCGGCGGGTTGGCGGGGCTGGCGCTGGGCGTGGCGTTGTGGGGACTGCACATGGGCATGACCCAGGGCCTGCTGGCGGCGATGGTTGCCGACGCCGCGCCGGCCGATCTGCGCGGCACGGCGTACGGCATGTTCAACCTGGTCGGCGGGCTGGCCCTGCTGGCAGCCAGCGTGGTGGCCGGCGCGCTGTGGGACGCGTTCGGCTCGCGCGCCACCTTCCTCGCCGGTGCCGGTTTTGCCGTGATGGCGTTGCTGGCGCTGGTGCCGGTGGCGCGGCAGGTGCACAGGCATCGCCCGGCATCGCACTGAGCGACGCGCCAGCAGCGGGGTCCCGCCTCATGGAAGCTGCACCCGGACGCTCAACGAGCGCCGCCGGACGGATGCTCCGCGGGACGGCCGCGCAGCGCATGTCGCGTGCGCACCGAACTCGCATCGGCGTACCATCGCCGGGCTGATTGGGGGGCCGGCCGCGCCACGCGGGGATGGCCGTTTCGTCACTTGACCCGGGGAAATTCCATGAGCGGAGAATGGCGCAGTGCTGCGGCACAAACCTTTGTGGGCGGTCGAATCACGCAGGTGGACAGCTACTGGCCGGCGAATACATTGGCCGCCGACGTCTTCCAGCTCATCGACGACTGGGATCTGTGGGGCGAAGCGTTCGGCGGCAAGGCAAAGAAGATCAAGGATCGCTGGCGCACGATGCTGGTGCTGCGCAACGGCGTGAAGTCCGCCGGTGGCCTGGTGCGCAAGGTCGGCGGCGTGCTTGGCGGCAAGAGCGAGGCCGGGTTGGGAACGGACCTGCTCCAGGAGCTCAAGGCCAACGTGGTGACCCCGTTGCAGAACCTGGCCAACCAGGCGCCGCTGACGATCAATTTCAGCGCAACCGGCTGGTTCGGCACGGGGCCCGGCTTCGACGAATACATCACCATGTGGGATCGGCATACCACCGATGCGGCGCTGACCGCCAACCAGGACCCGAAAAACCCGGCCCATGTGCGGGCCAAGGCCGACCGTCACGCGCTGTACGGCCAGTTCGCCGACGGCAAGACCCAGGTGGGCGCTGCCGGCCTGGTGCTGCCGCACGTGAAGAAGCAGGGCGGCACCACGGCGCCGGCCACCATGCATTACTCCCCCAACCATGTGCGTGCGCCCGGGGCGGCGGCGGACTCCCAGGTATTTGCGGCGCTGAACTACGGCCGCCGAGTGCATGGCTCCAATACCGAGTACGGCAAAAGCGTGTTCGAGCTGGACGACGGCTTCAAGAAGGACGCGATCTACTTTGCGATGGACACCTTCACACCGGTCTCCAACGGCAGCGGCTTCAAGGCGAAGGGCGATCGCGGCAAGCTTTACCAGGTGAGCTTCAACACGTTCGGCGGCGCCATCCTGCTGGCGACCCGATCGCAGTACCAGGCCAACCCCAGCGCGACCCACCTGGCCAACGCCAAAGCCCTGGTGGCCGACTTGCTGGCCTCCGCACACAACGGCAATCCGCGGCCCGACAGCGCGGAGAACCACCTGCTGATCGAGGCACACATCTTCCGGCGGGTACGCATGGTCCCGGCGCAAGTGCGAGCCGTGCACATATCGCGCGGGGAATGCGGCGCCAACCTCAACGCCGTCCAGACCAACGCCGCGCAGTTCAGCCGGCGCACCGGGGTTCAGGTGGATTACATCGACTGAGTTGCCGCAGGCGAGCGAGCGCTCCTGCCCTCGAATGCAAAAACATCCCGACGCGACGAGGGCGCCCGCCTCCCGGCGGACGCCCTCGCAGGTGCCTCGCGGAACTTACAGGGCCGCGTTCAGCGCACTCACGATGCCGCTGCCGAAGCCGCTGGCGTAGTCCCAGCCGACCGTCGCCGTCTCACCGCCATTGCTGCCGGAGGTGACGTCGTGATAGCTGGCGGTGGATACGCTGTACAGGTGCGGCCCGGCGAAGCCCAGCGTCGGATGCGCCGCGAGCATGCGGGCCCAGGTGGCCGCGAACAGCGGTGCCGCCAGGCTGGTGCCGCCGTACTGCGCATTGCTGCCATTGACGATGATGATCGCACCGGAGTTGGGATCGGCGTCGAAGGCCACATCCGCCACGTCGCGGGTAGTGCCGCCGCCCTGGGTCTGCCAGCTCGGTTTCGGTTCGACCGTACTCGGGCTGCCGCCCGCGCCGCTCCACAGTGTCTCGCTCACCCAGCTGTTCGACGCGCCGGTGCTCAGCGACGTACCGCTCACCGCCACCACGTACGGCGAACTGGCCGGGTAGCTCGGCGTGGTGCCGGTCGGCTTCTTGGTGCATTCGTTCGAGCCGGAGTCGCCGGTCGAGATGGAGAACGTCTGGCCCTGCGCCACGCCCAGCGCGAGGATCTGGTCATCCGCCGCCATCGAGCCGTCCTGGTAGGCGCTGGTTTCGCATTCGCCGAGCGAGACGTTGACGACCTGTGCCTGGTTGTCGCTCACCGCCTTGTTGAACGCGGCGGTGAGATCGCTGTTGGAGAGCGAGTTGGCCGCGTAGAAGATCAGCTTGCCGACCCCGCCGGACATCGCGACGATGTCCTGGCTGTCCAGATCCCACTCGGGCGTGCCGCTGGTGTCGGTACCCGGCGTGCTCACCGTCACCACCTGCGTGTTCACTGCCGGCAGGCCGTTGGTGCTGGTGAACTGGTTGAGATCCTTCAGCGGCTGGGTCATGTCGCCATCGCTGATGATGCCCACCGTGACCGTGGAAGCGGTCGGGGTGCCGACCACGTTGTAGATGGTCGGAAACGCGGTGGGGTTGTGGCCGACCAGGGTCGCGCCGCCACCGCCGCCCGGCCGGCCCTTCTCCACGCGTCCCTGCGTCGAAGCCTTGGCCAGCATGGTGTGCGGATGCGTCACCGTCTGCAGGCCGCTCACCGACAGCACGACGTCGGCCAGTGCCGCCGGCACCTTGGCGTCGTCGATGTTGGCGTAGGCGGCGCGACCGTGCTCGTCAGTGGCCTTGACCAAGCGCGTGCCGAACGCGGCCCCCGCATTGCCGGCGGTACCGTCCGCCGAAACCAGCAGGCGGTTGGCCGATATGCTGACGTGACTGAAGCCGGCCTGGCTCAGGTAATCGGCCACGGCCTGCGCCTGCGCCTGGCTCGGCAGGAAGTTCGCGGCCACGTCGCTCGACTGCAGCTTGGCGCGGAACAGCGGGCTGGCCGGGTTGTGTGCGGCGGCGATGAAATCGTCGAGCGCACCCTTGTTCCGGATCTTCAGCGTCACCTGCACGTGCAGCGGCATGCTGGATGCCACCAGGCTGCTCATGTTCACCGACGCGGCCGGCACGTGCGCATGCGTGGCCGTCGTCTTCCACGTCGAGTCGACGCCGGCCGCCGCTGCGACCGTGGACGCCAGCGCCCAGATTGCCCCCATTGCCAGACACAGCGAAGTCTTCTTCATCTGCATGGTTGATCCCCGAGGTTGATGGTGCGAACAGAAAAATTCCGGTCATTGACGAATCGGAATCCCGTGACGCGGCCCTGGTCCCACCCAACGAATCCCTGGCCTCGCCAGTCCTCGACGCTAACACGCGGGGGGGGCGAATAATCCGTGCAGCCGTCAAAAAAACGCATGCAAGTGGTTGATTCGCAAAAGCTTGCGGAAACGCATGAAATCGCGACAGGCGGCGAGGCGGTCGAATCCGGCCTGCCGCACCTGGCCATCAGACCCGCCGATGACGGTCTGTCCTTCGGTGCCCGCAAATGCCGTTGCAGGCACCGCCGCTACTTGAGGTAGCTGCGCAACACCGCCAGTACCGGGAGGAGTTCGTCCTGCCGTTTGCTGCTGCCGCGGCCGGCCACGTGCGAGCGCAGATGGCCCTCCATCACCTGCAGGATCAACCCGTTGACCGCGCCGCGCACGGCTGCCAGCTGCTGCAGCACGGCGCCACATTCCGTGTCGCCTTCGATGGCGCGTTCGAGCGAGGCCAGCTGGCCGTTGATGCGGCGCACGCGGGCGACCAGCTTCCGGCGGTTTTCCTGGATGTGCGACACGGCGACTGCCTCTCGTCATATACTGCGGGGGAGTATATGACCAGAGCACGCAGCATGCCCGCCCCCGACGTCTCCGCATTCACCCACAGCCACCAGTTCAACCACGTCGACGCCAAGGCGGAGCGCAACACTCGGCGCGTGGTGTACATCACGGCGGCGATGATGGTGGTGGAGATCGCGGGCGGCTACTGGCTGAACTCGATGGCCCTGCTGGCCGACGGCTGGCACATGAGTTCGCATGCGCTGGCGATGGGACTTTCGGTGATGGCCTATGCGCTGGCCAGGCGCTACGCGAAGGACGGCCGCTTCGCCTTCGGCACCTGGAAGATCGAGATACTCGGCGGCTACAGCAGCGCCCTGCTGCTCGCCGTGGTTGCCGCGCTGATGATGGTGCAGTCGCTGGAGAGGCTGTTCGTGCCCGCCACGATCCACTACGACGACGCGATCCTGATCGCAGTGCTCGGCCTGGGCGTCAACCTTCTGTGCGCATGGCTGCTGAAGGGCGAGCACCCCCACGCGCACGGGCACGCGCATGGACACGATCACGGCCACGGGCACGACAACCATCATCATGACGTGAACCTGCGCGCGGCCTACCTGCACGTCATCGCGGACGCGGCAACTTCCGTGCTGGCCATCGTCGCGCTGGTCGGCGGCAAGCTATACGGTGCTGCCTGGCTCGATCCGGTGATGGGCATCGTCGGCTCGATCCTGGTCGCGCGCTGGGCGTTCGGCCTGCTGCGCGAGTCCGGCAAGATCCTGCTGGACGCCGAGATGGACCAGCCGGTGGTCGATGAAATCCGCGACGTGGTGCGCGATCAGTTCGCCACGGCGGCGGTCAGCGACCTGCACGTCTGGCGCGTCGGCCGCGACAGCTACGCCTGCATCCTCGGCCTGGTGGCCACCTCGGCGATCAGCGCCGAGGAAGTCCGCCGGCAGTTGGCCGTGCACGAGGAACTGGTGCACGTGACTGTCGAGGTCGCGGTGGCCTAGTGACGCTCTGATCTCGCACTCGCCACAACGTCGGTATGACGCGCCCGCCTGGGCAGCCGCTACCCGGGCGCGCCGAATCGATGGCGCCGGTCGCGGCTACGCGACCAGCGTCCCCTGGTGAAACACGATGACCCAGTCGTCGCCGTCGCGTCGCCAGATCGTGCTGCGCCGGCTGACGCGCTCGCCCTGTTCCAGCGTGTAGCTGAGCAGGTAGGTGTGCGCGCCGAGTTCGCGGCAGTGGAAGTCGCGGGTGATCCAGCTGTGTTCGGCGGGATCGGGGGTGCGGTGTTCCAGCACGTCGAGCACGCAGGCGCGGCTGTAGCACTGGCCGGAGGCGCCGATCTCGAAAAAGTCGGCAGCGGTCATGCGTTCGAAGTCGGCGCGCGTGCGACCGAACTCGGGGCGATGGAAGATCGGCTCGCGCTTGCGCAGGGCCTGCAGCACACCCAGCAGTTCCGGCGGCGTGACGGGATCGGGTTCGGGTTCGGGTTCGGCCGAAGGATGCATCGGCGGACTGTTCCTGCGCGAAAGGTCGGCTGATGGTATCGCCGCCTGCGTCCGCCGTTCCACGGCAAGGTCGCGCGTGGCGGCCTTGCCGCTGTGGTGCGGTCAAGCGTGCGTCTGGTCGAGCTTCTGCATCTTGAGCGCGCGCTGCACGCCGGGGTCGGCGCGCATGCGTCGCTCGAATGCCTGCAAGTTGGCGAGGCCGCCAAGGTCGACGTTCACCGCGTGGGTCCAGCGCAGGGTGACGAACAGGTAGGGGTCGGCAATGGAACGCTCGCCGGCCAGCCAGTCGCGTCCTTCCAGGTGCTTGTCCAGCCGCTCGAACCAGGTGCGCAGCTGCTGGCGCGCGGCGTCCTTGCTCTTCTCGATCATCGCCTCGTCGCCAAGGTAGCTGGTGGCGCCGAACAGCGGTTTGAACGCCGGGTGCACGTCGGAGTTGATCATTGCCAGCCAGCGGTTCACCTCGGCGCGGCCGCGCGGAGTAGGTTCGCCGCCCAGCTTTGCGGCGGGGAACTTGTCGGCAAGGTAGTTGAGGATGGCGGCGTTCTCGTTGAGCGCCCAGCCGTCGTCGACGAGGATCGGCACCTGGCCGTTCGGGTTCAATGCGCGGATCGCCGGGCTCGCCAGATCATTCTTCTGCAGCAGTTGCAATTCGTAGGGCTGGCCGATCCATTCGAGCACGATGTTGGCGCCCAGCGCGCACGAGCCGGAAAAACTGTAAAGCTTCATGGATGTCTCCTTGGGTGAAGCGGATGCCGCGTGGCAGACGCGGCGGAATGGCGTGCAGCAGCACGTCCTGTCCAGATGCCGGCGGCAGCGGCGAACTTCAAGCCGCCGTCGGGGCCTGGGCCGGCGGTTGCCACAGTTCGATGCGGGTGCCTTCGGGATCGGTGATCCAGCCGAAGCGGCCGAACTCGCTTTCGTCGACGCGCTCGTCCACCTGGACGCCATCGGCGCGCAATTGCGCCAGCAGCGCGTCGAGGTCGTCGACGCGGAAGTTGATCATGTACGACTGCGGGCCCGCGCCGAAGTAGCTGGTGTCGGCCGCGAACGGCGACCACAGCGTGTAGCCGGGCCGCTGTTCGTCCTCGTCGAAGCGCACGCCGCCCCATGCCTCGGCATCCAGGCCGAGATGTTTCGCGTACCACGCCGCGAGCGCGGCGGGATCGCGCGACTTGAAGAAGATGCCGCCCAGTCCGGTGACCTTGGCCATGTCGTTGTCCTGTCGCGTCGGATGTTCCGGCCCATCGTATACCGGCGCGTCACGTGCAGGGCGGGCGCTGCCCGCCGCTCCCCGGCCATGCAGATAAGGGGGGGAGTATCAACTAGGACAGGACAAGGAGCTCTCATTGCCTTCGTCCCCTTGTTCCTGTTCCGGAGAACCTCAAGCCGCCGCCGGCTCAGGTCTGCATCCTGACTGCCGGTTCGCGAAATGCGGGTCAACGAGCCGCGCCCTGTTCCCGTATCATCTGCGCCGCCCGCCTCGACCTCGGTACGAATGGAATCGGATGAAACGCAACAAGCTCGTCACGCTGGCAATCCTGCTCGCCGTTCCCCTCGCCGCGTGCATGCAACCGCAGGATGCCGGGGAAGCACCACCGGCAAACCCCGCCAACAGCCCTGACCTGTCGGAAGCCTGCAGTTCGGTCGATGCCGAAACCGGTGCGCTTGTTCCCTTTGCGCGCCTGATCCAGGTGCACGTGGAATTGCGCTACCGCGTCGACTACCTCGACGAATTCAACGACAACGACGGCACCGCAAGCAATCGAACCGAAATGCACGCGCTCGTCCAAGGCTCCGCAGACCTGCTCGCCTGTACATGGAAGGAGTTCGGCTACAACCAGTACATGTTCCATCCAGCGCGCGAAGAGGAACTGCCTCCCTTTCCCGCCCCTGCGTCCGGCACGGTGAGCCTGAAGGGCCTGCGCACCGGGCGTGCCGTGGTACACGGCGAAACCATCACCACGAAGGAAACCGTGCAGGCCAGCGGCAAGCTGCGGGGGGTCACGCTGTCCGTCCCGACCCGCGATGAAACCATGCCGGACGGCGACGGCACCTGCATTGAAGTGGGTTTTGATGCGCCGATGTCCGGCAACTGGACTCTCGATGTCGCAAGCACCGATGGCACTCGCAAGCATGAGGAGAGGTCGCCGGAGTCGCTGGAAGGCAGCGTCTATTCGGCCTTTGCCGTCAGAACCTACGACACCGGCGAATCCGAGTTCATCAATCATTCGCTGACGCTCTGCGATGGCCCGCGCAACCGGCCCGACCAGATGACGCAGGGTCTGCCCGCCGGCGGCATGACGATCAGTCCGGACGAGTCCGTGTGGACCCGCAGCGGCGAGTGGGTCGGCCACAACACGGTACCGGCCGAGCATCGCTACATCGACTTTTCCCTCAAGGTCGTGCCTCGAACCCTGCCATATCCGAATCCGTAGCTGCCCGGGGCAACACGGCGGCTGTCAGGGCGTGCCGGCAGCCAGCGCGGGTCTTCGGCCGGGTCTGTGAAGCAAAGGCTGGCGGGCGGCGCAGCCCTACGACGGCAGGTCGAAGAAGGCCTGCACGTCCGCCAGCTCGCGCGTGCGCGGCATCGGCGGCACGCTGGCGAGGAACAGCTTGCCGTAGCCCTTGCTGGTGAGGCGCGGGTCGCACAGCACCAGCACGCCGCGGTCGTGCACGCTGCGGATCAGGCGGCCGGCGCCCTGCTTCAGCGCGATCACGGCGCTGGGCACCTGCCAGCCCATGAACGGATTGATGCCGGATTGTTCCAGCGCGGCGAGGCGCGCCATCAGCACCGGATCGTCGGGCGCGGCGAACGGCAGCTTGTCGATCACCACCACGCTGAGCGCCTCGCCGACCACGTCGACGCCTTCCCAGAAACTGGCCGCACCGAGCAGCACGCCGTGCCCGCTGGCGCGGAACTCCTCCAGCAGTCGCGGCCGCGGCGCGCTGCCCTGCACGAACAGCGGCCACGGCACCTTGTCCTGCAGCAGCTCGGCGGCGCGGCGCAGTGCGCGGTGCGAGGTGAACAGCAGGAAGGCACGGCCGTTGGAGGCCTGCAGCACCGGCAGCACCGCCTCGATCACCTGCTCGGTGTAGTCGCGTGCGTTCGGGTCGGGAAGGCCAGCGGGCAGGTAGCACAGCGCCTGGTGCGCGTAATCGAACGGGCTGTCCAGGCACAGTGTCTGCGGCTCGTCCAGGCCGAGCTGGCGCGCGAAGTGGTCGAAGTTGCCGGCCACCGACAGCGTGGCCGAGGTGTGGATCCACGCCGCCTGGGTGCGTTCGCGCAGGCCGCGCATCGGCGCGGCGAGATCCAGCGGCGTGGCGTACAGCGCGAAGCCGCGCGGGAAGGTTTCGTACCAGCGCACGTCCTGGTCGCCATGCGTCTCGATGATGCGCTCCAGCCGCCCGCCGAACAGCGCGGCGCGTTCGTGCAGGTTGGCGAAGCCACGCGAGCGCTCGGCCTGCGAGGCGAGCAGCTCGGCCAGCGTGGCCAGCAGTTCGCCCAGTTCGTGCAGTGCGGCGCGCACCTCGGCGCGATCCTCCAGCAGCGCGAAGGCGCCGCGCGAGGGCAGCGGCTCCAGCGCCAGGCGCAGCTTGCGCAGCGCGTTCTGCAATGCCTCGACCGGTTCCAGCAGCAGGCCGATCGCGCCGGTGATACCGCTGCATTCGGTCAGCGTGTCCTGCGCCATGTCGGTCAGCTGGCGCGCGCTGACGCTCTGCGAGAAGAACTGGCCGGCGAGTTCGGGAATCTGGTGCGCCTCGTCGAGGATGAAGGCCGTCGCGCCGGGCAGGATCTCGCCGAAGCCTTCCTGCTTCAGCGCCAGGTCGGCGAACAGCAGGTGATGGTTGACCACCACCACGTCCGCCTCCATCGCCTCGCGGCGTGCCTTGAACACGTGGCAGTCGTCGTAGAAAGGGCACTCGACGCCGAGGCAGTTTTCCGCGGTGGAGGTGACGCGTGGCCACAGCGGCGACTCCTCCGGCACCTCGGCCAGTTCCATGCGGTCGCCACGGCGGGTGCGCGCCGACCAGGCGCGGATCGCGGCCAGCTGCGCGGCCTGCGCCGGCGCCAGGCTGCCGCCATCGCGCACGGTCTGGTCGAGCCGGTACAGGCAGAGATAATTCGCGCGACCCTTCAGCAGCGCCGTCTTCAGGCGTGCGCCCAGCACCGAGCGCACCTTCGGCAGGTCACGGAAGTACAGCTGGTCCTGCAGCGACTTGGTGCCGGTGGAGATGATCACGCGCTCGCCCGACAGCAGTGCCGGCACCAGGTAGGCGTAGGTCTTGCCGGTGCCGGTGCCGGCCTCGGCAACCAGCGTGTCGCGCCCGGCGATGGCCTGCTGCACTGCCCGCGCCATCGCCTGCTGGGCCAGCCGCGGCGCGAAGTTCGGCAGCTCGCGGGCGAACGGGCCGTCGGCACCGAGCAAGGCGCCGACGTCGTCGTCGGACACGGTGTCGTCGGGAGCGATCATCCGCCGATTATGGCCGAGCGACCGCCGTCGACAAAGCGGCGCGGGAACCGCGACGGTGGCCGGCGCATCCACTGGCATGCCACCCGCCCGCCACTCCAAGGAGGCAGCCGTGAGACTGTTCGCACCCGAAACCGCACCCGTACTCGACCTGGTCGACATCCACGGCCAGGCCATCGCGACCAGCCAACCCGGTCGGCTTACCCTGCTCTCGTTTTTCCGTGATGCGGCCTGCCCGTTCTGCAATTTCCGCATCTACGAGCTGACCCAGCGGCACCAGGAATTGTCCGAGCGCGGGCTGGACGTGGTGGCGGTGTTCAGCGCCTCGCAAGCCGAGGTGCTGCGCTTCGCCGGCCACCGCCCGCGGCCGTTTCCGCTGGCGGCCGATCCCACCTCGCGTGCGCACGAGGTCTACGGCATCGAGCGTTCGCTGTGGCGCAAGTTCAAGGCGATCGTGACGCGGGTGCCGACCCTGATCCGCGGCCTGCGCCTGGTCGGTTTCGCCGGCCTCAACACCGGCAACCTGATGCCGGCGGATTTCCTGATCGACGGCCGCGGCCGCATCGTGGAGGCCTACTACGGCCGCGACGCCGGCGACCGGATTCCGCTGCAGCGGGTCGAAAGCCTGCTGCGGCAGGATCGCAGCCGCCGCGCGGCGTAGCCCGGGGCCACTGGCGAGAAGCCGCGGCTGGATTCACCATGCGCCCACCATCGCCGGAGGAGTGCGTCGTGACGACCGAACTTTGCATGCTGCTGTGGAGTGTGGTGCTGGGGCTGGTGCAGATCGCCCTGGCGGCGAGCTGTTCGATCGGCCAGCGCGGGCTCGGCTGGATCGCCAGCGCGCGCGACGAGGTGAAGCCGCCGCTGACCGGCGTCGGCGGACGACTCGATCGTGCCCGCGCGAACTTCCTGGAAACCTTTCCGCTGTTCGCCGCCGCGGTGCTGGCCGCGCAGGTGATGCAGCAGCACGACCCGCTCACCGTGCTCGGTGCGCAACTTTATTTCTGGGCACGCGTGCTCTACGTGCCGGTGTATGCCGCCGGCATTCCCTACCTGCGCACGCTGGTCTGGGCGGTGAGCCTCGCCGGCATCGTGTTGTTGCTGGTGGCGCTGCTCTGAGCGGCCGGGGCCCCGCCGCTCAATACCGGGGCACACCCGCCTTGCGGCACTGCTGCACCCACTTGCGCGCGGTCGACGCGCCGACCGTGTCGTTCGCCTGCAAGCGGGTCTCGACGATGGTCTGCCAGTTGCGCGCGCACAGCGGACCAAGGCGCGGGCCCAGCGTCCACGACTTGTGCGCCAGCTTTTCGGCGCGCACGAAATTCTTCAGCCGGATCGCGATCTCGGCGCGCTCCTGCAGCAGGTCGGGCGCATCGGGGCTGATCTGCAGCGCCTTGTCCAGCGTGGCGGCGGCGGCAGTGTAGTTGCCGCTGCGTTCGTCCTGTTCCGCCTGGACCATCAGCGCATCCACGGCCGGGTCGCGCAGCGGCTTCACGTCGATGACCGAATCGTCGTGCGCGCCGGCGGCACGGATCGCCGCCACCGCGTCATGCTCCGGCACGGCCGCCGGCGCTGGTGCCGGCGCGGAACGAAACAAGCTGCAGCCGGCCAGGGTGGCAAGCAGCGCCGACAGCAGCAGCGGCGCGAGGCGTCGGGAAGTCATGGGCATGGTCACGGCGTGGTGGTCGAGGGAGCGGGGGTGGCGGTGTCGCCGCCGAACAGGCTTTGCCAGAAGCAGCCCTCGGCATCGGCCGGCAGGCTGCCGGCGACCACCGGCACCTGCTGCGCGCCCTGGCATTGCGGCTCGGTGCGGCGGCCATCGGCGGGGTTGATCCAGGCCATTTCCAGGCCCGGTCCCGGCGCGGCGGACAATGGCGTGGTGGGCAGCTTGGCGAACAGGTCGCGCCAGGCGCGCAAGCCGCCGCTGGCGCCGAACAGCGTGGTCGGCTTGTTGTCGTCGCGGCCCATCCAGAACACCGCCAGGTGGTCGCCGGTGAAGCCGGCGAACCAGCTGTCGCGCATGTCGTTGCTGGTGCCGGTCTTGCCGGCGGCGTGCAGCGAGGCCAGCGCGGAGTTGCCGATCGCGCTGGCGGTGCCGTACTCGGCCACCTGCTGCATTGCCCAGGTGGTCAGCCGCACCGCCTCCTGGTATTCGCCGGGACCGGGCTGCACCTGGTAGCGCTTGATCGTGCGGCCGCTGCCGTCGAGCACGCCGCGCACCGCCAGCAGCGGCAAGGCGTGACCATCCGCCGCCAGATACTGATAGAGCTGCGCCACCTGCAGCGGAGACAGGTCCAGCGCGCCGATCAGCAGCGAGGGGCTGGGATTGACGTCGGTGAGCCCGAACGATTCGAGGAACGCACGGATACGCGGCAAGCCCACCGCCATGCCGAGATGGATCGTGGCGAGGTTCCACGAATGCGCCAGCGCATCGACCATGATCAGCGGGTCATGGCTGCGGTGGTCGTCGTTCTGCGGCGTCCACATGCTGCCGTTGGGCTGGCGCATGCTGATCGGGCTGTCGTCCATCATGCTGGCCAGGTTCCAGCGCTCGGGCTGGGTCAGCGCGACCAGGTAGACGAACGGCTTGATCGTGGAGCCGATCTGCCGGCGGATGTCCAGCGCGCGGTTGAAACCCGGCTCGCCCGGATTGCGGTTGCCGACCACGGCAAGCACGCTGCCGGTGTGCGCATCGGTCACCACCGCCGCCGCCTGCACGCCGTCGCCGCGCTTGCCCAGGCCCTTGAGCGAACTGGTGATCGCCTGCTCGGTGTACAGCTGCGCGGCCGGGTCCAGCGTGGTGAAGATCGACAGGTTGCCTTCGCGCAACGCCTTCTCGTCGAAGTCGGTGGTGATCTGCTTGCGCACCAGATCCATGAACGCGGGGAAGCGGTTGTGCGGCAGCTGGCCGTTCTTGATCACGTCCAGCGGCGCAGCCTGGCCCGCATTGAGCTGCGCGGCGCTGATCAGGCCGGTGTCGAAGAACTCCTGCAGCACCAGGTTGCGCCGCGCCAGGGCGCGCTTGGGTGCGCGGCGCGGGTCGTAGTAGCTCGGCCCCTTCACCAGGCCGACCAGCAAGGCGATCTCCTGCGGCCGCAGCTCCTGCAGCCGGCGCCCGAAATAGAACTCCGACGCGGCGCCGAAACCGTGCACCGCCTGCGCCCCCTGCTGGCCCAGGAACACGTCGTTGACGTAGGCCTCCAGGATGCGCCCCTTGCTGTAGTGCGCCTCCAGCAGCAGCGACATCAGCGCCTCGTTGATCTTGCGCGTCAAGGTCTGGTCGCGGCTCAGGAACAGGTTGCGCACCAGCTGCTGGGTCAGCGTGGAACCACCCTGCACGGTGTGGCCGGCACGCAGGTTGGCCAGCGCCGCGCGCGCGATCGCGCCGAAGTCGATGCCGATGTTGTTCTTGAAATTGCGGTCCTCGACCGACTGCAGGCCCTTGACCAGCAGCGGCGGCACGTCGCGCAACTGCACGAAGCGTCGCTCCTCCTGGCTGGCGCCGTACAGCGTGGCGATGCGCGCCGGGTCGAGATGGGTCTGCTTGATCGGCTGCTTGTCCGCCGCGGTGTGCACCGAGGCCACCTCGCCGCCGCCCAGGGTCACCACGATGCGCTTGGGCAACTCGCCGCCGTCGGGGCCGGCGTAGCCACGCGAGGAGATCGTGTAGCGGCTGCCCTGCTTCATCCAGCTGCCGGGCACCTGGCCCTTGCCGTCGTGGCTGTAGCCGGCGAAGGTCAGTTCCAGTTCCAGCGCGGCGCTGGTCATCGGCTCGCCGGCCTGCAGCGGCAGCGGCCGCGCATACACCCGCGTGGGCACCGCGAACACCAGGTCGTTGAAACGATCCTGCACGCGCTTGTTGAGCACCAGCACGTACGGCAACACGAAACCGACCAGCAGGCCCAGGCCGATCCAGCACGGAATGCGCAGCCACGGCCAGCTGCGGCGGGCGAGGGAACGGGTACGGTCGAGGAAGCTCAAGGGCGGCGGAATCCGGCGATCAGGTTTCCCGATGATAGGGCGTGCATCCCGGCGCGCCCATGAACGCCGCGGCGGTTTTGCGGGCAATTCCCGGGCATGTGGATGGTAGGGCGGGCACTGCCCGCCGGTTTTGGGCATGCCTTGGCGTTCCGGGCGGCGGGCCATGCCCGCCCTACGCCGGTGGCTGCCACGTCCCCGCATCCGGCCGAAACGGCCGCGGGTGAATGCCCAGCAAGCGCTGCAACTCGCCGTTGTCGGCGACCAGATCGCGGTCCAGCCGGCTCAGCGGGCCACGCAGCGGCGGGCACGTGCGAGCAAGCAGCCGCAACAACCAGGCTGGCAGCGGCACTGTCACGGTGGCGCGCGGCAGGCTGTCGCGCACGCGCGCGAACATCTGCGGATACGGCAGCCGTTCGCCGCCGCCGATCGGCACGATGCGTCCCGCCGAGGCGGGACAATCCAGCGCGGCCAGCACTGCCTGCGCGACGTCGTCGGCATGCACCGGCTGGCGCAGGCCACGCGCGGCCGGGATCGGAAACAACCGCGTGCGCAGCGCACGGCGCGCGATCGGGGTGAGGCTGCGATCGAGCCCGGCGCCATACACCAGGGTCGGCCGCAGCACGGTCCACGCGCAGCCGTGGCGGGCGCAGGCGGTGGCCAGCGCAGCCTCGCCCTCGCGCAGCTGGCGCGCGATCGCGCGCTCGGCCGGCACCACCGAATCCCGCTTGCTTTCGGCGCTCATCGAACTGGTGGCCACCACCCTCGGCGCGCCGACCAGGCTGGCACGGGCCAGCCATTCGGCCAACGCCAGCAAGGGACCGAAACTGATGATTGCCGACAGTTCGGGCAACGTCGGCATGTCGTGCGGCAGGTTACCGCGCAGCCACTGCACCCCGTCGCGCGCGGGCCGCGGATGCCGGCTCAGCGCCAGCACCGGCTCACCGGTGGCGCGCAGGTGCGGCAGGACGAAGTGGCCGATCTGGCTGCTGCCGCCGACGACCAGCACCGTCATGCCGGCCTCACGGATTGCCCTGCAGTCGCGCGGCGAGCTCGGTCACGCGCGGATGGTTGGGCGCGAGCTTACGCGCGCGCGCGAGCGACTGGCCGGCGCCGATGCGGTCGCCGCCATCGAGCTGCTGCTGGGCCCGATCGACCCAGGCGCTGGCCAGCTGGTTGCTCAGCCCCAGCTGTGCCGGATCGCCCGGCGCCAATTCGCCCAGGTTGGCCAGCATGTCGCCGGCCTGCTTCAGCTGGCCGGCCGCGAGGGCCTGCTTGAACAACTGTTCGACCCGGCCCGGCAAGGCCTGCAGGCCCTGCCGCGCAAGCACGTCGTTGCCGTCGATCGCCAGCGCGCTGCGGTACAGGTCGTACGCGCTGTCGCCGGGCGGCATCATGATGTTGCCGCTGGCGGTGGCCTGCTGCGCGCGCTGCACCAGTTGGGCCACGGCTGCGCTTTGCTGCGGCGACAACGCGGCGGCGACCACCGGGGCCTCGTCGGCCGCGTGCACCGTCTCGGCGGGTTCGTCCGCGGGTGGCTTGCTCGCCGGCGGCTTGCTCTGCAGCCGCGCGCGGGCGGCGGCCAGATCGGCCGACTTCGGCGCCAGCGCATTCGCCTGGCCGAGCAGTTTGGCCGCCTGCGCGCGATCGCCGTCATCCATCGCCGCATTCGCCTGCACGGTCAGCGCCTGCGCCACGTCGCCCAGCCCGGCCTTGGCCTCCTCGCTGTCCGGATCAAGCGCCAACGCAGCCCTGAAGTGCGCCAGCGCGGTGTCGTCGCCGGAGCCGGCGATGCGGCCGTCGCGCAAGGCCTCACGGCCCTGGGCAATGGCATCCTTTACCGCGCCATCCTGTTGCTGGCGCCGCTGCGCCTGCAGCGCGCGCAGCGCCGGCAGCGAGCCGTTGTTCGGCCGCAGCGCGGCGATCTGCAGCACCAGCGGATCGGCCTTGGCCAGGTCGCCCGCCTCCAGCGCGTCGTGTGCCTGCACCGCCAGCGCGTTGGCGACCTGGTCCAGCCCGTGCGCGGCCACTGCGTTGTCCGGGTCGGTGCGCAACACGCGCTGGTAGAGCGCGCCGGCGCCGTCGGCACCATCCAGCTTGCCCTGCGCCAATGCCTGCTTGGCCTGGTCGACCAGGTCGCCGGTGTGCATCTGGCCCGCCTGCGCCTGGCGGATGAGCATGTCGAGGCGATCCACGTCGCGCCCGCCACCGAGCAGTTCGCGGGCGACCGTGGCGCGCTGGGTGGCCTCATCCAGCCGGCCTGCCTGCAGCGCCGCATCGGCTTGCGACAACTCGGCCTGGCCAACCTGGCGCAGGCCGTCGCGGGCGCGATCGTTGTCCGGCTCGCTGGCCGCCACCTGCTGGAACAGTTCGCGCGCGCTGGTGCCGTCCTCGCCATCCAGGTGGCCCGCGTCCAGCGCCTGCTGCGCCTGCGCCAGCACGCTGTTGAGGTCGGTGCGCGGCAACATGCCGCGCAGCCGGTTCTGGCTGAACCAGAGCGCCGCGCCGAGCGCGACGACCAGCAGGATCAAGATCGGCAGCAGCCAGCCGCGACGCCCGCGCGATGCCGCGGTGCGAATCCCGCGGGCACGACGCCTTTCCACGGTGACCCGCGGCAGGCCATCGGCAGCGGACGCGCGCGGCTTGCCCTCCACCTGATCGAGGTCGCCCAGGGTGGGCTCGCTGCGGTTCGGTGGCCGGGCATCATGCGGGTTGCGGCGGCTGCTCATGATTCATGGCACTGGCGATAAGCGGTCGCAGCTTAACATCGCGCGACCGGACGGCCCGGCCTGCGCGATACCGGCGTTCAGCGTCCAGCGCTGCTGGCGAGGGCGGCTCGGCGCCCGGCGCCGCGCTAGGCGCTGATGCGGCGCACTTCGGTGACGTTGGGCAGCGCCAGCAGCTTGCCCAGCAGGGTGGACAGCTGTTCGAAATCGCGCACGCGCAGGGTGTAGCGCATCTCCACTTCGCCGGTCTGCGGACGCGAGCGGCTGGACGAGGCGATGATGTGGGTGCCGGCGTTGCTGATGAGGTTGGTGACGTCTTTCTGCAGCTCCTTGCGGTCGTAGCCGCGCAGTTCGATGTCCACCTCGTAAGCCTGGCTGGCGACGTGGCCCCAGCTCACCTCGATCACCCGGTCCGGGTCGCGCCGCGCGAGCCGCGCCAGGCTGCCGCAATCGGCACGATGCACCGAAACGCCGCGGCCCTTGGTGATGTAGCCGCGTACCGCGTCGCCCGGCAGCGGCTGGCAGCAGCGCGCCAGCGTGGTAAGCAGGTTGCCGACGCCTTCGATGCTCAGCGCGCCCTGGTCCAGCGTGGCCGGCCGCGCCGGCGGCGGTGCCGGCGCGGGCGGCGGCGGTTGCACGGACTCCTGCAGCACGCGGGCGATCTGGCCGGGCGTGACCTCACCCAGTGCCAGCGCGATCAGCAGCTCGTCCTGCGTCTGCAGGTGGAATTGGGCGGGCAGCTTGCCGATGTCGGCGGCGGGCAGCGCCAGGCGCTTCAGTTCGCGCTCGAGCATGGCGCGCCCGACGCCGAGGTTGGCGTCGTGCGCGATGCGGCGGAACCACGCGCGCACCTTGTCCTTCGCCCGCGCGGTGTTGAGGTAGCCATGGTGCGGCGAGAGCCAGTCGCGGCTGGGTTCGGCGACCTTGGTGGTGAGGATCTCCACGCGGTCGCCGCTCTGCGGCTGGAAGGTCAGCGGCACGATGCGGCCGTTGACCTTGGCGCCGCGGCAGCGGTGGCCGACCTCGGTGTGCACCAGGTAGGCGAAATCCAGCACGGTGGCGCCACGTGCCAGGTCGAACACCTCGCCCTTGGGGGTGAGCAGGTAGACGCGGTCTTCCAGCAGCTCGGTCTGCAGCTCGGCGGCGAGGTTGCTGTCGTCGCCGCTGCGCGGCTCCAGCAGCTTGCGCATCCAGGCGATCTTGGCCTCGAACTCGGCGTCGCTGCCGCCACCCTCCTTGTAGCGCCAGTGCGCGGCCACGCCCAGTTCGTTGGCGCGATGCATCTCGTGGGTGCGGATCTGCACCTCCAGCGTCTTGCCCTGCGGCCCGACCACCGCGGTGTGCAGCGACTGGTAACCGTTGGGCTTGGGCCGCGCGATGTAGTCGTCGAACTCGTTCGGCAGGTGCGGCCACAGCGCGTGCACCACGCCCAGCGCGGCGTAGCACTCGGTGACGCTGTCGACCAGCACGCGCACCGCGCGAATGTCGTAGAGGTCGGAAAAATCCAGCGACTTGCGCTGCATCTTTTTCCAGATCGAGTAGATGTGCTTGGGCCGCCCCGCCAGGTCGGCCTGCAGGCCGGCGGCGTCCAGCGCCTGTTTCAGCTCGTCCAGCGACTGGCGGATGAATGCCTCGCGATCGACGCGGCGCTCGTCGAGCAGCTGGGCGATGCGGCGATAGGTGTCCGGCTGCAGGTGGCGGAACGCCAGGTCCTCCAGCTCCCATTTCAGTTGCCAGATGCCGAGCCGGTTGGCCAGCGGGGCATGGATGTCGCGGCTCAACCGCGCCAGCGCGGCAGCCTGCTCCGGCGGCAGCGACGCCGCGGCGCGCATCCGCGCGAGCTGGCGCGCCAGCAGCACGAACACCACGCGCAGGTCGCGCACGATCGCCAGCAACAGCCGGCGCAGGCCTTCGGTCGCCCCGCCGGGTGCGCGCTGCGCGTGCAAGGTCCACACCTGTTCGGCCGCCTGCTGGCCGGCGACCAGGCGCTGCACGTCCGCCGGCAGGCCCGGGCCGCGCGCAGCCCACAACGCCGGATCGACGCGCGCCAGCTCGAACCACAACGCCGCCGCCTGGGTCGACGCGTCACAACCGAGCATGCCGAGCAGGTCGAGGGTGTCGCCGCACTCGGCCTGGTCGACCGGATGCTCGCCGCAGGCCTCCAGCGCATCGGCCAGATCGGGTGACAGCGTGTCGGCGCGCTTGCGCCATGCGGCGAGGCTGCCTGAATGAGTGCGCGGGGCCATGATGGCGGCCATTGTAGTGGCATGGTCGCGGCGGGCGGCCTGCGGCGCTTGGCCTCGGGCCGCTTGGCGGGCAGAATCGGGATTCGCCATTCCGGCTTCGAGGAAATCCCCATGTCCTTCCGCGCACGCTGTCTCCCGCTGTTGCTGGCCCTCCCGTGCTGCGCCGTGTACGCGCAGCAGACGTCCGGCGACCTGCAGCAACGCATGAGTCCTTCCGAGTTCAAGGCCGCTGGCCTGGACAAACTCTCGCCGCAGGAACTGCAGAATCTCGACGCCTGGCTGCGCACGCACGCCAAGACCACCACCAAGATGGTCAGTGCCAGCGGCAAGCCGGTGTTCTACGCGAGCGATGCCAAGCGCGAGAAGATCGAGACCCGCATCAAGGGCCACTTCGACGGCTGGAGCGGCAACAACGAGTACACCCTGGACAACGGACAGGTCTGGCGGCAGATCGGCTCGGACAATGTGTCGTGCATGACTGCCGACAATCCCTCGACCAAGGTCAAACCCTCGATGATGGGCAACTGGCTGATGTACGTGTCCGGCTGCAACGGCAGCGTGCACGTGGAACGCGTGCGCTGATCCGGCCGCTCACGCGAGCGCGGCCAGCGCCTTCGCCAGCCGCTTGGCCGACACCGGCTCGGCGGTCTTCAGCTCCTGCGCGAACAGCGACACGCGCCATTCCTCGATCAGCCAGCGCAACTCGGCCAGTTCGGCCGGGTCGCCGCCGGCGGCGCGGTGTTGCAGGTACGCGCGCCAGTACGGCAGCACCTGCAGCATGCGTTGCTGGTCCTTCGCCGGGTCCTGGCGCAAGCGTTCGCCACGCAGGCGCATCGCCTTGAGGTAGCGTGGATAATGCGCCAGCCGTGAAGGCGGCAGCTCGCGCAGGAAACCAGGCACGAGCAGCGCGTCGAATTGTTCGCGCAGGTCGTCGTAGCTGGCGCGGGCGAAGCCGAGCAGCGGCGGCTCGAGCCAGGGCTTTGCCTCGGCCTGCGCCTCGATGATCGGCTCGGCCAGCTTGAGCCGCTCGACGCCGGCACCGAACAGTTCGCGCGAACACTGCGTGCGCAGCGCCTCGAACGCGCCGGCGGTACGCACGTCCAGTGCGTGGCGTTCCAGCAGATCGGTGAAGCCGCCTTCGAGCAGGTCTTCGCGCAGGCCGTCGACGCCGCCGAGCGGCGCGTATTTCAACGCCAGCGCGTTGCCGATCGGCAATCTCCGGCGCGCCTGCTTCGCCTCGCTGGCCAGTGCGTTGCGCAGCAGCCGCACCACGCCGGCGGCATGCGCCGCGCGCGATTCGTCGCTGCGCTCGAATACGCGCAGCGCCACCGTCTCGCCCAGGTCGACCAGGGCCGGAAACGCGGTGAGGCCGGCGTCCGAACGCACCTGCGCAGGGATCGCCTCGAAATCCCAGCTGGCCACGTCTTCGCGAGTCAGCTCGATATCGGTCTTGCGCGAGAACGCCTCACGCGCCTGGCCTTCCCACTGCCCACGCAGCGCAGCCAGGTCGCGGCCACTGGCCAGCGTCTTGCCGCGCTCGTCATGCAGGCGGTAGCGCATCAGGAAATGCGGCGGCAATTCGATGCCGGCGAACTCGCCGGCGCCGATGTCGACGCCGGTAGCGCGTTTCAGGAAGGCGGCCAGCGCCTTGACCAGCGACTCGTCGCGGGGCGATTCCGCCTCGATGAAGGCGCGCGCGAAATCCGGCGCCGGCACGAAGTTGCGGCGCAACGCCCTGGGCAGGCCGCGGATCAGTTCGGCCACCTTGTCCGCCAGCAGGCCCGGCACCAGCCACTCGCAGCGCGCCGCGGGCAGCGCATTCAACATTGCCAGCGGCAGTTGCAGGGTCACGCCATCGGCCTCGTCACCCGGTACGAAGCGGTATTCCAGTTTGTATCTCTGCGGCACCTCGATGGCGGCGGGAAACGCCTTCGCATCCAGCGCGGCACCACCGCCCATCACGTCATCCAGCGACCAGCGCAGCGCGGCCTGTTCGGCGGGGCGGGCCTTGCGATACCACGCGTCGAGCGCACGCGAGCTGGCGATCTCTTCGGGCAGCTTGCCCTCGAAGAACGCGACCAGTTCGTCCTCGTGACGGATCAATCCTTCGCGGCGCTGCCTTGCCTCGATGCCCAGCGCCTCTTCCAGCACGCGCTGGTTCGCGCGCACGAAATCCGCGGCCGCTCCTGCGCGTCCTGCGCCCGCGGCACTTGCCCGTCCATGATCGGCGCCGTCGATGTCGCCGCGCACCAGCGCCTCGCGCAGGAAGATCGCGTGCGCCAGCGCCGGGTCCTGCTGCTGGAAGGTGACCGGCCGCTTCTCCACCAGCACCAGGCCGAACAGGCTGACCTGTTCGTACGCCACCACGCAGCCGCGCTTCTTCGACCAGTGCGCATCGCGGCAATGCATGCGCAACAGATGCGCCGCCTGCTGCTCGATCCACAACGGCTCCACCCGCGCATTCGCCATGCCCCACACGCGGCCGCCCACGTCGAGGATCTGCGCGGAGAAGATCCAGTTCGGGGGTGCCTTCGACAGGGCCGAGCCGGGAAACACCTGGAACTTGCGCTCGCGCGTGCTCTGGTAGATGCCCTTCTCGTCCTTGCGGCCGACCTGGGTGGGCAGGCCGGCCAACAGGCTGCGATGGACCGCTTCGAAGAGGCGATCCATCGCAGCTTGCTGATCAATAACTCGTTCTTCGCGTTCGCCTCCTCTCCCCTCCGGGGAGAGGATTGCGACCGCAGGAAGTCCCCTTTTCGGGAAGGTGAGGGGCGGGTGCTCGCGCGAAGCCTCCCTGCCTTTGCTTTTCTTTCCGAGCTTTGATGCACCAGCCTGTGAAGTCTTCCGCGACCCCGCTCCCTCACCCCAACCCTCTCCCCGCAGGGGAGAGGGAGCAAGGCGCCAGCCCAGCTCTTCAACGACCAGCAGCAACTGCCGATGCAGCTCGCGCCATTCGCGCATGCGCATGAAGCTGAGGAAGTGCCGCGAGCACCAGTCGCGCAGCTTCGACTGGGTCAGTTCCTCGTGGGCGTCGTGATAGGCCCGCCACAGGTTCAGCACGCCGATGAAGTCGGACTTCGGGTCGGCGAACACGGCGTGCGCGGCGTCGGCCTGCTGGCGTGCATCGCCGGGCCGCTCGCGCGGGTCCTGGATGCTGAGGAAGGCGACGATGACCAGCAGCTCGCGCAACGCATGCAGTTTCTCGCCTTCGACCAGCATGCGCGCCAGCTGCACGTCGATCGGCAGCCGCGCCAGCGTGCGGCCGATCGCGGTGAGCCTGCGCGCCTCGTCGATCGCGGAAATCTCGGTGAGCCGGCGGAAGCCGTCGGCGATCACGCGCGGGTCGGGCGCTTCCAGGAACGGGAACTCATCGACCTCGCCCAGCTTCAGCGCCAGCATGCGCAGGATCACGTTGGCCAGCGACGAGCGCAGCAGCTCCGGATCGGTGAACGCGGCGCGGCCGGCGAAATCGGCTTCGTCGTAGAGGCGATAGCAGACGCCAGGTCCGACGCGGCCGCAGCGGCCCTTGCGCTGGTCGGCGGCGGCCTGCGAGATCGGTTCGACATGCAGCCGCTCGAGCTGGCTGCGCTGGCTGTAGCGCTTGACCCGCGCGGTGCCGGTGTCGATCACGTAGCGGATGCGCGGCACCGTGAGCGAGGTCTCGGCGACGTTGGTGGCCAGCACCACGCGGCGCTTCACGCCGGGCTTGAACACGCGGTCCTGGTCGCCGGCGGAAAGCCGCGCGTACAGCGGCATGATCTCGGTCTCGCGGTATTGCCGGCGCGACAGCAGCTGGTGCGCGTCGCGGATCTCGCGCTCGCCGGGCAGGAACACCAGCACGTCGCCGCGCGGATCGTCGCGGGTGATTTCGTCGAGCACGGCGGCGATGTGTTCGGCGCTGCCCTGCTGCATGCCCTTGCCTGCGGCTTCCACCGGCCGCCAGCGCAACTCCACCGGGTACGCCCGTCCTTCCACCTCGACCACAGGCGCGCCGCCGAAGTGTTCGGCGAACCTTGCGGTGTCGATGGTCGCCGAGGTGACGATGATCTTCAGCTCCGGCCGCTTCAGCGCCAGACGCTTGAGGTAGCCGAGCAGGAAGTCGATGTTGAGGCTGCGCTCGTGCGCCTCGTCGATGATGATGGTGTCGTAGGCACTCAGCCACGGATCGCCCTGGGTCTCGGCGAGCAGGATGCCGTCGGTCATGAACTTGATCAGGCTGCGCTCGGACACCTGGTCGTTGAAGCGCACCTGGAAACCCACGACCTCGCCCAGCGGCGTGCCCAGCTCCTCCGCCACGCGGCGCGCCACCGAGCGCGCGGCCAGCCGACGCGGCTGGGTGCAGCCGATCATGCCCGCTTCGCCGCGGCCGGCGGCCAGGCACAGCTTCGGCAGCTGGGTGGTCTTGCCCGAACCGGTCTCGCCGGCGATCACCACCACCTGGTGTTCGCGGATCAGCTTGACGATGTCCTCGCCGCGCGCGCTGATCGGCAGCGACTCGTCCAGCCGGATTTCGGGCTTGGCCGCGGCACGGTCGCGGCGTTTGGCCGCGGAGCGCTCGATATCGGCGGCCAGCGCCCCCATCTTCTTTTCGTCGGGTCGGCGCGACAGCGTGCGCCAACGTCCCAGCAGGCGACCGAAGTCGCGACTGCACACCGCATCCAGCTGCCGGCGCAAGGTGCGCAAGCCTGGATCGGCAGCGGGATCGGATGCGGGCGCGCAGTGGTCGTTCATCGAACTGCGCATGATAGCCGGTGGCACGCCTCGACCCGATAGTCGGCGACTATCGCCAACATCCGAAGGATTCATTTCCCGCGCGAGCGCCGAGCCACTACTGTTGATTCATTGCATCCACCCCCAAAGGAGCACGCCATGGCCATTTCCATCGGTATCGCCAAGAAGGATCGCGAAGCGGTCGCCAAGCACCTGTCCAAGCTGCTCGCCGACACCTACTCGCTGTACCTGAAGACGCACAGCTTCCACTGGAACGTCACCGGCCCGCAGTTCAACAGCCTGCACCTGATGTTCGAGACCCAGTACAACGCGCTGTGGCTGGCCGCCGACGAGGTCGCCGAGCGCATCCGCACACTGGACGTGTTCGCGCCCGGTTCCTACAGCCAGTTCGCCAAGCTCAGCTCGATCAAGGACGAGCCCGGCGTGCCGGAGTGGCAGGAAATGGTCGGCCAGCTGGTCGAAGGCCACGAGATCGTCGCCGCCACCGCCCGCGACGCCCTCAAGGCCGCCAACGCCGCCGGCGACGACGGCACCGCCGACATGGTCACCGGCCGCCTCAAGGAACACGAGAAGACCGCCTGGATGCTGCGCTCGCTGCTGCGTTGATTTGCGCGTGGCATGAACGAAAGGGCCCGTCGACGACGGGCCTTTTGGTTGGTGAAGACTCCGCGATCTTCGTCCTTTCCGGTTGCTGCGGGACGACGCGCCAGCCTTGCGCTCAAACCGCCAGGAAGGGATGCGGTCGTGCCCGCATGCCCTGCCAACCACGCCGGCCAAGCCACCCCAGCGCACCTGCCGCAACGATCCAGGCGACGGCCAACGCCGCGAACACCGCATGCCCGGCGTGCCACGGATGATGCCCGAGCGTGGCGAACAGCGGGACGAAGGTGCTGGCGGACACCAGCACAGCCATGCCGGCCAGCACCAGCGCCATGCCCCAGCCCGGCAACGGGCAGCCACCGAAAACACCGAGTGACGTGGCCGCCACCGTGGCGACGCAACCGAGCTGGGACAGCACGACAAAGAGCAGCAGCGTGGCGTGGGCGTGGAGCAGCAACGCGGCGGTCAGCACCAGCGCGAGCAGCCCGGTTTGCAGCATGAGTGGCCGGCCCAGGGTGGCGCGCAACAGGGCATGCCGCGCCGCGACGGTGCCGCCCAACCCCGGCAGCAGGGCCAGCAGCGCCAGCTCGGGGCGGCGACGGCGCCAGCTCGCCCAAGGCAGCAGACTGCCCATCAGCATCAGCATCAGGCCGCCCATGATGCCCAGCCAGCCGATGACGTCGATCCCCACGCCAAACAAGACCTGGCGCAGCGGGTCGCCCGGCATGCACGATCGCCATCGCCGGGACATACAGCAGCAGCGGCAGGCCGAAGCGCGTGAAGCGACGCGCGTGACCGCGCAGGCCCTGCGGGGCGTAGCCCTCGCCCAGCGCCACGCGCAGGGCCAGCACGGGTTTGCCGGGACCGACGCCAGCCAGACGCAGTGGCGTTGGCGCCACGCTGGCGCGACGTGGCGCGCCGGCGTGCGGTGCGGCGCCCAGGCCACCCAACGCGCCGCGGCGACCATAGCGGACGATCTGCGCATCATCTTCACGAGTGTCATCGGCCCGCAACAGATGGCGCCAGCGCAACACGTCGACCGCGAGCAACACGATCAGGACGGCCGTTCCCCACACCAGGAAGCCGGGCTGCCCGGGAAACGGCAGCTGGATCACGGGCCGCAATCCGACCGCCAGCGCCGGCAGGAAGGCCAGCGCCATGACGTATCGCCGCCGCAACAGCACCGAAGCGACACCGGCCACCATCGCCAGCGCGGTGAACAAAGCCACCGTGGACGCCTCGCCACCCCGCGCAGCGAAGACGGCCGCAGGCAGTGCGATCGTCGCGGCTGCATACAACCCCAGGCAGGTCGCAGTGGACCGCCCGACGCCGGGGATGCGCAGGCGATGCGTGTCGATGCTGACCAGCAACAGGGCGGCCATCACCCATTGCCAGAAATAGGCCGCGCCAAAGCCGTAGACCACCATCCCGTACAGCCAGCCATGCCGACCCGGGATGAGTAGCGCACAGGCCAGTGCACCGATGCACAGCAGCAGGTAGACCACGCCGCCGATCCAGCGCAGCGAAGGATGCGTGGTGTGCCAGGGCATGGCGATGGCGGTGGTCGGCGTCACCTTGCGGGAGCGGGCGTTCCTCATGGTCATCGCTCACCCATGCGGCAGGAACGGATGCGGCTGGCGCCAGAACGCACGCCAGCCGCGACGGCCGATGGCCAGCAGGGTCGCCAGCAGCGCGATCCACAGCGCGAGGAAGATCGGCGAGAGGGCGAGCCGCTGCGCCAGCAGGTTGTCGCCGAACCGGAACAGCGCCGCGCCGGTGGTGGTCAACATCAGTACGATGGCGGCAATGATGAGTAGGCTTTGCCAGCCACGATGCCACGCCGTGCCACCCAACGCGGCCACGGACAGCGCAAAGGTGGCCAGCATGCCACCGCCCTGGGCGAGCAGCAGCAAGGCGGCATTGCCGCCGGGGAGATGCGCCCACAGCGCCACGCCCAGCATGCCCGCGAGCAGCGCCGCCTGCGCCAGCAGCGTTGGCAGCACGCTGGCCTTGAGCAGGGCGCGCTTGGCGTGCGCGGCACCGCCGACGCCCGGCAGCAGGGCCAGTACCGCCAACTCCGCATTGTCGCGGCTCCAGCGGGCGCGCAGCGCGTCGGCGCGCACCGGGCCCAACACGGCGCCGAACAAACCCAGGGCAAAGGCGATGACCGGTGCGCTAGCGAGCATGGAGAGCACGACGGTATACGCGATGGCGCGGGGCTGATCGTTCGACACGTGGCGCAGCGCAGCCAGCAGTGCGAAGGCGAACAACACGTTGAGCAACACCAGGCCAGCCTGACGCAGGCGACTAGCCACCGTCTGCGGCACGCCCCAACCTCCCAGCGCCACGCGCAGGCCACGCACCAGGTAGTCAGGCCCGACGCGGCGCAGATCGATTCCCGGCTGCATCCGGGAGCTGCGCCGGCGCAGCAGTTCGGCTTCCAGCCTTGCGCCATTGCGGCCCTGTGCGGACAGCGCGCGCCAGCGCAACGCCAATGGTTTGAGCCAGCGCGAAGCGTCGTCGTCGCAGCGCGCGGCCCGACGCCAGCACAGCGCAATCATGGCCCACAGCACTGCAGCCACCGGCGCGGCCCAGTGCAGAAAGCCCACCGGATCGCTGGCCGGCATGGGCAGCCATGCACCCAGGTGGTCGTCGAGCAGGGGCGCCAGGCAGGCCCAGATGCCGAGCCAGAGCGGCAAGGCGGCATAGCCCATGCCGATACCCGCACCCAGTGCAAGTTCGGCCAACGCCACCACGCCGCTGCCACCCAGCATGGCCACCACGACTGCTGGCAAGACGATGGTGAGCGCGGCATACAACACGGTGCTGATCGCCGCTGCGCGTTCCAGCACCGGCAGGCGCAGCCGGCGTGCCTCGTTCGCCAGCACCAGCGCGCGCGGCACCACGGCGGCCCAGAACAGGCAATCGATGACGGCCAGGCCATGCGCCAGACCGGGCCCGGCCCCGGCCGAGCGCCGAAGCAGGACGTAGCCGGCAATGGCCAGGCAGAGGATGACCAGCAAGGTCCTCGCGATGATGCGCCGCATGCGCTGCGACCATGCCATCCACGGCAGCATCAGCAATTGCAGGAACGACGTCACTCCGCGATCTCCACGAACAGATCCTCCAACCCCAGCGCATCGACGCGCGCGCCGGGCAGGTTCGCCGCTTCCGGCCAACGGTCCCGGGCATCGCGCGCCACCACCAGGCTGAAGCTGCCGTCGTCGTGGCGGCGCCGGCTGAGCGAGGGGATCGGTGCGGCGACGTTTGCCGCGGCCGGCAGCCACAGGCGGGCGTAGCGTTCCTTGGCCTCGTCCACGCCACAACGCAGCAGCAACCTGCCCTCGTGCAGGAACGCGATCTCGGAGGCCACGCGCTCCAGGTCGGACACGATGTGGGTGGAGAACAGCACCGTAGTGCCGTTCTCGCCGGCGCGCATCGCCACCTCGCGCAACAGTTCGCGGCGCGCGACGGGGTCGAGCGCGGCGGCGGGCTCGTCCAGCACCAGCAGTTCCGGCTGCGAGGCAAGCGCACGGATCAGGTCCACGCGCTGGCGTTCGCCAGGCGACAATTTGGCCAGCAGCTTGTTCGGCTGGATCTTCCAGCGCTCCAGCGTGTTGCGCGCAAAGCCGGCGTCCCAGCGCGGGTAGAAGCGCCCCACATAATCCAGCATCTGTTGCGCGGTGAGCCAAGCCAGCGCCTCCGGCTGCTGCGGCACATAGGCCAGGCGGGCCTTGACCGCATCGCTCAATTTCAGCGCCGGCTCGCCGAACACGAACGCCGCACCGGACAGCGGTTCGAGCAGGCCCAGCATGGCGCGGATCAGGGTCGACTTGCCCGCACCGTTACGCCCGATCAGGCCCAGCACCGAGCCCGGCTCCAGCGCCAGATCGACCCCGCACAGCACGTTGCTGCCCTCGTAGCAGTGGGTCAACCCGCGCGCCACTAGCGGCTCGACGTCCACGGCATTCGCTTCGTGAAGCATGGCATTCATCCTCGACTCCTCATCAAGCGGCCGAGCCGGTCCAGTACCGCCTCAGCCGGCAACTCCAGTTCTCCCGCATGCCGCGCCAGCGCCGCCAGCTGCGGTTCCAGCAGAGCCAGTCGCTGGCTTTCGGTCTGGCCCGAACGACGCGTTGCCGCCACCACCATGCCCTTGCCGCGCAGCCGTTCCAGCAAGCCCTCGCTCTCGGCCAGCCCGTAGGCCCGCGACACCGTCATCGGATTGATCGCATGAAAACCCGCCACCTCGCGCACCGACGGCAACAGTTCACCGGCCACCAACTGGCCACCGGCGATCAGGCGCCGCAACTGCTCCACGATCTGTCGATAGATCGGCTCGGAAGCGGAGGGTTGCACGGTAAGCAGCGATGCATCCATGTGTATCATTACACCAATACACATGAGTGGCCGTCAAGCATGACTTGCACAAGGGAACAGACAACGGCTTACCGCGTAGCCGGTGCGCCCCTCATGCTCTTCCTTTCTTGGAGATATCGGCCGGATACGTGCGATGTTGCCGCACAAGGCATGACCCAACGCCTCAAGACAAGAAAGCTAATCAGGCGCCACCTTTTACACTTTGCGCAATTCTGAATTTACTATTCTTGAATAGGCCAATATAAGCAGCCCAAGCCCTATAACCAAGGGAAATCCCGCGCTCAACGCCCCTTCTACCAGCATTAAATCTGCATTAACTGAATCTAGTGGCATACTAGATACACTCTCGATCATGTGGAATAATGCCGCCGCACCGTGGTAACACAGATAGAATCCGCCAAGAACAAGAAGGCAGACCTCTGCGTATAGATTTTTTTTGCTAGCTATCATGACTTGGTTACTCGTACAATGAGGTAATTTAGGCTTCTTGATATCGATCAAATTCTCGATACCTGATTAGTGTCAAACCCCGATTCGGAAATACCCTTTCATGCTAAACGTAGCTTGCATCAGCAAGCGAAGTCGAAATCCCGACGTCCGACATCCTTCGACTTCGGCGCTACGCACCTACACTCAGGGCGAACGGTGAAATGGCAACTGATGTTCGACACTAATCAGGTATCGAGATGGGCTCGCACGGTCATTTTGACAAACGGCAAAAGCCTTGTTCTGCCCGAACAGGGCGGAACAAGGCCCCCTTATCACAAGGCCAGCTTAGGACGCTTCACCGGTTGCAAATGCTGCAATAGCCAGTGCCGCCACTGCAGCAACTTCACCGACCGCCTTTATAGTCTCACCTATTGCGTGACCAACTTTATAAAGTGGATCTGATTTATCCACAACGTCGCCGCCGCAGACATTCACGATATCCGCCTGTGAAAGTTCCAACATTTCATATACTCCCGTCAAATTTGGACAGAGTTTTTGATAGAGTTACGCCTTCACTTAGTGAGACCATCCCACAATCCAACTGCAAAGTCGACCAGTCCGCTAACAAGCTCCGCTTGAGCTTTTTCTGCTGCTTCCGTTTGCTCTGCATCCAGCCCAGGCGGAGTCGTGTTGACGGGTGCGATCCCACCCACAACAAATTCGGTATTGATATTAGATAAACAGTACATCACATAGCTCCCTTTTTGAACCAAGAATACGATGCCGTCTTGGCCTCGGCTACTCCGCTACATCCACTCCATGCGGACGTAACGAAATATTTTGCACCGCGCCGTGTGCAACGGATAGCGCTCGCCGCGCACTAGCGGCCGTCTCCGGTCGATGCGCAATCACGATGCGCGTGATACACAGCCGCTGCACAGCGGCATTGATCTGGCGCTCACGCGCTACATCCAAATGACTGGTCGCCTCATCCAGCACCAGCAGCTTCGACCGCCGATACAGTGCCCTTGCCAGGATCACCCGCTGCTTCTGCCCACCCGACAGACTGGAACCCATATCCCCCACCAGGCTCTGATATCCCATCGGCATGGCTACGATGTCGTCGTGAATGGCCGCGAGCCGCGCGGCGGCCTCGATCCGCACGGGTGTGGCATCGGGGTCGAAGAAGCTGATGTTGTCGGCGATGGAGCCGGCGAACAGCTGGTCGTCCTGCATCACCGCGCCGATCCACTGGCGATAGGTGTCCAGGCCCAGCTTGCGGATGTCGATGCCGCCGAAGCGGACTTCGCCTTCGGTGGGTTGCAGCAGGCCCAGCACGATCTTGGCCAGGGTGCTCTTGCCGCAGCCGCTTGGGCCGACGATGGCGACGGACTCACCCGCTTCGATGCGCAGGTTGCAGTCCTTGAGAATCCACGGCTCGCCATCGGCGTAGCGGAAGCTCACGTTGCGCAGCTCGATGCTGGCCTCGGGGACTGGTCCGGTCCACCCGGCATCGGCGGCCTTCTCCGGTGCGGTGAGGGCGATATCCGCCACGCGTTCGGCATGCAGCTTGAGCATGCTGAAGTCCACCCACTTGTCGATCAGTCCGGCCGCGCGGCTGGTGAACTGGTCGGCGTAGGCGATGAAGGCGATCAGCATGCCGGCGGAGAACTTGCCATCCAGCGCCAGCACGGCGGCGATCCAGATCATTGCCACGCGGCCGATGCCGAACATCAGCTGGTTGCCGAGCGTGAAGGCGATGCCAAGGCGCTGGATGCCAATGCCGCGGTTGGCGGTTTCCACCGTGGCGTTGGCGTAGCGGCCCAGCCGCTCGTCCTGCTTGTTGGCCAGCTTGATCGGCATGGCGCCGCGGATGGATTCCAGAAGCTCGCTCTGCTGGCGGGCGCCGTAGACGATCTGCTCCTCGTTGGCCCGGCGCAGCGGGTTGAAGAAGGCCCAGCGCAGCAGGCCGTACGCGGCGAACAGGCCGACGACGAGCGCGGTGAGCCCGAGGCTGTAGAACGCCATCACCACCAGGGTCACCAGCGACATCACGCCGTCCAGCAGCGAGCCGATGAACTGCGTGGTGAGCGTGCGCTGGATCGTCTGGATCGAGCCGAAGCGCGACACCACGTCGCCCACGTGGCGCTTTTCGAACCAATCCAGCGGCAGGTGCATCAGGTGGTTGAACAGGTTGCTGGCCCACTGCACGTTGAGCGTGGCACCCAACCAGGTGACCGCCCACGAACGCGCCGCCGTGATGATCGCCGAGAAGATCGCCACGCCGATGAAGCCCAGGCCGAGCAGGGTCAGCAGGTCGCGATCGGCGGAGACCAGCACCTGGTCGAGCACCCATTGCATGTAGAACGGGCCGACCAGCGCGAACACCTCCAGCGCCAGCGCCAGCAGCAGGATCTGCCCCAGCGCGGGCAGCAGGCCGCGGACGGTGCCGGTCAACGCACGCAGGGACACCGCCTGGCGCTCGACGACCGGCGCAAAGTCGGCGGCCGGGCTCAGCTCCAACGCCACACCGGTGAAATGCGCAGACACCTCGCGCAGGCTCAGCTTGCGGATGCCACATGCCGGGTCGTGGATCACCACGCTGCGCTTGCCCACGCGCTTGAGCACCACGAAGTGATTGAGGTCCCAGTGCAGCACGCACGGGGTCTTGAGCTGCGCCAGCTCTTCCAGCTCCAGTTTCAGCGGGCGGCAGGTGAGGCCGAGCTGGCCAGCCATCGCCATCACCCGCGCCAGGGTGGCGCCCTTGAGCGAAGTGGAGAAGCGCCGGCGCAGGCCGACCAGGTCGACGTCGTGGCCGTGGAAGCGCGCGACCATCGCCAGGCAAGCCACGCCGCATTCGGCGGCTTCGGTCTGCAGCATCATCGGCAGCGCCCGGCGCCAGCCGAACTGCAAGGCGACACGATAGCCGCGCGAACGCTCCTTTGAGCGTGCCTGCTGGCCGCCATCAGCCATGCGCGGACCCTCCCGCCAGATGATGCGCCATGCCGTACAGCGGCTCGAACACCCACTCGATCAGGCGGCGACGATCGATCAGGATGTCGGCCTCCAGCGCCATGCCGGGCCTGACCGGTTCGGGCTTGCCGTAGGCCAGCACGTGCTGGCTGTCCAGCGCCACCTGCACGCGATACATCGGCTGCGCGGTCTGCGGCCGCTCGCCGATGAGTGTCGCCACGTCGGCGGGGCTCAGCGCGCTGCGCGAGATGTCGGTGACGTGGCCGTACTGCTGGCCGAACTTCTGGTAGGCGAACGCCTGATAGCGCATCACCACGCGGCTGCCCGGCTCGATGAAGCCGATGGCGCGGCTGGGCACCAGCAACTGTGCCTGCATCAGCGAACCGGCCGGCAGGATCGACAACAGCGGCTGGCCGGCACTGACCATCTGCCCGGGCTTCAGCAGCACGGTGGAGACCACGCCAGCGCGCGGCGCATGCAAGACGATCGCGCGCTGCTGCTCGTTCTGCGCTATGGACTGGGTGAGCGCAGCCAACTGGCGCTCGGTGTCGTTGCGTTTGGTCGCCTCATCCAGCGGCAGCTGCGCCAGTTGCTGGTCGGCGCTGTCCAGTTGCTGGCGCGCCTCGAGTTGCTGGCGTCGCAACTGCTTGTACTGCGCCTGCGCATTAAGCACAGCAGTGGTCTGCTGCTGGATCTGCACCGCCGAGACGTAGCCCTTGACGCCGAGTGGCTTGATCCGCGCCAGCAACTGCTGGTTGCTGCTGACCTGCTGTTGCTGCAGCGCCAATTGCCCATCGATCTGCTTGAGCTGCGCTTGCAGAAGCACGACCTTGGCGCGCAGGGCATCCGCCTGCTGCGTGGCGAGTTGATTCTGGTTGGCGAGGTCGCTGCGCAGACGCGCGCGCTGGATGTCGAGTTGTTGCGCCACCAGGGTGTGGGTATCGCCGAGTGCCGTGCTGTCCTGCTTGCTGGACAGCTCAAGTAGCGCGTCGCCGGCCTCAACGTGTTGGCCGCCGCGAACAAGCAGGCGCGTCACCGTGCCCACGCCGGGTGCTGCGACCGTGAGCACGCCACTGTTGGGCACCAGTTGGCCAGTGACGGTTTCGCGGCGGGTGTAATGACCGAGCAGGAGAAACAGCATGATCGCCGCGGCCAGGATCAGCGCCAGCGTGGTGAGCGCCCAACGAGACAGCGGCGTGGCGACGATGATCGAGCCCAGCCACTCACCGCGCTTCGCCTCGATGACTTCCTGTCGGAACAATCCCTGCGACAAACCCGATTCCCCGCTGGCTCGATGTGGCTCCCTGAAGCGTTCAGCGGGGCGCTTGTCGCACACCGCCTATTTCAGGATTCTCAGCTCGCCAGCAGGTGTCCATAGGAAATTTTCTCAGTCGCGACGCATCGCAAAATCGTGCGTGCGCAGGCAAAAAGTCGCCTCTACGCGCCATCCGTTGTGCCGACTGGAATGCGATGGATCGGCTGGGCGCCCAGGTGCAGCCGAACGCTCAGCGAATCAGCAGGAACTTTCGTTCAGCGTGCACGGGTTGCAAGGCGGATTTGCCAACATCGCCGCGGGGAATCTCCCTCGGCGAAGCCATTCCCGCGAGATGCTTTCAATCTGCGGATTGACGACAGGGGCATTTGCGGGACTGACGGCGAACCCTTTCCCGACAATCGTGTCAACGCATTCCGCCGCCCCGCCGGTCAATCGGTGAGCACATGGTCGCCCAGATCTCCTGCCGCGACCCGCCGCGGATCCGCCGCCACGGCCATCGGCCCTGACCTGGCGCTGACCGGCGCCGGGCGGTTCGATTGAGCCGGAGGCCCCGCATTGGTTAAGCTCCGCAGGCTCCACCGCCTGTTGCGCAGGCTCCGCCGGGGATTTTTTTGAGCGCCACCGCAGCCAACTCCAACAGCCGGTATCCGCTGTTCACCGCCATCGTGTTGGCCCTGCTGGCGGCGGCGCTGAACATCGCGCTGTGGTGGGGGGGCAACTACCCGCACGGGCCGGACGACTGGCACGGCAAGATCAGCGGCTTCGCGGTGTCGTTCTTCCAGCGCTACCAGAGCCCGTTCAAGCAGAGCTACCCGAGCGACGAGGAGCTCGGCGCCGACCTCAAGCTGCTGCACCGCTACACCGACCACATCCGCACCTACACCATGCAGCAGAACCCGCAGGTGTACCGGCTGGCACAGCAGCAGGGGTTGAAGGTGATGGCCGGCGCGGAGATCGACAAACGGCTGGAGAACAACGAACGCGAGATCGAGCTGCTGATCGCCAAGGCGCGCGCCTACCCGGACACGATCACCCGCGTGATCGTGGGCAACGAGGTGCTGTTCCGCAACGACCTCACGCCGGAACAGATGATGGCCTACCTCGACCGCGTGCGCGCGGCGGTGCGCCAGCCCGTGTCGATCGCCGAGCCGGACTACATCTGGCTGAAGTACCCCGAGCTGGCGCAGCACGTGGACTACATCACCATCCACCTGTTTCCGTTCTGGAACGGCGTGGTGCGCCACAACGCGGTGGACGCGGCCTATGGCGCGTACGAGTCGATCGTGCAGCGATTCCCCGGCAAGCCGGTGGTGGTGGGCGAGATCGGCTGGCCGTCGAACGGCGACCGCCACGAATACGCCGACCCGTCGACCTCCAACGAGGCGATCTTCGTCCGCGACTGGATGAACCGGGCCAAGGCCGCGCACATCGAGTACTACCTGCTCGAAGCGTTCGACCAGCCGTGGAAGGAGAACCTCGGCGAAGGCCGCACCGGCGCGTACTGGGGCATCTTCAACGCCGACCGCCAACTGAAGTTCCCATTGACCGGGCCGGTGGTGGAGGACACCGCCTGGCCGTGGAAGGCGCTGGCGGCGAGCCTGCTGGCATTGCTGCCGATGATCCTGTTTGCGCGCCGCTTCAGCCGCTTCAAGCTGGTCGGAAAGTTCTTCTTCTGCGCGCTGATCCAGCTCGCCTGCGGACTGATCGTGTGGGCGGCGACGCTGCCTTTCAATTTCTACCTGAGCTGGGTCGACTGGACCATGCTCACGCTGCTGTTCCCGGCGCAGATCGCGATCCTGGCGATCCTGCTGATCAACGGCTTCGAGTTCACCGAGGTGCTGTGGCGGCCGAAGTGGATGCGCCACGCCGGCATGCTGACGCCGGATCATCCGGACCAGCAGCCGTTCGTGTCGATCCACCTGGCCTGCTACAACGAGCCGCCGGAGATGGTGATCGTCACGCTCGATTCGCTGGCCGCGCTGGATTACCAGAACTACGAAGTGCTGGTGATCGACAACAACACCAAGGACCCGGCGGTGTGGCAGCCGGTGCAGGCGTACTGCGAAAAGCTCGGCAAGCGCTTCCGCTTCTTCCACCTGGCGCCGTGGCCAGGCTACAAGGCCGGCGCACTGAACTTCGGCCTGAAGGAAACCGCGCCCGAGGCCGACGTGGTGGCGGTGATCGACGCCGACTACGAGGTGCGCGCCGACTGGCTGTCCACGCTCACCGGCTACTTCCACGACCCCAAGGTCGCCGTGGTGCAGTGCCCGCAGGCGCACCGCGAGTTCGAGCAGAATACGTTCCGCCGCATGACCGCGTGGGAGTACGACGGCTTCTTCCGCATCGGCATGCACCACCGCAACGAGCGCAACGCGATCATCCAGCACGGCACCATGACGATGGTTCGGCGCAGCGCGCTGGAAGGCACCGGCGGCTGGTCGGAGTGGACCATCTGCGAGGATGCGGAATTGGGCCTGCGCCTGATGCATGCCGGTTACGACCTGGTCTACGTCGACGAACTGATGGGCAAGGGCCTGACCCCGGCCGACTTCAAGGCGTACAAGAGCCAGCGCTACCGCTGGGCCTTCGGCGCGATGCAGATCCTCAAGGGCCGCTGGCACTGGATGACGCAGAAGGGCCCGCTCTCGGCCGGCCAGCGCTTCCACTTCCTCACCGGCTGGTTCAGCTGGTTCGCCGACGCGCTGCATCTGATCTTCACCCTGATGGCGCTGTTCTGGACCGCCGGCATGGTCGCCTTTCCGCAGTACTTCAGCCTGCCGATGCAGCTGTTCCTGATCCCGGTGATCGGCTTCTTCTTCGCCAAGGCGATCTTCGGCATCGTGCTGTACCGCGCCCGCGTGCCCTGCAGCTGGCGCGACACGCTGATGGCCTCGCTGGCCAGCATGGGCCTCTCCCACGCGATCGCCCGCGGCATCCTGCACGGACTGACCCGCGAGAAGACCTCGTTCGTGGTCACCGCCAAGAGCCGCCGCCTGGGCGGCAGCAACTTCGCCGCGTTCGCGCCGGTGCGCGAGGAGTTGCTGATGGCGCTGGCGCTGATGCTGTGCATCGCCGGCATGGCCGAGGCGTTCGGCACGCGTTACATCGAGGGCACGTTGTGGATGATCATCCTCGCCGCGCAGTCGATCCCCTACGTGTCGGCGGTGACCGGTGCGTGGATCGCGCATCGATCGGGCGACAAGGCCGGTTGAAATCCAGCGTGGCCCGCAGGCCCGGGCACCGAAGCCACCTGCCGGCATTCATGCGAGCCCTACGCCCATTTGGGTAAGCTGCGGCGACCTGTCATCCCGTCCAAGGACGCCCTTCGCGCATGCGCCGATGCCGCCGACGCCTGAGCCTGCTGTTGTTGCCGTTGCTTGCGCTGGCTTCGCTGGCGCACGCGGGCGTCGCGCTGCACGTGGACGGCGTGGAAGATCCGCTGAAGGCGGCGGTGATCGACCGCCTGGAGCTGTCGCAGTACGCCAAACGCGAGGTCACCGCCGCGCAGGCCGCGCGCCTGTACCAGCGCGTGCCGGAGCAGGTGCGCGCGGCGCTGCAGCCCTACGGCTACTACGACGCCAGCGTCACCGGCGAGCTCAGGCAGGTCGGTGCGGACTGGCGGGTGGACGTGCATGTGACGCCCGGCGAGCCGGTCAAGGTGGCCAAGGTCGAACTGCAGCTCGATGATGCCGCGGGCAGGATCGCGCCGATCCGCCGCGCGCGCCGCGCGATCGAGCGGCTCGCCGGCAAGACGCTGAACCACGAAGCCTACGAGGAGGCGCGCGACGCCATGAGCGCGCAGCTGACCGCCAACGGCTACCTCGACGCCCGCCTGCTCACCCACCGGGTGGAGGTGAACCGCGGCGAGCGGCGCGCGGTGGTCAAGCTGGGGTGGGAAGTCGGCCCGCGCTATCGCTACGGCCAGGTGCACTTCGAGGGCTCGCAATTCAACGAGGGCTTCCTCGACCGCTACGTTCCGTTCCAGTCCGGCGACTATTTTTCACAGGACCAGTTGCTGACCCTGCAGCAGGCCTTGAACGGCGCGGACTATTTTGCCGTGGTCAACGTGCTGCCCGACGTCGACGAGGCGAAGCACGGCGTCGTCGACGTCACCGTGCAGTTGGCCCCGGCCAAGCGCACGATCTACACCGGCGGCCCGTTCATCGGCACCGATACCGGCTTCGGCGTGCGCGGCGGCATCGAGCGGCGCTGGGTCAACCGGCGCGGGCACAAGTGGAAGAACGAACTGGTGGTGGCGCAGCGGCTGAAAACGCTCTCGACCATGTACACCATCCCGCTGCCCGGCCCGGACCAGCGCAGCTACAACGTCGGCGCGAATTTCCGCGACGCCGACACCGACACCTCGCAATCGCGGACGCTGGAGCTGGTCGGCAACGAAACGCGCCAGTGGCACGGCTGGACGCGCACGCTGGGCGTGCATGCGCTGGCCGGCACCTTCACCGTGGGCAAGCGCGGGCGCGAACCGGACAACACGCCGGGCATCGAGCACGGCCGCAGCACCGAGGTGTTCGCCGAAGCCTCGCTGACCCGCAAGCAGGCCGACAACCCCGCCTTCGTGCACCGCGGCTGGTCGCTGACCCTGGCCGCGCGCAGCACCGCCGGCAGCCTGCTCTCCGACGCGAGCTTCAATCAGGTCAGCGCCGACGCCAAGTGGATCCGCGCGTTCGGAGCGAAACAGCGCAACCGGCTGATCCTGCGCGGCAGCGCCGGCATCACCCGCACCGACGACTTCGCCGCGCTGCCGCCGCAACTGCGTTTCTTCGCCGGCGGCGACCGCTCCGTGCGCGGCTACGGCTACCAGTCGATCGGCCCGCGCAACAGCTACGACCGCGTCATCGGCGGACGCAACCTGCTGGTGGCCGGTACCGAGGTGGAGCACTACTTCACCCGCAACTGGGGCATGGCCGCCTTCGTCGACGCCGGCAACGCCTACACCGGCACCGATTTCCGCCCGAAGATCGGCGCCGGCCTGGGCCTGCGCTGGCGCTCGCCGGTGGGCATGGTCCGGCTCGACCTCGGCACGCCGATCCACGATTCGGACCATCACGGCATCGAGTTGCACGTGGTGATCGGGCCGGATCTGTGAGCAGCCGGGATTCGGGAAAGGCTGAACTATTGACTATTGAACATGACGCTCACCACAAACACCTCACCCACCACCGCTCTCCCTGAGCGCAGGCCTGAAAGGCCGAAGTCGAAGGGCGCCCCGCGGAAGACTGCCCTTCGACTTCCTCGCTCCCCAAAGCAGCGGCCATCCATGGCCCCTCCCCGCGTGCGCTTCGCTACGCTCAGGGCGAACGGCAGTGGAAATTCCATCCGCGTAAACGGCAAGCGGAGCAGGCTGACGGCATGAAGTGGATCAAGCGCATTGCCGTCGCCGCTGTCGCGCTGCTGCTGGTGGCGACGCTGGCGTCGTGGTGGCTGCTCGGCACCGCTCCGGGCCTGCGGTTCGCCCTGGCGCGTGCGCAATCCTTGAGTGGCGGCACGTTGCAGGTGCAGCAGGCGCAGGGGCGGCTGGCCGGGCCGCTGCAACTTTCCGGCGTGCGCTACGACGACGGCCACGGCACCGTGGTGGATCTGGCCACGGTGCGGCTGGACTTGCGCTTCTGGTCGCTGCTGGGCAAGCGCGTGCACCTGACCGCGCTCGACGTGGAGCGCGTCACGGTGGCGTTGCCCGCCGCCAGCACCGATGAAAGCGCAAGCTCCGGCAGCCTGTCGCTGCATCTGCCGGTGGAGCTGATCCTGGATCGCGTGCACGTCGGCCCGATCAAGGTGACGCAGGCGGGCAAGGACGTGTTTGCCGCCGATCGGCTCGACCTGGCCGGGCGCTGGACCGACCGCGGCATCGCGCTGCGCCAGCTCGCGCTGCGCGCACCGGACGGCCATGCCGATCTCGCCGGCGAGCTGGTCTTCGGCAAGAGTTATCAAGGCAACGGCACGCTGGGCTTTGCGTGGAAAGCCGGCGACACCGATGTCGCCGGCACGCTCTCGATCCACAGCGACGGCAGGCGGGCCACGCTGGATGGCGCGCTCACCGCACCGGCGCCGATGAAGCTGCACGCCGAACTCGCCCAGGCTGGCGAATTCGGCTGGAGCGGCACGCTCGAGGCGCCGCGTTTCGACCCCGCGCCGCTGCTCGGCGAAGGCTCGCTGCAATCGCTGGCGTTCTCGCTCGCGGGGCACGGCAACCGCCACGGCGGCACGCTCGAAGGCCAGCTCGACCTGAACCAGTACCGCGTGCTGCTGCAACCGCTGCGCGCGCGGTTCGACCCCGACTACCACACGCTCACGCTCGAACGACTCCGGCTCGGCTCGCCGCGCTTCAAGGGCAACGTGGAAGCGAGCGGCACCGTGCAGCTGGACGCCAAGCCACTCGCCGCCAACCTGCAGATCGGCTGGACCGACCTGCAACTGCCGGCCGAGCTGGCTGGTCGGGAGTTGGCCAGCCACGGCCAGCTCAAGGCCACGGGCAGCGTCGACGCGTACCGCGTGCAAGGCAATCTCGCGCTGGGTCCGCCCGGCAAGCTGGCGCAGCTGGCGTTGGAACTGGACGGCACGCCGCAGCGCTTGCAGGTGCGCACGCTCGACCTGAAACAAGCCAAGGGCCGGCTCCAGGCGCACGCCGAGCTGACCTTGCAACCGGGGCTGGCGTGGCAGGCCGAGGTCCGCGCCGAGGCCTTCGACCCTGGCCAGTTGCTGGCGCACTGGGACGGCGCGCTCGATGCCGACATCGCCAGCCAGGGCCGGCGCACGGCCGACGGACTCGACGCCACGCTGGACATCCGCAAGCTCGCCGGCAACCTGCGCAAGCGCGCGGTCAGCGGCCACGGCAAGCTGCACCTGTCGCCGCAGCGGGTGCTGGACGGTCGGCTGGAACTGGCCTCCGGTCCCAGCTCGCTGCAACTGACCGCGCGGCCCGGCGCCAGCAACGACGCCGAACTGCAACTGGCGATCGCCTCGCTCGGCGACTGGCTGCCCGATGCCAGCGGCCGTCTGGACGGCCATTTGCGAATCCAGGGCAAGCTGCCGAAGCTCGGCATCAACGGCCAGCTGCACGGAGAGGCGTTGGCCTGGCAGCAGCAGCGCGCACGGCGCCTGCGCCTGATCGTGGGGCTGCCGGACATCAGCCGCGTGGCCGGCAAGCTGGACCTGCAACTGGATGACACTACCGTGCAGGGGCTGACATTCCAGGATATCCACGCGCTGGCCGAAGGCAGCGATTCCAACCATCGGCTCGAAGTGCAGGCGCGCGGCAGCCAGCTGTCCGGCACGCTCGACCTGCACGGCGCGCTCGCCGGTTCGCGCTGGAGCGGCACGCTGTCGACGCTGAATCTGGAACCCCAGGGCCTGCCGCCGTGGCGTCTGCAGCATGCCACCCAGCTCGGCTACGACGATGGCGCGATGCAGCTTGCCGACCTGTGCCTCACCGCGGGCGACCCACTGCTGTGCGCCAGCGCGCGCCGCGACAAGGCCGGCAACCTCGACGCCAGCTATCGGCTGCAGGCCCTGCCGCTGGCGCTGCTGTTGAACGCCACCGGCGAAGCCGACCTGCCGCTGCGCGCCGACGGCGACATCGAGGGCAGCGGCAAGATCCACCGCAGCGCAGCCGGCGCGCTGAGCGGCCGGGCGTCGATCGGCTCGGCGCACGGCGCGATCAGCTACACCGACGACACGCGCGCGCCGCTGCTGCGCTACGACCGCCTGCAGCTCGACGCCGACCTCACGCCGCAGCGCCAGCAGATCGACCTGCATGCCGCGCTGAACGATGGCGGCCGCATCGACGGTCAGCTCGGCATCGCCGGCGCGCAACAGGCGCTGAGCGGCCAGCTGGAATTGCACCTGGGCAACCTCGCCTTCGTCGAGTTGCTCAGCCACGAACTGGCCAACGTGAAGGGCCGCGCCGACGGCCGCTTCCAGTTCGCCGGCAGCCTGGCGCAACCGCTGTTGACGGGCCAGGCCGAGCTGGGCGATTTCACCGCGGAGATTCCCGCCGCCGGGCTGACCCTCGCGCAGGGACAACTCCACGTGACCACGTTCGACGGACAGCAGTTGCAGATCCGCGGCAGCGTGCAGTCGGGCAAGGGCAGTGTCGCGGTGGACGGCAGCGCCAGCCTCGACGGCGCCCAGCCCACGCGACTCACCATCAAGGGCAGCCAGTTCACCGCGGTGGACATCCCTGCGGCCAGCGTGGTGCTCTCGCCCAACCTGCTCGTGCAGCAAGGCGCCAACGGCATCGACATCACCGGCGCGGTGAGCCTCGACCGTGCACGGGTGAACGTGGACAAGCTGCCCGGCGCCGGCGCCAGCGTCGCCTCGCCCGACGTGGTGGTGGTGGACGCCCGGCAGGCGCAGGGCGCCGCCAGCGGCACGCCGTTGAACGCGATGGTCAAGGTCAACCTGGGCGAGCAGACCCACGTCACCGGCATGGGCCTGGACGGCCGCCTCAGCGGCGTGCTGACGGTGATCGAAAAGCCTGGCCGCGCCACCATCGGCCAGGGCCAGATCGCGGTGAACGGCACCTACCGCGCGTACGGACAGGACCTGCAGATCCAGCGCGGCCAGCTGCTGTTCGCCAGCACGCCGATCGACAACCCCGGCCTGAACATCCGTGCGGTGCGCAAGCTCAACCCCAACGCCACCATCGACGAGGGCCAGGAAGTGGGCCTGTACGTCTCCGGCACCGCGCAGCGGCCGATCCTCACCGTGTTCTCCAACCCGGTGATGGAGCAGTCCGACGCGCTGTCGTACCTGATCACCGGCAAGCCGCTGTCCGAGGTCAAGGGTGGCGAAGGCAGCATGGTCAGCGCCGCGGCGCAGGCGCTGGGTTCGGCCGCGGGCGACCTGCTCGCCAAGCGGATCGGCTCGCAGCTGGGGCTGGACGACATCGGCGTGTCCAGCAACGAGGCGCTCGGCGGCAGTTCGGCGTTCACCGTCGGCAAGTATCTTTCGCCGCGGCTTTATCTCAGCTACGGCGTGGGCCTGTTCGAGCCGGGCGAGGTGATCACCCTGCGCTATCGGCTGAGCAAGCGCTGGAACCTGGAGGCGCAGCAGGCCACCGAGTTCAGCCGCGCCAGCCTCAACTACCGGCTCGAAAGATAGGGCCGCCGCGGCCGCCGACGGATTGCTGCGGCGGCAGACGGCCCTGGCCCGGCCCGCTAGAATGGCGGGTGCTGCGGCAATCACGTCCGCACCGTTTCGGAAAACCATGCGCCTCTACCTGCAATCCGTGCCCGGCAGTACCGACACGCCGCGCTATGTCCAGATCACGCTGGAGCAGGATCTGCTCGGCGGCTGGACGCTGTACCGCGAGTCGGGCACCCAGGGCGGGCGCGCCACCATGAAGCGCGAGCAGTTCCTGGAACGCGACGCGGCCATTGCCGCGTTCGAGAAGACCCGCGACGCGCAGCTCAAGCGCGGCTTCCGCCTGATGTTCGCCCAGGGCCAGGAAGGCCCGTACGGGCGCTGAAATCCCTCACCGTTGATTGCCATGCCCGATGCCCTGAACAACGACCGCTTCCTGCGCGCGCTGCGCCGCGAGCCCACCGACACCACGCCGATCTGGGTGATGCGCCAGGCGGGCCGCTACCTGCCCGAGTACCGCGCCACCCGCGAGCGCGCCGGCAGCTTCATGGGCCTGGCGCAGAACCCGGAATACGCCTGCGAAGTGACCCTGCAACCGCTGCGGCGTTTCGACCTCGACGCGGCGATCCTGTTTTCCGACATCCTCACCATTCCCGACGCGATGGGCCTCGGCCTCTCGTTTGCGCACGGCGAAGGCCCGCAGTTCGCGCGCCCCGTCCGCACCGCGGCGGACATCACCCGGCTCGCCGTGCCGGACATGGATGGCGAACTGCGCTATGTGATGGACGCGGTGCGGCTGATCCGCCGCGAACTGCACGGCCGCGTGCCGTTGATCGGTTTTTCCGGCAGCCCGTGGACGCTGGCCTGCTACATGGTCGAGGGCCACGGCTCGCGCGATTTCGCCACGCTCAAGACGCTGTGCTGGAACGAGCCGAAACTCGCCCACCAGCTGCTCGACACGCTGGCCCAGGCGGTGACCGCCTACCTGCTCGCCCAGGCCACGGCCGGCGCGCAGGCGCTGATGATCTTCGACACCTGGGGCGGCCTGCTCGGCCCGGCGCCGTTCCGCGAGTTCTCGCTGCGCTACATGACGCGGATCGTGGCCGCGCTGAAAGAGCACGCCGCTTCGCGCGAACTGCCGGTGATCCTGTTCTCCAAGGGCGCCCATGGCCAGTTGGCGGCGCTGGCCGACAGCGGCTGCGCGGCGCTTGGCGTGGACTGGACGGTCGACCTGGCCGACGCGCGTGCCGCCGTGGCGGGCCGCGCGGCGCTGCAAGGCAACCTCGATCCGGCGATCCTGCGCGCCAGCCCGGCGGTGATCCGCCGCGAGGCCCGCGCGGTGATGGACAGCTACGGCAACCACCCCGGCCACGTGTTCAACCTCGGCCACGGCATCACCCCGGAGGTCGATCCCGAGCACGTCAAGGTGCTGGTGGACGAGGTGCACGCCTACGGGCGCACGCTGCGCGCCTGATCGAGGACCGGCGCGCGCGCGGCACTCAAGATCGGCGACGCGACGCCGATACCCCAGTGGCATGGACCCCGGTGCGAGCAGCCAGGCCGCGGCCTGCGGCAGGCCGAATGCCTCGCGGCCCGGCATGAGATGCGCGGCAGTCGCACATCCGCCCGCATCCCGCGTACCGTGTGCGTCATCGACCCAACGAGCAGCTGCATGAAGGCCATCGAACAACTGCGAATCAACGGCGGCCTGCCCAGCCCGAAGGGTGTGGCGCTGGCGATCATGCAGATCAGTCGCCGCGACGACGCGACGCTGGAGGAAATCAGCCGCCTGGTGCAGAGCGACCCGGTCACCAGCGGGCGCCTGCTGCACATGGCCAACGCCGCCAGCATCGGCGGCCGCCCGCTGGCCAGCATCCCCGAGGCGATCATTCGCCTCGGCCTGGCCGCCGTGCGCCAGCTGGCGATGGGTTTCTCGCTGGTCGACCAGTACCGCAGCGGCGCCTGCAAGAGCTTCGACTACCCGCGCTTCTGGTCGCACTCGCTGCTGATGGCGGTGGCCATGCAGGAGCTCGGCAAGCGGGTGCGGCTCGCGTCGCCGGATGAGCTGTTCGCCTGTGGCCTGCTCGCCCGCATCGGGCAGCTGGCGCTGGCCACGCTGTACCCCGAGGAATACGCGCAGCTGCTGCAACGCGGCGGCGAGACCACGGTGGAGGCCGAGCGGCAACTGCTGCACGTCGACCACAACGAACTCACCGCGGTGATCCTCGAAGACTGCGGCATCCCGCGGGCACTGGCCGAGCCGGTGTTCTTCCACGAAAACGTCGAGTCGGCCAGCTTCGCCGAGGGCTCGCGTCCGTACCAGCTCACCCGGCTGTTCCACCTGGCCAGGCGGCTGGCCGACCTGAGCCTGGCGCCGGACGAGCAGCGTACCCAGCACATCGGCGAGCTGATGCTGCTGGGCGGCAAGATCGGCCTGGACGCCGGCGAACTCGGCATCCTGCTCGACCAGGTGCATGCGCAATGGCACGACTGGAGCGCGGTGCTGCAAGTTCCCGACGACAACGTGTCGGCCTTCACCGACCTCGTCGCCACCCCGGCCGCCGCCGCTGACAACGCGCCCGCCGTGGAGGTCTCGCGCGTGCTGTGGGTGGCCAGCGCGGCGCCGGTGCGCGCGATGCTGGCGGAGATCCTCGGCGGCATGCCCGATCAGGTGGTGCACTCGGCCGGAAGCGGCGAGGAAGGCCTCGCGCTGGCCGTGCAGCTGATGCCGCAGGTGGTGATCGCCGACTCGCGCATGCCCGGGCTGGACGGCTGGGCGCTGTGCCGCGCGCTGCGCGCCACGCCGTGGGGCCAGTCGATCTACCTGATCGTGCTGGCCAGCGTGACGTCCGAAACCGAAATCCGCCTGGCCACCGAGGCGCAGATCAACGATTGCGTGAGCCCGGCCCAGGCCGCCCGCATGTTGCCGTTGCGGATGGGCGCGGCGCGCCAGTACGTGAAGCTGCTCAACCAGTGGGAGCACGACCGCGCGCAGCTCAAGCGGTTCTCCGCCGAACTGGCGATGAGCAACCGCAAGCTGCAGCACTACGCCCTGATCGACCAGCTCACCGGCCTGCAGAACCGGCGCGCGGGGATGGAGTCGCTGGCCCAGGCGTGGAGCATGGCCGAACGCTCCGGCGATCCGGTGACGATGATGATGATCGACATCGACCGCTTCAAGGAGGTCAACGACACCCACGGCCACGCGGTAGGCGACCAGGTGCTGCTCGAAGTGGCCCGCACCATCCGCCGCTCCGCGCGCAAGGAGGACGCCGTGTGCCGCATGGGCGGCGAGGAGTTCCTGGTGATCTGCCGCAATGCCGACTTGTCCTCCTCATTGCACGCGGCCGAGCGCCTGCGCAAGGCGGTGGCCGGCCTGCGGGTGGCCGTCGAGGACCAGCAACTGGGCGTGACGATCAGTATCGGCCTGGCCGCGCGCGAGGACGGCATGGCCGACCCCGGCGCCCTGGTCAACGCCGCCGACAAGGCGCTTTACGCGGCCAAGAAGAAGGGTCGCAACCGCACCTGCCGCTACGAGGACGGCAAGCTTTACCTGGAAGGCTGAGCGCGACGCCTCAGGGCGTGCCGGCGAACGCGTGATCCAGCCAGTCGTGCATCAGCCGGTAGCTGCGCGCCGCGGCCGCGGCGTCGTAGCGGCAGCCGGGCGAGTTCTCGCCGACCTCGGTGAAGCAGTGCACCGCGTGGCCGAGCACCACGAACTGCCAATCGGCGGGGCTCATGCGCATCTCGTCCATGAACTTGCCTGCGTCCGGCATGGTGCCCTTGTCGTCGGCGCCGTTCATCGCCAGCACGCGCGCCTTGATGTGTTTGGCCAGCATCGGATCGTCGGTGGCCAGCCCGCCGTGGAACGACACCACCGCCGCCACGTCAGCGCCGCTGCGCGCCAGGTCGAGCACCGCCGAGCCGCCGAAACAGAAACCGATCGCCGCCAGCTTCGCGGGATCGAGCGGCGCGCCGGCGACCTGTGCCTTCAATTGCTCCAGCGCCACGCCGATCCGCTTGCGCATCAGCGCGCGATCGCCATACAGCGGCTTCACCGCGGCCTGCGCCTGCGCATTCGTGGTCGGGCGCACGTCCGCACCGTACATGTCGGTGAGCAGGATCACGTAATCCTTGCCGGCGATCATCTCGGCCTTCTTCACGGCCGCGTCGTTCACGCCGTACCAGTTCGGCACCATCACCAGGCCGGGGCGTTTGACCAGCGTGGCGTCGTCGTAGACCAGCACGCTGTGGAAACGGGTGCCGTCCTGCGTCCATTCGACCGGGCGATGCACCATCTTCGCCTGGACGGCGAGGCTTGATCCGGCAAGCAACAGCAGACAGCAGAGTCGGGCGATGCGCATGGTCGATCCTCCGGTGGCGTTACGCTGCCCTCCCCTGCGCGTTCCCGAGGAACCTCCTTCGGTCGCAGGCGAGGGCAAAGATCTAAAGTCCTGCGGCGTGATCCGACAGGCGCCGCTTCAACGGCGCCAGCCGATCGAGCAAGCGCACGCCGACGGCGCGCGCGGCGACCAGCGGCGGCGACTGCCAGGCGTAGATGCGCGCGAGCGCGTCGAAGCCGAGCGCATCCAGCGTGTCGGCGCTGCGCCGGCGCCGCGCATAGCGACGCAGCACGTGTTCAGCGCCGATGTCGCGGCCTGCCGCACGCGCCTGGACCAGGGTGTCGCGCAGCTCGGCCACGTCGCGCAGGCCCAGGTTGACGCCCTGCCCGGCCAGCGGATGCACCGCATGCGCGGCGTCGCCCAGCAGCACGAAGCGCTCGGCCTGGTAACGCTCGGCCAGTTGCAGCTTCAACGGAAACGCGGCGCGCGCCGTGCTGCCGGTAATCCGGCCCAGGCGGAAATCGCTGGCGGCGCCGAGCTCGTCGCAGAAGCGCCGGTCGTCCAGCGCCAGCACGCGCTGCGCCTCGGCCTCGGGCAGCGACCACACGATCGAGCTGCGCCCGTCGGCCAGCGGCAACAGGGCGAGCGGGCCGCCCGGCAGGAAGCGCTGCCACGCCGTATCTTCATGCGCGCGCTCGGTGTCTACATGCGCCACCACCGCACGCTGCGCGTAATCGCGCCCGCGCGTGCCGATGCCGGCCAGCTGGCGCAGCGGCGAGCCGGCGCCGTCGGCGGCCACCAGCACGGCAGCAGGCAGCGTCGCGCCATCGGCCAGTTGCAACTGGATGCGATCGTCGCGCGCCTCGAAAGCCGTCACTTCGGCCGGACACAGCCGGCGGACACCAGCTGTTTCCAGCGCCTGCCACAGCGTCCATTGCACGAGGCTGTTCTCGACGATGCAGCCGAGCAGGTCGCGACCTTCCGCAGCGGCATCGAAGTCGATCGACGCGCCGCTGGCGTCGTCCCACACATGCATGCGCCGGTAGGCCGAGGCACGCGCCTGGCGGATGGACGTCCAGACGTCCATGTCATCCAGCAGCGCGATCGACGAGGGCGCCAGCCCGACCACGCGCAGGTCCACCTCGGCATCTGCGCACCACGGCCGCGGCGCCCGTGCTTCCAGCAGGGCGACGCTGAAACCCGCGCGGGCCAGCGCGAGTGCAGCCGCCGCGCCGACCATGCCGCCGCCGACCACGGCCACGTCGAGTGCCGCGGCGCGGCGGCGCGGGGCGACCTCGCCGATGGCGGCGTTCATGGCACCCGCTCCAGCACGGCGCGCGGCGGCGTACCGCGAAAGCCCATGCCGCGCCGCGCCAGCGCCCGCTGCAGCGGCGGCAACCGGTCGCAGGCCAGCAAGGCCAGCGAGCGCAGCGGTGCCAGCAACGGTTGCCGCAGGCAGGCCAGTTGCACGAGGCCGTGGCTCATCGCCATGGTGCCTTCGCGATCCGGCGCGCGGCGTGCTGCATAGCGGGCGAGCATGTCCGCGTCGCCGGGATCGGCCTGCGCGGCCACCAGCTCGGCCAGGGTCAGCGCATCGCGCAAGCCCAGGTTGAAGCCTTGCGCGCCGATCGGATGCACGGTTTGCGCGGCATTGCCGATCAGCACCGCGCGCGATGCGATCAATTGCGCCGCCGCGACGCGGTGGATCGCGTAGGGATGGCGCCTGCCCGGTCGGCTCAGTCGCCCCAGGCGCCAGCCGAAGCGTTGCTGCGCCAGCTCGATGAAGGCGGCGTCATCCAGTGCGGCCACCGCAGCCGCTTCGTCCGCGGCCACCGTCAACACCAGCCCGCAGCGGCGTTCGGCCAGCGGCAGCAAGGCGATCGGACCGGCATCGGAAAAACGCTCGAAGGCGCGGCTGGCGTGATCGCGCTCGGGGGTGACGGTGCAGACGAACAGGGTCTGCCGATAATCGTGGTGCTCGGCGTCGATGCCCAGTTGCGTGCGCACGAACGAGCCGGTGCCGTCGGCGCCGACCAGCAGCGGCGTGTCGATGTGGCGTGTGCCGTCGGCGGTGTTGACCTGCGCGCGCCAACCGCCAGCCAGCGGTTCGAGCGCGGACAGCGTGGCGGGGGCGAGCCGGGTCAGCCGGGTACAGGCGTCGAGCCGGCGCAGCAGGGCCGCGCCGAGTTCGCGCGCCGGCAGGGTCCAGCCCAGCGCGTCGACGCCTTGCTTGTCTGCGTCGATGCGCGCGCTGCCGAATTCACCGGCACGGCTGACCCGGATGTGCCGGATCGGCGTGGCGCGGGCGGCAGCGTGCTGCCATACGCCGATCGCGTCGAGCCCGTTGACGGTGGCCCTGGCCAGCGCGAGGTTGCGCTCGTCGTAGCTGGGCTGCGCATCGGCGCGCGGCGCGGCGGTCTCGACCAGGGTGGCGGCGACACCGGCCGCGTCCAGTGCGATCGCCAGGCTGGCACCGACCAGGCCGCCACCGACGATCAATACGCTGCCGCAAACAGGGGAGCCGGAGGGATTCATGCCACGGATGATACGCGTCGACGCCGCACCGACGCATCGGGCCGGCCGCATTGGGCTAAACTTGCACGCCTGTATCCCGCAGCGCCGCACGGAGTTCCCATGGCAACCTCAACGACCCGACGCCTGGTCATCTTCCTGGGCCTGGCCCTGGTGATGGGCGTCACCCGCTTCCACCCCTCGCTGCTGCATCATGCGTTGTGGGACGCTTCGTGGGGCGTGTTTTTCCTCGCCGGCTTCTGGTTGCGCGGCCAGGGCCGCTGGGCCTTCCCGCTGCTGATGGCGGAAGCCGTGCTGGTGGATTACCTCGTGATCAGCGGCCAGGGCATCGACTTCTGGAGCCATTACTGCGTGTCCCCGGCCTACTGGTTCCTGCTGCCGTCCTACGGTGCGCTGTGGCTGGGTGGCAGCTGGCTGGCGAAACACCAGCAGGGCCTGAACCTGCGTACGCTGGGCCTCGCGGCCGGCACGCTGCTGGTGGCCGAGGGCGTCTGCTACCTGATCTCCAACGGCAGCTTCTACTGGCTCAGCGCCAGCGTTCCCGCGCCGCGCAGCCTCGGTGCGTGGTTCGGCAACCTTGGCGACTGGTACCTGCCGTTCCTCACCGGCACCGCCGTCTACGTGGGGCTGGGTGCGCTGCTGCATGCGCTGGCAACCCAGCTGACGCACGCCGCGCCGCGCAGCAACCACGCCAGGCACTGACGTGGGCAACCGCCTCTCGCGGATCTACACGCGCACCGGCGACGATGGGTCGACTGGCCTCGGCGACGGCTCGCGCGTCGGCAAGGATTCGCCGCGGGTCAACGCCTACGGCACGGTCGACGAGCTCAACAGCACGATCGGCATGCTGCTGGCCGCCGATGGCGTCACCGACGAGGTGCGCGAGGTACTGACCCAGGTGCAGCATGACCTGTTCGACCTCGGCGGCGAGCTGTGCATCCCCGGTATGGCGATGGTCAACGACAGCGACATCGAACGGCTCGAGCACATCCTCGACCGGCTCAACGAGCCGCTGCCGCCGCTGAAGGAGTTCATCCTGCCCGGTGGCGGCATGGCCGCGGCCTGCGGCCACCTGGCGCGCACCGTGTGCCGCCGCGCCGAGCGCGAGGTGATCGCGCTGGCGCGGGTGGAGGATATCCGCACCCAGCCGCAGCGCTACCTCAACCGGCTGTCGGACCTGTTGTTCGTGATCTCGCGGGTGCTGGCGCGCGCCAGCGGCCATGGCGAAGTGCTGTGGCAGCACGAGCGCCGCCCCAAGCCCAAACCCTCCGCCTGAGCTGCCGCATGCTGCGGCTGTACACCCATTCCGCCTGCCTGCGGCACGATCCGGGGCCGGGCCACGTGGAACGGCCGGCGCGACTGCATGCGGTATTGCAGGCGCTGGATCACGACCGCTACGCCGCGCTCGACCGTGTCGAGGCACCGCCGGCCACCCGCGAACAGCTGCTGCGCGTGCACGACGCGGGACACATCGGCGAAGTCCTGCTCGGCGCGCCGGCGGGCGAAATGCTGGCGCTGGACCAGGACACCGTGATGGGCCCCGGCTCGACCGAGGCGGCCCTGCACGCCGCGGGCGCCGTGGTGGCGGCGGTCGATGCGGTGCTCGGCGGCAGCGCGCAACGCGCTTTCTGCGCGGTGCGCCCGCCCGGCCACCACGCCACGCGCGAGCGGGCGATGGGCTTCTGCCTGTTCGACAACGTCGCGGTGGGCGCCGCCCACGCGCTGGCCGCGCACGGGCTCAAGCGGGTCGCCATCGCCGATTTCGACGTGCACCACGGCAACGGCACGCAGGACATCTTCGAACGCGAGCCGCGCGTGCTGTTCGCCTCCAGCCACCAGTCGCCGCTGTACCCGGACAGCGGCCACGAGGACGAGCGCGGCTGCGGCAACATCGTCAACGGCGTGTTGTCGCCCGGCGCCGGCTCGCATGAATTCCGCGAACTGTGGGATGCCGTGCTGCTGCCGCGCCTGCACGCGTTCCGGCCGCAATTGCTGCTGATCTCGGCCGGCTTCGACGCCCACGCCAACGACCCCCTGGCCGACATCCGGCTGAGCGAGGAAGACTACGCCTGGCTCACCGAGCGGCTGGTCGCGCTGGCCCGCCGCCATGCCGAGGGGCGCATCGTCTCCACCCTCGAAGGCGGCTACGACCTCGCCGCCCTGGCCGCCAGCGCCGCCGCCCACGTGCAGGCCCTGATGGAGTGAATCGGCGCCCGCAGCCAAGCCCGCGCTGAACGCGCGGACGCATCGGAGGGGGCGTTTCTGCTAACTTGACCAGCCTTCGAGGTCGGCAGGTTCCATCGTGACATCAACGTTTCCTCCACGTCGCCTGCTGGCAGTCGCCGCCGCGCTGGCGCTCTTCGGCGGCCAGCTTCCCGCCGCCTCCGCCGCCCCGGCGGCACGCAAGGCGCCGGACCCGGCCGACCAGAGTTGCCCGCTGGGTTCGTTCCACTGCGCACCGCGCCCGCTCAACTACGCGATGTGCCGGCCCAACGCGCTGCTGGAGTTCTACGATCCGACGCTGAGCCGGGACAGCAGCCAGCGCGCGACCGCACCGGCGCACGTCACCGCGCAGCACGTGGACAGCTCCGACCAGTCGGTCTACCACCTCTCCGGCGACGTGCTGCTGCAGCGCGCCGACCAGCAGCTGCAGGCCGATACGCTCGACTACAACGACTCGACCACCGACTACGATGCGCGCGGCAACGTGCGTTACCAGGAGGCCGGGCAACTGCTCGCCGCCTCGCACCTGCGCGGCAACACCAATGCCAGCCGCGGTGTGGCCGACGACGTGCGCTACCAGATGCTGGAATCGCGCGGCAATGGCGTGGCGCGCCAGGGACACATGCTGGATGCCGAGCGCACCCGCTATTCCATGGCCACGTATTCCACCTGCGATGTCGGCCACCACGTGTGGGAGTTCCGCGCCAAGTCGATCAGCATCGACAAGGCCAGCGGCGTGGGCGTGGCGCGCGATGCCACCATGCGCATCGGCAAGGTGCCGTTCCTGTACCTGCCGTACTTCACTTTCCCCACCGACGACCGGCGCAAGAGCGGCTTCCTCTACCCCACGCTGGGCAACACCAGCCGCGCGGGTTTCCAGCTCAGCACGCCCTACTACTTCAACCTGGCGCCGAACTACGACGCCACGCTGGACCCGCGCTACTACAGCCGCCGCGGCCCGCTGCTGGCGGGCGAGTTCCGCTACCTGGTGCCCGGCAGCAGCGGGCAGCTCAACGTGGAGTACGTGCCCGAGGACCGCGGCAAGAGCGACGGCCTGGCCGACACCACCGGCAAGTCGCGCCACCTGGTGTCCTTCTCCGACCGCACCGCCCTGTGGGACGGCTGGCGCTTCACCGGGACGTACAACCACGTATCCGACGCCAGCTACCTGTACGACTACGGCAATGCGATGTCGCACAGCCCGGTGTACAGCCTGCGCTCCGGTGCGGCGATCAGCGGCGGCGGCAAGTGGTGGGACGCCTCCTTCGGCGCCACCACCTACCAGAACACCAACCCGTTCGCGACCGACTCCGCGCTGCCTTACCGGCAGCTGCCGTATGCACTGTTCAGCGCGGAAGTGCCGCTGTCGCGCTGGCTGCAGGCCGGCGTGGACACCAGCGCGGTGATGTTCCGCAAGCCCGGCTACGTCGAGGGACAGCGCGAGGACCTTTACCCCTACCTCGCGGCCGATTTCGGCAGTGCCGCGTGGTTCGTGCGGCCGCGCCTGGCCTGGCGCTACACCGCCTACCAGCTCAGCGACGGCTACCAGGACTACGGGCGATTCGGGCGGCTCAGCGGCACGGCAGTGTCGCCATTCACCGAGCAGTCGCCGACCCGCTCGCTGCCGATCGTCAGCCTCGACTCGGGATTGATGTTCGACCGCAGCACCTCGCTGTTCGGCACGCACTACACGCAGACGCTGGAACCGCGCCTGTACTACCTCTACGTGCCGTACCGCGACCAGGACAACCTGCCGCTGTTCGACACCAACCTGATGTCGTTCGACTACTGGCAACTGTTCTCGACCAACCAGTTCTCCGGCGCCGACCGCCAGATGGACGCGAACAACGTCACCGCGGCGCTGACCACGCGCCTGCTGGACGACGATGGCGTCGAGCGGCTGTCGGCCAGCATCGGCCAGATCCGCTACCTCAGCCGGCAACGCGTGCTGGGCACCGACTGGACCGGCTCGGCCTACGTGGCCCAGCTCGACCTGCAATTGAACGACCGCTGGCGGGTGAACAGTTCCTGGCAGTGGAGCCCGAACAGCCGCGCCGTGGAGGCGGCCACGTTCGGTCTGCAGCGCCGCCTCGGCGATGCGGGCATCGTCAACCTCGCCTACCACTATCGGCGCGGCCGGCTGGAACAATACAGCGCCTCGGCGGTCTATCCGCTGTCGGACAGGTGGCGGTTGTTCGGCGCCTGGGCGTTTGCCCCGGCGATCGACACCACCTACAAGCTCCCCAGCGGCACCGTCGACGCGATGCTTGGCGTGGAGTACGACAGCTGTTGCGTCACCCTGCGGCTGGTCGACCGCAATTACGTCAACCAGTCCTACTACGGCACCACGTCGCCACCTTCCGGAAGCAACCTCAATCGGCGCGACAACGCGATCATGTTCGAAATCGTATTCAAGGGGCTGGGCTCGACCGGCGGCCAGATCGAACCGCTGCTGCGCCGTGATATTCTCGGCTATCAATAATCCATCGCCTCGGCGATCCAGGCTTTTTTCTCGATGAAGCAATTCCTTGCATCCCTCCTGCTCGCCTTGGCGATCGCCGTGCCTGCCCATGCGCAGTTGCTGCAGTCGGCCGCACCGGCGAACCAGTCGCTCGATCGCATCGTCGCGGTGGTCAACGACGACGTCATCCTGCAGAGCGAGCTGGACGACGCGGTGCGCACGATCCAGCAGCAGTACGCCGGCCGCGGGCAACTGCCGCCGATGGACGTGGTGACGCGGCAGGTGCTGAACCGGCTGATCCTGATGCGCCTGCAGGTGCAGCGCGCGCATGAACAAGGCATCTCGGTGTCCAGCGCCGACGTCGACCGCGCGGTCCAGGGGGTGGCGCAGCAGAACCGGCTCACCCCCGAGCAGTTGCGCGCGGCGGTCGAGCAGCAGGGCGGCAGCTTCGCCGCATTCCGCAAGGAACTGAGCGACCAGATCACCGTGCAGCGGCTGCACCAGAACGTGGTGCAAAGCTCGGTCTCGGTGACCGACAGCGAGATCGACAACCTGCTCGACAGCCCCACCTACAAGGCCGGCGAAGTGCACCTGGCGCACATCCAGGTGAGCATCCCCGGTGGCGCGGACGCCGCGGCGATCCAGGCCAGCCAGGCCAAGGCCGAGCAGGCCGCCGCCGCCGTCCAGGGCGGCATGGATTTCGGCGCCGCCGCGATCCGCTACTCCGACGCTTCCGATGCACTGGAAGGCGGCGACCTCGGCTGGCGGCGCATGGACGAGATTCCACCGGCGTTCGCCGACACGGTCGTCACGATGAAGCCGGGCCAGGTCAGCCAGATCCTGCGCGGCCCGACCGGCTTCCACATCCTCAAGCTCGTCGACCAGCGCAAGGGCGACCGCAAGATCGTCACCGAGTACCACGCGCGGCAGATCCTGATCAAGCCGAGCGAGCTGCTGAGCTCCGCCCAGGCACAGCAGAAGGCGCAGGACCTGTACCACCGCATCGTCGACAAGCACGAGGACTTCGCCGCGCTGGCGAAGGAGTTCTCCAAGGACGACACCACCGCCAACATCGGCGGCGACATGGGCTGGTTCCAGCCCTCGGCGTGGGGCGCGACGATCGCCGCCAAGCTGGCCTCGCTGAAGGACGGCCAGGTATCCGAGCCGTTCCAGAGTGAAGCCGGCTGGCATCTGCTGCAGCGCCTGGGTACGCGCCAGAGCGACCAGACCGTGGAGATCGAGCGCAACCAGGCGCGCCAGGCCATCGGCAACCGCAAGGCCGAGCAGGTCTACGACGACTACCTGCGCGACCTGCGTTCCAACGCCTACATCGAAATCCTCGTGCCGTCCCTGCGCGAGCCCGAGCAGGCGCCCGCCGACGGCGCCGCACCCCAGGCCAGCTGAGCGCGATGGCGCTCACCCGGCTGGCCGTCACCGCGGGCGAGCCGGCCGGCGTCGGTGCGGAGCTGCTGGTGCGGCTGGCCGGCACGTCGCTGGCGGCAAGCCTCGTCGCGATCACCGACCGCCACCTGCTCGAGCGCGCGGCGACACGCTGCGGCATGCACCTCGAATTGATCGACGACGACGGCGCACCGGCAGACTCCCGCGCCGCCGGCGCGCTGCGCGTGCGTCACGTGCCGCTGGCGACGAGGGAAGTGCCCGGCCACCCCGACCCGCGCAACGCGAGCCACGTGCTGGCCACCCTGGCCGAGGCCGCCGACGGCTGCATGGCCGGCCGTTATGCCGCGGTGGTCACCGCGCCACTGCAGAAGTCCTCGATCAACGATGCCGGCGTCGCCTTCCGCGGACACACCGAATTCTTCGCCGAACGCGCGGGCGCCGAGGTGGTGATGATGCTGGCCAGCCCGCAGCTGCGCGTGGCGCTGGCCACCACCCACCTGCCGCTGTCGGCCGTACCGGCGGCGATCACGCCCGCATTGCTGACCCGCGTGCTGCGCATCGTGGACGCCGAACTGCGCGGCAAGTTCGGCATCGACCAGCCACGCATCGCCGTGCTCGGACTCAATCCGCATGCCGGCGAGGGCGGCCACCTGGGCCGGGAAGAAATCGATACGCTGATCCCCGTGCTGGACGTCTTGCGCGGCGAGGGCATGCAGCTGCTCGGCCCGCTGCCCGCCGACACCGCCTTCGTGCCGGCGCAACGCACGCATTACGACGCGGTGCTGGCGATGTACCACGACCAGGCCTTGCCGGTGCTGAAGAGCGAAGCGTTCGATCGCACCGTGAACGTCACCCTGGGCCTGCCCTTCATCCGCACCTCGGTGGACCACGGCACCGCGCTGGATCTGGCCGGCACCGGCCGCGCCGATCCGTCCAGCCTGATCGCCGCAGCCAACCTCGCCATGACGCTGGTGGCGCGAAGGCGAGGAGTGAGTGGAGAGGAGTGAGGAGCGAGAGAGCCGCTCGCGCACTCATCTCCCCGACCTTCCACACACTCACTCCTCACTCCTCATTTCTCACTGCTCGCTCTGCCCCATGACCGCACGCCCCAAGAAAAGCTTCGGCCAGCACTTCCTGCACGACCGCCAATGCATCGAGCGCATCGTCGCGGCGATCGCACCGCGCGACGACGATTTCCTGGTCGAGATCGGCCCGGGCGAAGGCGCCCTGACGCTGCCCCTGCTGGGCGCGGCAGGCAAGCTCACGGCGATCGAGCTGGACACGGACCTGATCCCCGCCCTGCGTGCGCGCGCCGCCACGGTCGGTGCGCTGCACGTCCTGCACGCCGACGTGCTGAAGGTCGACTTCACCGCGATGGCGCACAGTCACGGCGTGCCGCGGTTGCGGCTGGCCGGCAACCTGCCCTACTACATCTCCAGCCCGATCCTGTTCCACTGCGTCGAGCACGCGGCGGCGATCGAGGACATGCACTTCATGCTGCAGAAGGAAGTCGTCGACAGGATGGCTGCCGCACCGGGCAGCAAAGTGTACGGCCGGTTGTCGGTCATGCTGCAGCTGGCGTGCCGGGTGGAACCGCTGTTCGACGTGCCGCCGGAGTCGTTCCGGCCGCCGCCGAAGGTCGACTCCGCCGTAGTGCGACTGCAGCCGCTGTCGCCGGAACAACGGCACGACGCCGACCCGCCGCAACTCTATGCCGTGGTGAAGGCGGCGTTCGCGCAACGGCGCAAGACGCTGTCCAACGCACTCAAGCAGGTGATGGACAGCGACGCGATCCGGCGCGCCGACGTGGACCCGCGCGCACGCGCCGAGACGCTGTCGCCGGCGGATTTCGTGCGCCTGGCCAAGGTCGTTCCGCCGGCGCAGTGAAGCCGTCGCGCACGCGCCGCCCCATTGGCGAGCGCAGGCCTTACAATCCGGGCATGACCGAACAATCCCCCTACACGATCGACGTGCAGGTGCAAACCCGCTTCGTTCCCGACCAGTCCAGGCCCGGGGACAACCGTTACGTTTTCGCCTACACCATCACCTTGCGCAACGCCGGCCAGCTGCCGGCGCGCCTGCTCGCGCGGCGCTGGCAGATCACCGACGCGAACGGCAAGGTCGAGGAAGTGAGCGGCGACGGCGTGGTCGGCGAACAGCCGTGGATGCGCCCCGGCGAGGATTTCGAATACACCTCCGGCGCGGTGCTGGAGACGCCGGTGGGCATCATGGGCGGCAGCTACCAGATGCTCGCCGACGACGGCACCGAGTTCGAGGCGCCGATCCCGACCTTCACCCTGTCCATCCCGCGTACGCTGCACTGATGGCCCGGGACTGACATGGCTACGTACGCCATCGGCGACGTGCAGGGCTGCTATCCCGAATTGCAACGCCTGCTGGAGAAACTGCGCTTCGACCCCGCGCGTGACCAGCTGTGGTTCTGCGGCGACCTGGTCAACCGCGGCGGGCAGTCGCTGGAAACACTGCGACTGATCCACGACCTGCGCGACTCGTGCGTTGTCACGCTGGGCAACCACGACCTCAGCCTGCTGGCGATCGCGCAGCGCAAGCCGGAGGCGCAGGCGCGGGTGAACCCCGAACTGCGCGAGGTGCTGTTTGCCGACGATGCACCGGTGCTGTTCGAATGGCTGCGCTCGCAGAAGCTGATGCACCACGACGAACAGCTCGACTGGGCGATGGTGCATGCCGGCCTCGCACCGGTGTGGACGCTGCGCCAGGCATTGCGTGCCGCCCAGGAGGTCGAGCGCGAGCTGTCCAGTCCGCGCCACCCGCGCCTGCTGCGCAACCTGTTCGGCAATCGTCCCGCGCAGTGGTCGAGCCGGCTGCAGGGCCAGGACCGTTACCGCGCCACCATCAACACCATGACGCGCATGCGCTACTGCGACGTCAACGGGCGCATCGACTTCGACGCCAAGGGCATCCCCGGCACGCAGAAGCCCGGCCTGTACCCGTGGTTTGCCGTGCCCGGCATGCGTCGACGCGACGTGCGTATCGTCTGCGGCCACTGGTCGGCGCTGGGCCGATTCGACGGACTGGGCGTGCACGCGATCGACACCGGCTGCGTCTGGGGCGGCAAGCTCACCGCACTGCAACTGGACGGCGAGGGGACGCACTACATCACCGTCAACGCCGAGCCGCATCGCAAGCGGCCGCCAGGCGGCGAGGACTGAAAGGCGAGGAGTGAGTGGAGAGGAGTGAGGAGTGAGAGCGGGCCGGACAGCTTTCTCTCACTCCTCACTCCTCTCCACTCACTCCTGCTTTCTGTCTCAGCTCAGCTGTCCGTGACAATGCTTGTACTTCTTGCCGGAGCCGCAGGGGCATGGCTCGTTGCGGCCGACCTTGGGGCCGGCATGCTGCACCGGTTGTGCGGCCAGGTGGGCACCGTCTTCCGGGGCCGCGCCGGCACTGCCGAACGCATCGGGCGGCGCGCCGCCGCCGGTGGCGAGCATCTGCTTCTGCAGGCGCTCGGCCATGCGCTGCTGCTCGGCCTCCATCGCGGCGACTTCCTCCTCGCTGCGGATGCGGATGCGCGCAAGCATCTGCACCACCTCGGACTTGATCCGCGCCAGCATGTCGGAGAACAGCTTGAACGCCTCGCGCTTGAACGCCTGCTTCGGGTCCTGCTGCGCGTAGCCCACCAGCGAGATGCCCTGGCGCAGGTAATCCATGCTGGAAAGATGGTCCTTCCAGGCGTTGTCGACCACGGTCAGCATCACGTGCTTTTCGAGCTGGCGCATGGTCTCGGCCCCGATCTGCGCCTCCTTGCCGTGGAACAGCTCGGCGACCGCCTCGTCCACGTGCTTGCGGATCATCTCGGCGTCGATCTCGCTCTGCTGCTCGACCCAGTGCTTGAGGTCGAGCGACAGGTTGAACTGGCTCTCCAGCTCGCGATCCAGGCCGGCGATATCCCACTGCTCGTCGATGGTCTGCGGCGGCACGTAGGTCTGAACCAGGGTCTGCACCACATCCTCGCGGATGTCGGCGACGGTGGCCGCGACCTCCTCGCCCTCCAGCAATTCGTCACGCTGGGTGTAGATCACCTTGCGCTGGTCGTTGGCGACGTCGTCGAACTCCAGCAGGTGCTTGCGGATGTCGAAGTTGTGCTGCTCGACCTTGCGCTGGGCCTTCTCGATCTGCCGGCTGATCATGCGATCTTCCAGCGCGTCGTCGTCCTTCATGCCGAAGCGCTTCATCCAGCGCACCAGGCCTTCGCCGCCGAAGATGCGCAGCAGGTTGTCCTCCAGCGACAGGTAGAAGCGCGAGGAGCCCGGGTCGCCCTGGCGGCCGGAGCGGCCGCGCAGCTGGTTGTCGATGCGCCGCGATTCGTGCCGCTCGGTGCCGATGATGTGCAGGCCGCCGGCGGCCAGCACCTGCTCGTGCCGCTTCTTCCACTCGGCCTTGACGCGCGCGCGGTCCACCTCGCTGGCGCCTTCGGGCAGTTCGGCCAGCGCGGCCTCGAGACTGCCGCCGAGCACGATGTCGGTACCGCGGCCGGCCATGTTGGTGGCGATGGTGACCTGGCCGGGCGCGCCGGCCTGCGCCACGATGTGCGCCTCGCGCTCGTGATGCTTGGCGTTGAGCACCTCGTGCGCCACGCCCGCCTTCTTCAGCAACCCGGACAGCAGCTCGGACACCTCGATCGAGGTGGTGCCGACCAGCACCGGCTGGCCGCGCTTGTGGCAGTCCTTGATGTCCTCGATCACCGAGTTGTACTTCGGTGTCTGCGACAGGAAGATCATGTCCGGGTTGTCCTTGCGGATCATCGGCTTGTGGGTGGGGATCACCACCACCTCCAGGCCGTAGATGCTCTGGAACTCGAACGCCTCGGTATCGGCCGTGCCGGTCATGCCGGCCAGCTTCTTGTACATGCGGAACAGGTTCTGGAACGTCACCGTGGCCAGCGTCTGGTTCTCGCGCTGGATCGGCACGCCCTCCTTCGCCTCGACCGCCTGGTGCAGGCCGTCGGACCAGCGTCGGCCGGCCAGGGTACGGCCAGTGAACTCGTCGACGATGATCACTTCGCCATCGCGCACGATGTAGTCGACGTCGCGCTGATAGATGCCGTTGGCGCGCAGGGCGGCGTTGAGATGATGAACCACCGCGAGATTCTTGGAGTCGTACAGGCCGCTGTCCTGGTCGATCACGCCGGCCTCGCGCAGCAGCTCGTCCGCGTGCTGCATGCCGGCCTCGGACAGATGCACCTGCTTCTGCTTCTCGTCGACCCAGTAGTCGCCCTCGCTGTCTTCCTCGGCCTGGCGGATCATCCGCGGCACGATCTTGTTGACGGCGATGTACAACTGCGGGGAATCCTCCGCCGGGCCGGAGATGATCAGGGGCGTGCGCGCCTCGTCGATCAGGATCGAGTCGACCTCGTCAACGATGGCGTAATGCAGGCCGCGCTGGTAGCGCTGCTCCTTGCTGAGCGCCATGTTGTCGCGCAGGTAGTCGAAGCCGAACTCGTTGTTGGTGCCGTAAGTGATGTCGGCCGCATACGCCGCGTGCTTGTCGGCGTGGTCCATGCCCGGGTACACCACGTCGACGGTCAGGTCGAGGAAGTTGTACAGCTTGCTCATCTGCGCCGAGTCGCGCCGCGCCAGGTAGTCGTTGACGGTGACCACGTGCACGCCTTTGCCCGCGATCGCGTTGAGGTATACCGGCAGCGTCGCCACCAGGGTCTTGCCTTCGCCAGTGCGCATCTCGGCGATCTTGCCCTGGTGCAGCACCATGCCACCGATCAACTGCACGTCGTACGGACGCATGCCCAGGGTGCGGCGCGAGGCCTCGCGGGCCACCGCGAAGGCTTCCGGCAGCAGCTTGTCCAGTGATTCGCCGGCGGCGTAACGCTGCTTGAACTCGGCAGTCTTGCCGCGCAACGCGGCATCGTCCAGTTTCTCCATCTCCGGTTCCAGCGCATTGATGCGATGGACCGTACGTGAAAGCTGACGCAGCACACGCTCGTTGCGGCTGCCAAACAGACTCGTCAGGGCACGATTGAACATCGATTTTCCGGTTGGGGGAACAAGACGCCCGCTGCACGCGCGAGCCAATCGGGCATGTTACTACATGCCCGGTACGGCTCACCCGCTCTGGCGGGATGGAGGTGCCCGCGCCGCGCGGGAACGCCGGCGAACCGTCAGGAACTGGCGGCTGCCGGGACCGGATTCAAGGGATCAGGGCATCCCTAGCGGTGGCTGCGCACGAACGCCAGCGGGTTGACCACGCGATCGTGGTACCAGACCTCGAAATGCACGTGCGAGCCGGTGGAGCGGCCGGTGGAGCCGGCCTGCGCGATCACGTCGCCGACCTGCACATGCTGGCCGGGATGCACGTCCAGCTTGCTGTTGTGGGCGTAGCGGGTCATGTAGCCGTTGCCGTGGTCGATCTCGACCACGTTGCCGTAGCCGCGACGCACGCCGGCGAAGGTCACCATGCCTTCGGCCACGGCATGCACCGGCGTGCCGAACGGCGTGGCGATGTCGATGCCGGTGTGCCGCGCCGACTGGCCGTCGAACGGGTCGGGACGCACGCCGAAATAGGATGAGATGTAGCCATGCACGGGCATGCCGGTGGGCTTCAGGTTCGACTCGATGCGGGCATCGAGCAACAGGCTCTGCAGCGCCGACAACTGCGCCTGCTGGACGTTGAACTGGCCGGTGAGGCGGTCGATGCCGACCTCCAGCGAGGGCGGCATGGCGTAACCGGTGCTGCTGGTGTCCTCGACACCACCGACGGCGGGCGGCTGGTCGAAGTTGAACTCGCCGCTGTCGAGCTTGCCCACCTGCACCAGGCGCTCACCGAGCGCGTTCAGGCGGGTCGACTGCGCCTGCAGCTGGCCCAGCTTGAGCGCCAGGGCGTCCAGGCTGCGCTGCGCATCCGCGCGCACGCCGCCGAGTTCGGCGTTCTGCCGGCGGATCTGCTGCTGCAGGTCGTGGATCTGGCTCAGCGCGCGGTCGCGCGGGCTGGCGATGGCGAGGGTCAGCGCGCCGCCCAGGGCCAGGCAGCCCAACACGCCCAGCGACAACATCGAGAACAGCTTCCAGCGCACCCGCCGGCTGGCCAGATCCAGGGTTTTAGGCAGCTTGCGGGCACGTGAGACGAGTATGATCTGCATGTCTTTCCAAAATCGAATGTCGGCACCATGCACCGCGCGGAACCCGCCACTTCCCGTCGCCGCGACAACGGACCGAAATCCCTTGCCGATTGCGGCTCCTTCGCGTCGCTGGCCCGAAAGGCCGACGCGCTGGAAGCGCTGGACCGCGCACTGCGCCAGACGTTGCCATCGCCGCTGCGCGAACAGGTCAGATTCGCCAATCTGCGCAACAACCGCCTCGTCTTCCTGGCGTCTTCACCGGCCTGGGCGTCACGCCTGCGCTTGATGCAGGCACAGATCCTTGCCTCCGCAAGCGCCGTCGGCGCCTGCGCCAGTTCAGTCACCGTGAAAGTGGCTCCCCAACCACCGGCCGTTACCGTGCCGGAGCAGTCAAAACCGCTTTCGCCAGCCGCGGCCGCCCACCTCAGGGCTGCCGCTGCCTCGTCCACAGACCCCGAATGGCGGGATCTGTTCCTTCAGCTGGCGTCCTTCGCCGAAACCGCTGATTCCCCCGAGAAACCCTCGTACTGAAGGGCGTTCCTGCGAGACGCGCCGCGTCTTGCCGCCGCGGCCGAACCCGCGAGAGCTGCGTTTATACCACGTGAAGAGTTAATGAAAAGTCCAGCCCTCGCCGGGCTGTGACCCAACCCGCGCGGCGAGTGTGTCGCGGTCAACAAAAATGGCCGGATCTTGCGATCCGGCCATTCGGGTGGGCAGTGCCGGAACAGGCCGGCGTGGTTTCGGGTGTCAGATCGCCTGGGCCGGGTGGGCGTAGGAGATCGGCGACACCGCCGGATCCTCGTGGTAGCTGACCTCTTCCCACGCCGAGGCATCGGCGATCAGGGCGCGCAGCAGCTTGTTGTTCAACTCGTGGCCCGACTTGTGCGCGTGATAGGCGCCGATCAGGCTGTGGCCGAGCAGGTACAGGTCGCCGATGGCGTCCAGGATCTTGTGCTTGACGAACTCGTCCTCGTAACGCAGGCCGTCCTCGTTGAGCACGCGGTAGTCGTCGAGCACCACGGCGTTGTCCATCGAGCCGCCCAGCGCCAGGTTGTGCTCGCGCAGCATCTCGATGTCACGCATGAAACCGAAGGTGCGCGCGCGGCTGACTTCCTTGACGAAAGAGGTGGTGGAGAAGTCGATCTCGGCGCGCGAGGTGCGCTTGGAGATGATCGGGTGGTTGAAGTCGATCGAGAAGCCCACCTTGAAGCCTTCGAACGGCTCGAAGCTGGCCCACTTGTCGCCTTCCTGCACCTTGATCGGCTTCTTGATGCGGATGAAGCGCTTGGCCACCGGCTGCTCCTCGATGCCGGCGGACTGCAGCAGGAACACGAACGGTCCCGCACTGCCATCCATGATCGGCACTTCCGGCGCCGACAGGTCGACGTAGGCGTTGTCGATGCCGAGCCCGGCCATCGCCGACAACAGGTGTTCGACGGTGGCCACGCGCACTTCACCATTCATGAGCGTGGTGGACAGGCGTGTGTCGCCGACGTTGTCCTGGCGTGCGCGGATGTCCACCGGCGGATCGAGATCCGTCCGACGGAAAACGATGCCCGTGTTCGGCGCGGCGGGACGCAAGGTCATGTAGACCTTGTCGCCCGTGTGCAAGCCGACACCGGTCGCCCGGATGATGTTTTTAAGCGTACGCTGCTTGATCATTATTGTTGGGACCCGTGGAGGCAGCAGCCAATCAGGAGCGGATGCTAACACAGTTTTAACCTGGGATAAAAGCAAACCGCACCGTACAGTCTGGTTAAGCCTTCATCTTTCTTTCATCCTTGGGAACTGGCGCACATTTGGCGCCCGCCAGCGCCGAAAGATAAGGAGCGAAGCCCGGGCCTGGGACGGGAATCCGGCCCGGGACATCGCTTCGGCACCGCGGCGACAAATCCGCGGCCCTGCCCCGCGCGCCCATCCCGGCGCACGGCATCGGGTGCCAACCAACCGCCGTCGCCGCAGCCATCGTCGCGCCATCGCGGACCTTGCAAACGGCCTGCCGCAAGGCAGCCATTCGTGAGGCAATGGAGTGACTGACCGACCCGGCGGGCGATCGTTCAACGCATCGACATGCTCCGCAATGCTCCTCAATCAGCCTGCCGGCGCAGGAATGCCGGGATGTCCAGGTAATCGAGGCCGGCATCGCCATGCTTGGCCGCTGCGCTGGACTCGGTCCGAGCCTGCACCTCCGGCTGGGCATAGTCCACCACCTCGTTGCCGGTGCCGGTGCGCAGCACCACCGGGCGCGGACGCATCTGCATCTGCTGGGTTTCGACCATGCGGATCGGCGGCTGGCTGCGCGAGGCATTGGCGCGGTTGAGGCCGGTGGCCACCACGGTCACGCGCACGTCGTCCTTCATGTCCGGGTCCAGCGAGGTGCCGATCACCACGGTGGCGTCTTCGCTGGCGAAGTCGTGGATGATGCGGCCGATCTCGTCGAACTCGCGCATGGTGAGGTTCGGACCGGCGGTGACGTTGACCAGGATGCCGCAGGCGCCGTTCAGGTTGACGTCCTCCAGCAGCGGGTTCTTGATCGCCGCCTCGGCCGCCGCCTGGGCGCGATCGTCACCGCGGGCGGTGCCCGAGCCCATCATGGCCAGGCCCATCTCCGACATCACGGTGCGCACGTCGGCGAAGTCGACGTTGATCAGGCCAGGGGCGGTGATCAGGTCGGCGATGCCCTGCACGGCGCCCTGCAGCACGTCGTTGGCGGCCTTGAACGCGTTGAGCAGGGTGACCTCGCGGCCGAGCACGCTGAGCAGCTTCTCGTTCGGCACGGTGATCAGCGAGTCGACGTGCTGCGACAGGTCCTCGATGCCCTTCAGGGCGACCTGCATGCGCCGGCGGCCCTCGAACGGGAACGGCTTGGTGACGACCGCGACCGTCAGGATGCCCTTCTCCTTGGCCAGCTGCGCCACCACCGGCGCCGCGCCGGTGCCGGTGCCGCCGCCCATGCCGGCGGTGATGAACACCATGTCGGCGCCTTCGAGCATCGCCTCGATCCGTTCGCGGTCCTCCAGCGCGGCCTGCCGGCCGACCTCGGGATTCGCGCCGGCGCCGAGACCCTTGGTCACGTTGCCGCCGAGTTGCAGGTGGGTGCGCGAGCCGCAGTTGGTCATCGCCTGGGCATCGGTATTGGCGACGACGAACTCGACGCCTTCGATGTTGGCGTTGAGCATGTGCGCCACGGCGTTGCCACCGCCGCCGCCCACGCCGATCACCTTGATGACTGCATTGGGTGCAAGTTTATCGATCAGTTCAAACATTTCCCGTCCTCCGTAGAGTTGTTGTCGTTTTAACCGCGGGGAGCGACTCCTGTCGGCCCGTGGTGGTGGGTGGATTTCCTTCCACCCGGGGCGGCAGCTCCTGCGCCGCCCGAAACCGCATTGCTAGAAATTCCGCGTGAGCCAGCCGCGCAGCTTGTCGACCATCCCGCCCATGCTGCTGCCCACCGGTCCGCCGACCCGCGCGCCGCCGGCGCGCGCGCCATGCAGCAGCAGACCTACGCCAGTGGCATGCAACGGACTGGAAACCACCTCGCCGAGACCCTCGACTTGCTGCGGCAGGCCGATGCGCACCATCTTGTGGAAGATCTCCTCGGCCAGCTCCAGCGCGCCTTCCATCTTCGAGGCGCCGCCGGTAAGCACCACGCCGGCGGCGACCAGGCTCTCGTAGCCGGAGCGGCGCAACTGGTCCTGCACCATCTCGAAGATTTCCTCGTAGCGCGCCTGCACGCTCTGCGCCAGCGACTGCCGCGCCAGCCGGCGCGGTGGACGATCGCCGACGCTGGGCACCTGGATGGTTTCCTCCGCATGCGCCAGCCCGGTCAGCGCGCAGGCGTACTTGATCTTGATCTCCTCCGCGTGCGCGGTAGGCGTGTGCACGCCGTAGGCGATGTCGCTGGTGACCTGGTCGCCGCCGACCGGCAGCGACGCGGTGTGGCGAATCGAACCCTGGGTGTAGATCGCAATGTCGGTGGTGCCCGCGCCGATGTCGACCAGGCACACGCCGAGCTCGCGCTCGTCGTCGGTCAGCACCGCCTTGGCGCTGGCCAGCGCGGAAGGAACCAGCTCATCGACGGTGAGTCCGCAGCGCTGGATGCACTTGGAGATGTTCTGCACCGCGGCGGCAGCGCCGGTGACCAGGTGCACGTTGGCCTCCAGTCGCACGCCGCTCATGCCGACCGGGCGGCGGATGCCGTCCTGGCCGTCGATGCGGTATTCCTGCGACTCCTTGTAGAGCACCTTGCGATCGGCCGGGATCGCCACCGCGCTGGCGGCCTCTAGCACCTGTTCCAGGTCGGCGGCGGTGACCTCGCGCTCGCGGATCGCCGCGTTGCCGTGCGAGTTGCGCGTTTCCAGGTGGCTGCCGGAGATCGAGGCGTAGACCGATCGGATGTCGCAACCGGCCATCAGCTCGGCCTCCTCCACCGCGCGCTGGATCGAGTGCACGGTCGATTCGATGTCGACCACCGAGCCACGCTTCATGCCGCGCGAGACGTGGGTGCCGATGCCGATCACGGTGATCGGCTCGCCCGGTTCGTACTCGCCGACGATCGCCACCACCTTGGAGGTGCCGATGTCCAGGCCGACGACCAGCTGCTTTTCATTGCGCGTTTTCATGGCGAGACAGTCATGAGCGGGGTGAACCTCCAGCCGGGGCGCCGGCCGCGTCGGGCCAGCGCACGGCAAAGCCGTTGGTGTAGCGAAGATCGGCGTAAACGAAGCCGTCGGCATGGCCGGCGATCAGCTGCGGGTAGACGTCGAGGAAACGATGCAGCCGGCGGCCGGCCTGCTCGCGGTCGCCGATCACGATGCGCGCGCCGCTGCCAGTGGTGACGCTCCAGCTGCCGCGTTCGGTCAGCGCCACGCCATTGATGCGCAGGTGGGTGCCGGCAAACGCCTTGCTGACATCGGCGTAGAAGCTCACCACCTCGGCCAGCCGCGCATCCGGACCACTCAGGCCGGGCAAGGCGGTCAACTGATCTACGCCGGGGGCGTCGAACACGCGGCCCTGGCGGCTGATCAGCTGCCTGTCATTCCAGCGCGCGAACGGCTGGCGCTCGTAGATGCGCAGTTGCAAGGTATCGGGCCAGCGCTTGCGCGCCTCCACCGACTCCACCCACGGCAACGCGGCGACAGCCTTCTGCACCGCATCGAGATCCAGCGCGAAGAAACCCTTGCCCAGTCGCGGCAGCACCGCCGTGCGGATCTCGGCAGCAGTGACGTGCTTGAACTCCGCCTGCACGGTCAGCTGGGTCACCGGCCAGCGATCGGCGGCAAACCACCCGCGCAGCAACCCGACGACCGGCAACGCGACGAGCGCGATCGCCAGGCACCAGGCAGCGAGGCGGATGGGGCCTTTCACTTTGCGTCTCCTTCGGAGTCGCGGGAATAGGGAATAGGGAATGGGGAATAGGCAGAGCCGGCGTCTGCTGTTTGATGTTCCGATTCCCTATTCCCTATTCCCCATTCCCGCTGGAAGCTTGTTTCCAGCACACGCCAGCACAGTTCCTGGTAGTCGATGCCGGCGGCGGCGGCGGCCTTGGGCACCAGCGAGTGCGAGGTCATGCCGGGGGCGGTGTTGACCTCCAGCAGCCAGGGACGGCCGTTGCGGTCGCGCATCACGTCGACGCGGCCCCAGCCGGCGCAACCCAGCGCGTCGAACGCAGCCAGCGACAGCACCGCCAGTTCGTCCGCCGCGGCACCTTCGGCACCGGGGCAGATGTACTGGGTGTCCTCGGCCACGTACTTGGCGTTGTAGTCGTAGAACGCTCCCTTGGGCACGATATGGATGCTCGGCAGCACCTGGCGGCCGAGAATGGCGACGGTGAGTTCGTCGCCCTCGATCAGGGTTTCCATCAGCAGATCGCCCGGATAGCGCTCGGCCAATTCGACCGCCGCGGCCAGGTCCTGCTCGGCGAACACCCGGGTCACGCCGACGCTGGAGCCTTCGCATGCGGGCTTGACGATCAGCGGATAGCCGATCCGCCGCGCCGCGGCGAGCACGTCCGCGCCACGCGGCAGCGCGGCGAAGGTCGGCGTGGACAGGCCCAGCGATTGCCACACGCGCTTGGAGCGGGTCTTGTCCATCGACAACGCCGAACCGAGCACGCCCGAACCGGTGTACGGCACGTGCAGCGATTCCAGCGCACCTTGCAGCACGCCATCCTCGCCACCGCCGTGCTGGCCGTGCAGGATGTTGAACACACGCGCGAAGTGGCCCGCGCGCAGCGCGTCGAGCAGGGCCGGGATACCGTCGATCGCATGCGCGTCGACGCCGCGCGCGCGCAGTGCGACCAGCACGTTGCGGCCGGAATCCAGCGACACCTCGCGCTCGGCCGAGCTGCCGCCCATGACCACCGCCACACGGCCGAACTGCGCGGGATCGGTGATGCGGGAGGTGCCCGGATTCGTGATTGCGGCCATCATGCGGCCCCCTTCGTCTTGAGTTGGCCGGCGTTCGCCAGCTCGACCGCCGCCGCGCCGATGTCGCCGGCGCCGAGCAGCAGCAACAGGTCGCCGTCGTGCAGCAGGCTGGGCAGGCTGGTGCGGAACTCGCGCGGATGCTCGACCAGCACCGGGTCGACCTTGCCGCGCGCACGCACGGCACGCGCCAGCGCGCGGCCGTCGGCGCCGGCGATCGGCGCCTCGCCGGCCGGGTACACATCGGTCAGCACCAGCACGTCGGCGTCGGCCAGCACGTTGGCAAAATCGTCCAGCAGGTCGCGCGTGCGGCTGTAGCGGTGCGGCTGGAAGGCCACTACCAGGCGCCGCTCCGGCCAGCCGCCGCGCACCGCCGCGAACACCGCCGCAATCTCGCGCGGGTGGTGGCCGTAGTCGTCGACCAGCAGCACGCGGCCGCCATCGATGGCGAGCTCGCCGCGCCGATGGAAGCGCCGGCCCACGCCCTGGAAACCCTTCAGTGCGGCGGCGATCGCCGCCACCTCGACACCGAGCTGCCAGCCGATCGTGGCGGCGGCCAGCGCGTTGAGGACGTTGTGCCGCCCGGGCAGGTTCAGCGTGACCGGCACGGCCGCCGCGCCATCGGGCAACTGCAGTTCGAAATGCATCTCGAAACCCTGCTGGCGCAGGTTCAGCGCGCGCACGTCGGCGTCCGCGCTGTCGATGCCGTAACGGATCACCCGGCGATTGGTGGCCTTGGCCAGCGCGGCCACTTCCGGGTCGTCCACGCACAGCACCGCCAGGCCGTAGAACGGCAGCCGGTGCAGGAAATCGGCGAACGCCTTCTTCACCTCGGCGAAGTCGCCGTGGTAGTTCTCCAGGTGGTCGGCGTCGATGTTGGTGATCGCGGCGATCACCGGCGACAACAGCAGGAACGAGCCGTCCGACTCGTCCGCTTCGGCCACCAGGTACTGGCCGGTGCCGAGCCGCGCGTTGGCGCCGGCCGCATTGAGCTGGCCGCCGATCACGAAGGTCGGGTCGTAACCGGCCTCGGCCAGGACGCTGGCGGTGAGGCTGGTGGTGGTGGTCTTGCCGTGCGTGCCGGCGATCGCGATGCCGCGGCGAAAACGCATCAGCTCGCCCAGCATTTCCGCACGCGGGATCACCGGGATGCGCGCCGCGAGAGCAGCAGCCAGCTCCGGGTTGTCCGCCTTGATCGCGCTGGAGGTGACCACCACGTCGGCGCCGGCGACGTTCTCCGCGGCGTGGCCCACGTGCACGGTGAGGCCCAGCCGCTGCAGCCGCTGCACCGTGGGTGAGCCGGCACGGTCGGAACCGGACACCGCGTAGCCCAGGTTGTGCAGCACCTCGGCGATGCCGCTCATGCCCACGCCGCCGATGCCGATGAAATGCACCCGGCGAAACGTGCTCATCGGGTCCTGCTGGGCGGAGAGCCGGCTCATGCAGCCACCTCCGTGCAGGCGCGCGCGATCACCTGCGCCGCGTCGGGCTTGGCCAGCGTGCGTGCCGCTTCGGCCATGGCCAGCAGGGCGGTTCGATCGCCGAGCAGCGCAGCCAACCGCTGCGCCAGTTGTTGGTTGTCCAGTGCATTCTCCTGCATGATCTCGGCGGCGCCGACCGCCGCAAGCACCTCCGCGTTGCGCGTCTGGTGGTCGTCCACCGCGTACGGAAACGGCACCAGCAAGGCGCCGAGCCCGGCGGCGGAAAGTTCGGCCAGGGTCAGCGCACCAGCACGGCAGACCGCCAGGTCCGCCCAGCCGTAGGCATCGGCCATGTCGTCGATGAAGGCCACCACGCGCGCTTCCACGCCGGCCTGCGCATACGCCGCGCGTGCCTCGTCGAGGCCACGACTGCCGCACTGGTGCAACACCTCGGGACGCTGCCCGGGTTCGAGTCGGGCCAGCGCCTGCGGCACCGCGAGATTCAGCGCACGCGCCCCAAGGCTGCCGCCCAGCACCAGCAGGCGTGGCGCACCCGGGCGATCGGCCATGCGTTGCGCCGGCGGCGGCAGCGCGCCGATCACCGCACGCACCGGATTGCCGACCCACTGCGCCTGCGGCAGCACGCCGTCGAAGCCGGCCAGCACGCGGCGCGCCAATGCGGCCAGCTTGCGGTTGGTGAAACCGGCCACGCGATTCTGTTCATGCACCAGCAGCGGCCGCCGCAGCAGCCACGCGGCGAGACCGCCGGGGCCGGCCACGTAGCCACCCATCGACAGCACGCTGCGCGGACGCAGCCGCCGCAGCAACGCCAGCGAGGCAAGAAGCGCGCGCAGCAGCATCAGCGGCGCCAGCAGCCGGGTCTTCCAGCCCTTTCCGCGCAAACCGCCCACCGCCACCGTGTGCAACTCGATCCCGTGCGCCGGCACCACCCGCGTCTCCATCCCGCCGACCGCCCCCAGCCACGCCACCGGCACACCTTGCCCGCGCAGGCATTCGGCCACCGCCAGTCCCGGGAAGATGTGTCCACCGGTGCCGCCGGCCATGATGAGCACCGGTCGCGGATCGGCAAAAGCAGGCCGCGCCCCGCGCCGGTCTTCGCCCATTCCCGATTCCCGCGTCGCGGCGTTCATGCGGCCTCCGCCTCGCGCGGCGTCACCGCGGCATTCGCGTCGGCCACGGTCACGGCTGCCGGCATGCGCGTGGCCATCTGGCGGGCGTCCAGCGCGCGGTTGATCTCGAAGGTGGCGCGCAGCAGCACGCCGGCCATGGCACAGGTGAGCACCATCGAGGAGCCGCCGTAGCTGATCAGTGGCAGGGTCAGGCCCTTGGTCGGCAAGGCGCCGAGGTTCACGCCCACCGACACGATCGCCTGCATCGCCAGCATCAGCGACACGCCGAACGCCACGTAGCCGGCGAAGCGCTGGCCCACGTCGACACCCTTCAGGCCCACCTGCAGGCCGCGCCACACGGCCAGCGCGAACAGGCCGATCACCAGCACCACGCCGGCCAGCCCCAGCTCCTCGCCGATCACCGCGAAGATGAAATCGGTGTGCGCCTCGGGCAGGTAGGAGAGTTTCAGCACGCTGGACCCCAGGCCCACGCCGTCCCACTCGCCGCGGCCGATCGCCATCAGCGACTGGGTCAGCTGGAAGCCGTCGTTGAACGGGTCCTTCCATGGGTCGAGGAACGAGGTCAGCCGCTTCATGCGGTAGCTCTCGCCGGTCGCCGCGATGTACAGCAGCGGCATCAGCGGCAAGCCCATCAGGAACAGGAAGATCGGCCGCGCCCCGCCCAGCCAGACCATCGCGATGGTCACCGCGATCACCAGCGTGGCCGAGCCGAAATCCGGCTGCACCAGCAGCAGCAGCACGATGATGCCGGCCACGGCGATCGGCTTGATCAGGCCGAGGAAACGGTTCTCCACGCTGTCGCGGTGGCGTACCAGATAGCTGGCGATGTAGATCACCAGGATCAGCTTCACCGCCTCCACCGGCTGGAACGTGGTCACCAGCAGGTTGAGCCAGCGCCGCGCGCCGTTGATGCGCATGCCCAGGTGCGGCACGAACACCGCCAGCAGCAGCAGGAACGCCAGGGCCAGCAGCGGAAACGCGTACTTCTCCAGCAGCCGCAGCTCCGTGCGCATGGCCAACCCGGCCGCGACCATGCCGATCCCGAGGAACACCAGGTGCCGGCGCAGGAAATAGAACGCACCCAGCTCCTGGCTGTCCGCCACCGCGATCGAACTGGACGCCACCATCACCACCCCGATGCTGGCCAGCCCCACCAGCGCAACCAGCAGCCACGGGTCGAAATGCCCCCGCGGGCCATTGCGACGACGAGCCTGGGAGGCGGCGTCAAACATTTGCTTGCTCCGCTGCGAGGGAATAGGAAATAGGGAATAGGGAATGGGAAGAGCATGCGGGCGCACGGTCGCGACGCACTGCGCGCTCTTTCCCATTCCCTATTCCCGATTCCCTATTCCCGGCTTTCATCAGCGCACCTTCAACGTGGCAAGACCGACCAGCACGAGGACGACGGAGATGATCCAGAAGCGCACGATCACGCGCGGCTCGGGCCAGCCCTTCAGTTCGAAGTGGTGGTGCACCGGCGCCATGCGGAACACCCGCTTGCCGGTGAGCCTGAAGCTGGCCACCTGGATCATCACCGAGGCGGTTTCCATCACGAACACGCCGCCCATCACCAGCAGCACGATCTCCTGACGCACGATCACCGCGATGCAACCCAGTGCCGCGCCGATCGCCAGCGCGCCCACGTCGCCCATGAACACCTGCGCCGGATAGGTGTTGAACCACAGGAAGCCCAGCCCCGCCCCGGCCAGCGCGCCGGTGACGATCGCCAGCTCGCCCGCGCCGGGAATCGCCGGCACGCCGAGGTACTCGGAGAACACCCGGTTGCCGGCCACGTAGGCGAACACGCCCAGCGCGCCAGAGACCAGCACCGTCGGCATGATCGCCAGCCCATCCAGCCCGTCGGTGAGGTTCACCGCGTTGGAGAAGCCCACGATCATGAAGTAGGTGATCACCACGAAGAACAGCCCCAGCGGCACCACCACGTGCTTGAACAGCGGCACGTACAGCGCGGTCTCCGCCACAGTGGCGCCATGCACGGCGTGCGGCGCGGTGTAGAACAGGAACAGCGCCGCGCCGAGCCCGAACACCGACTGCCAGAAATATTTCCAGCGGCTGGCCAGACCGCGGCTGTCCTTCAGCACCAGCTTGCGGTAGTCGTCGTAGAAACCGATCGCGCCGAAGCTCAGCAGCACGCCGAGCACCACCCATACGTAACGGTTGTGCACGTCGGCCCACAGCAGGGTGGCCACGGTGACCGAGAGCAGGATCATCACGCCGCCCATGGTCGGCGTGCCGGCCTTGACCAGGTGCGTCTGCGGACCGTCGCTGCGCACCACCTGGCCGGCCTTCAGCGCGGCCAGGCGGTTGATCAGCCACGGCCCGCACAGCAGCGACAGCGACAGCGCGGTGAGCGCAGCCATGATGGCGCGGAAGGTGATGTACTGGAACAGATGCAGGGCGGTGAAATGCCGCGCCATCCAGTCGGCCAGCTCAAGCAGCATCGTTCGCACCTCCGTGGGCGGGCGCGGCAATGAGCGCGGCCACCACCTGTTCCATGCCGGCCGAACGCGAACCCTTGACCAGGCAGGTGACGCCCGCATGCAGCTGCGCGCGCAGCGCGTCGATCAGGGCCGGCTTGTCGGAAAAATGCTCGCCGCCGGCGCCGAACGCCTCCACCGTGGCCGCGCCCAGCGGACCGACCGCGAACAGGCGATCGACGCCGCGCTCGCGCGCCCGCTCACCGATGCCCGCATGCAGCGCACGCGCGTCCGCGCCCAGCTCGGCCATGTCGCCCAGCACCAGCCAGCGCTCGCCGCCGGCCAGCAGCAGCGTGTCGATGGCAGCCGCCATGGAACCGGGGTTGGCGTTGTAGCTGTCGTCGATGACCATCCAGCCGCCGACGGCAACCAGGCGGCGCAGGCGACCGGCCACGCCGGAAACCTGCTCCAGCCCGGCAACGATGGTTTCCAGCGGCACCTGCAACGCCAGCGCCACCGCAGTGGCGGCCAGTGCGTTGGCCACGTTGTGGCGACCGGGCAGCGGCAAATTCACCTCGGCCTCGCCCGCCGGCGTGTGCAGCATGAAGCGCGAACCGTCGGCGCGCAGTTCGATCGCACCGGCGCGCACGTCGGCCGGTTGCTCCAGGCCGAAACGCAGCGTCTTGCGCGCACCGGCGAGCCCGCCGAAGAAGCTGGCAAAGCTGTCGTCCGCGTTGATGATGGCAATGCCGTCGGCCGGCAAGGCCTGGTACAGCGCGCCCTTGGTTTCGGCCACGCCCTCGATGCTGCCCATGCGTTCAAGATGGGCCGGCGCGATGAGCGTGACGAGGCCGATATCTGGCCGTGCGATGGCAGCGAGATAGGCGATGTCGCCGGGCTTGCCCGCACCCATCTCGAACACCGCGTATTCGGTGTCGCGCGGCATTGCCAGCAGGCTCAGCGGCAGGCCCAGCTCGTTGTTGTAGTTGCCGCTGCTGACGTGCGTGCGGCCATGGCGCGACAGGATCGAGGCGACCAGGGTCTTCACCGTGGTCTTGCCGTTGGAACCGGTGATGCCGACCACGCGCACGTCGCGTTGCGCGCGCACCGCGCTGGCCAGGTCGCCCAGCGCCACCTCGACGTCGTCGACGCGCAGCTGCGGCAGCGCGCTGTCGACCGGATGCGTCACCAGCGCCGCCACCGCGCCGCGGGCCAGCGCTTCGTCCAGGTAGTCGTGGCCGTCCACGTGCTCGCCCTTGATCGCCGCGAACAGTTCGCCCGGGCGCAGCTTGCGCGTGTCGATCGCCACGCCGGTGATCTCGGCCTGCTCCAACGTCGCGTCGCCGTCGAGCAGGCGACCGTGCAGCCACATCGCGATGGCGCCCAGCCGCATCATGCGTGCGACTCCCGGCCCAGCCGGTCCAGCGCGGTGCGCGCCACTGCCAGATCGTCGAACGGATGCTTGCCGGTGGCGCCGTCCTGGTAGGTTTCGTGGCCCTTGCCGGCAATCAGCACCACGTCGCCGGCGCGGGCCAGCTCCAGCGCGTCGGCAATCGCCACCGCGCGATCGCGCTGGACCGCCATCGCCTTTGCGTCGGCCATGCCGGCCACGATTTGCGCCACGATCGCGTCGCCGTCCTCGCCACGCGGGTTGTCGTCGGTGACGATGGCGATGTCCGCCAGCCGCGCCGCGATCGCGCCCATCAGCGGGCGCTTGCCGGTGTCGCGTTCGCCGCCGCAACCGAACACGCAGATCAGCTTGCCCGCGCAATGCGCGCGCAGGGCGGTCAGCGCCTGCTCCAGCGCATCAGGCGTGTGCGCATAGTCGACTACCACCAGCGGCAGGCCGTGCCATCCGCCCAACCGGTTCATCCGGCCATTGACCGGTTGCAACTGCCCGGCCACCTGCACGATGCGTTCGAACGGTTCGCCCAGTGCGCCAAGGCAGGCGATCACGGCGAGCAGGTTGGCGACGTTGAAGCGGCCGAGCAGGTGGCTGTGCAGTGCGCGGCTGCCCCACGGCGTGCGCAATTGAAAGCTGAGCCCGCTGGCCGAAGTCACCACGTCTTCGGCGGCGACATCCGCCGCGCTCTCGCCGGCCGCGCTGAAGCGCAGCACGCGCAGGTTGTCGGGCAGCGTGCCGGCCAGTTCGCGGCCGAAGCCGTCGTCGCTGTTGAGTGCTGCCACGCGCAGGCCCGGCATCGCGAACAGCATGGCCTTGGCCGCGCCGTAGGCTTCCATCGAGCCGTGATAGTCGAGGTGGTCGCGGGTGAGATTGGTGAAGGCCGCCGCCTCGAATTCCACCCCGGCCACGCGCCCCTGCACCAGCGCGTGCGAGGACACTTCCATCGCCACGTGGCTGACGCCGGCATCGCGGAAGCGCGCCAGCAGCGCCTGCACGCTGATCGCGTCGGGCGTGGTGCGCTCGCCTTCGAGCAACTGGCCATGCACGCCGGCGCCCAGCGTGCCGATGGTCGCGGCGCGGTGGCCGAGCGCCGTCCAGGCCTGCGCCAGCAACTGCACGCACGAGGTCTTGCCGTTGGTGCCGGTGACGCCGACCACGCGCATCGACTCGCTGGGCCGGTCGTGGAAGCGCGCCGCGATCTCGCCCACCTGCGCATGCAGGTCGTCGATCCACAGCACCGGCACGTCGAGCGCCGCGACATCCTCGGCCGGGGCTTCGGCCAGCACCACGCGGGCACCACGCTGCACCGCGTTGGCGGCGAACGCGATGCCGTGCGCGCGGCCGCCGCGCAGCGCGAAGAACGCATCGCCGCGGCGCACCTGGCGCGAGTCCAGGGTCATGCCGGACACCACCATGCGCGCCGCCGCCGGGTTTGCCGCCAGCTGCGCATCGGCGATCCCCAGCAGCAGCTGATCGAGGTGGCCGGTGCTCATGGCGTGCCCTCGTCGATCGGCGCGTCGTCGATCGGCGCTTCGACCGGCGGCTTGCTGCCCGCGAGGCCGCCGGCGCCCTGCAGCGGGCCGCCGACGTACCAGCGGCCGATGTTGTCCGGCGGCACGTCGAGCAGGCGCAGCGCACCGCTCATCACGCGCGAGAACACCGGCGCGGAGACCATGCCGCCGTAGTAGCTGCCCTTGCTCGGGTTGTCGACCACCACCACGCCGACCAGGCGCGGGTTGGTGGCCGGCACGATGCCGGCGAATGCCGCGGTGTAGCTGTGCTTGTCGTAGCCGCCGGCGTTGGCCTTGTGCGCGGTGCCGGTCTTGCCGGCGACCGCGTAATTGGCGATGCGCGCCTGCGGCGCGGTGCTGCCGGGGCCGGTCACGGTCTCCATCATCCCGATCAGCTCGTGCGCCACCTCGGGCGAGATGATCTGGCGCGAGGGCGTCTCCGCGTCCTTGATGAAGCTCGGGCCATGCATCAGGCCGTTGTCGGCGATGGTGGCGTAGGCGTTGGCCAGCTGCAGCACGGTGACGTTGAGGCCGTAGCCGTAGCCGAGGATGGCCTTTTCCAGCGGCCGCCAGTCGGCGCCGATGCGCAGGTAGCCGGAGGCTTCGCCGGGGAAGCCGCTGTTGGTGCTGTTGCCGAAACCGAAGGCGCGGTAGGTGTCGTACATCAGCGTGGTGTCCAGATCCATCGCGATGTGCGCCGCGCCCACGTTGCTGGACTTGGTGATCACGCCGGTCGGCGTCAGCAGGCCGTAGTTGTGCGTGTCGTGGATGTCGTGGCCCTGGAAAAACCAGTGTCCGCCGGTGGTGTCGATGATCGGGCTGGTGGGGGTGAACTTGCCGCTGGACAGCGCCGCGGCCATCAGGATCGGCTTGATCGTCGAGCCCGGTTCGAGCACGTCGGTCATCGCGCGGTTGCGGCGCTGGCCGGCGCGGCTGGAGTCGAGCGCGTTGGGGTTGTAGGTGGGCAGGTTGACCATCGCCAACACCTCCCCGGTATGCACGTCGAGGATCACCATCGAGGCCGAATCGGCCTGGAACTTGTCCACGGTGCTCTTCAGTTCGCTGTAGGCCAGGAACTGGATGCGCCGGTCGATGCTGAGGGTGAGGTTGCGTCCCGGCTTGGGTGCGCGCACCTGCTCGACGTCTTCCACCACGTGGCCCATGCGGTCACGGATCACCCGCTTGGCGCCGGGCTTGCCCGAGAGCCAGTCGTCGTAGGCCAGCTCCAGCCCCTCCTGGCCGTGGTCGTCGATATTGGTGAAACCCAGCACGTGCGCGGTGACCCCGCCGGATGGGTAGAAGCGCTTGAACTCGCGCTGGCCGTTGATGCCGGGGATGCCCAGGTCCAGTACCGCCTGCGCGGCTTCGGGCGACATCTGGCGACGCAGATAGACGAACTCGCGGTCCGAGCGCTGGGCCAGGCGGCTCTTCAGCTCGTCCGCATTCACGCCCAGCGCGCGCGCCAGATCCGGGATGCGCTGGTCGTTGTCCAGCACCTCGGAGGGATTGGCCCAGATCGAGGTCACCGGCGTCGACACCGCCAGCGGCTCGCCATTGCGGTCGAAGATGGTGCCGCGCGAGACCGGGATCGGCATCTCGCGCAGGAAGCGCGCGTCGCCCTGGCGCTGGTAGAACTGCTTGCGTACCACCTGCAGGTCGAACGCTCGCGCGACCAGGCCGGTGGCGGTAAGCCCGAGCAGGCCGGCGACCAGATACATGCGCCGGCGCGCGCTGGGGCCGCTCGCCTGGCGGCGACCGCGTGCGGCTGGCTTGGCGTGTTTGCGCATGTCCATCAGCGCAGCAACCGGATGTCTTGCGGGCGCGGATCGACCATGCCCAGCTTCTGCCGTGCCTCGTCGTCGATGCGACGCGGCTCGGCGTAGGTGGCCTGCTCCAGTTCCAGGCGGCCGTATTCGATGTTGAGGTCGTCGCGCTGGTTCTGCAGCTGGGTCAGTTGCACGAACAGCACGCGGCTTTCGTGGCGCGTCCACACCACGCCCAGCGCGCTGGCCACCGCGGCCACCAGCAGGAGTGCGCAGATCACGGTGCTGATCAGCTTCACGCGGCGACCTCCCGCGGCAGCTTCTCGGCCACGCGCAGCACCGCCGAGCGTGACCGCGGATTGGCGGCCAGCTCGGCCTCGGACGGGAATTGCGCCTTGCCGATTGCCACCAACTGCGCCGGCGCCCCCTGCACTGGCGGTCCGCGACGACTGTTCTGCACGCGTCCGGAGTGGTCGCGGATGAACAGCTTCACCGCGCGATCCTCCAGCGAGTGGAAACTGATCACCGACAGCCGCCCGCCCGGCTTGAGCCGTTCCAGCGCGGCGTCCAGACCCTGCTGCAAGGCGTCCAGCTCGCCGTTCACGCGAATGCGCAGCGCCTGGAAGCTGCGCGTGGCCGGATGCTTGCCCGGCTCGCGCCGGCCCACCACGCGCTCGATCAGCGCGGCCAGCTGGCCGGTGCGGGTGAACGGGGTGGCGTCGCGATCGGCCACGATGGCGCGGGCGATGCGCCGGCTGTGGCGCTCCTCGCCGTAATTCCACAGCACGTCGGCAATCTCGCGCTCGCTGGCGTGAGCGAGGAAATCGGCGGCGCTCTCGCCCTGCGTGGTGTCCATGCGCATGTCCAGCGGCGCATCGGCCATGAAGCTGAAGCCCCGCGCGGCCTCGTCCAGTTGCGGCGACGAGACGCCCAGGTCGAGCAGCACGCCGTCGAGCCCGGCGGCGGTCTCGTCCCATTCGGCCAGGCTGGAGAAGTTGGCGTGGCGGATCGCCACCCGTGCGTCGGCGGCAAACTCGGCCCGCGCAGCGGCGATCGCGGCCGGATCGCGATCCATCAACAAGAGCCGGCCGGCCGGACCCAGGCGCGACAGCACCGCGCGCGCATGACCACCGCGCCCGAACGTGCCGTCCAGATAGCGCCCGTCTGCCTGCACGGACAATCCCTCCACCGCCTCGCCCAGCATCACCGGGACATGCTGCAATTGCACCGAGCGCACTCCCGTCCCATCCCGCATGATTCCGCCACGCCCGCGCCTGTGGATTACAGGCGCAGCTCTGCCATTTCGCTGGTGATCTCGTCTTCGCCGATGCTCTGGCGGATCTTGGCCAGGTGCGCCTGCTCGCTCCACAGTTCGAATTTGTTGCCCATGCCGAGCAGCACCGCCTTCTTCTCGATGCCGGTGGTGGCCCGCTGGCTGGCCGGCAGCAGGATGCGCGCGGCACTGTCGGGCTCGACCACGGCGGCGGCGCCGACCAGCTTCATCTGCATGTCGCGATGGGCCGCCTTGACCTTGGGCAGCTGGTTCACCTGATCGCGCACCTTTTCCCACTCGTCATGCGGAAACAGCCACAGGCAACCCGGTTCGAACGGGTTGTAGGTGACCACCAGACGATTGGCGCACTCGCCAGCCACCTGCTCCCGATACGCGGTCGGGATGGCCAGGCGGCCCTTGTCGTCGATGGTGATGGCGGTTTCGCCCTGGAACACGGTCAGCAGACTCCACTAAAACCCACGATTTCACACTGAAAGCCACGATAGTCTCGCCCGCTGAGACTGTCAAGCCGAAATTGCTTGTGAATCAAGGAGTAAAGGCGAAGTCTGAATGTATGTGCAGGATATTCTCAGGAAGGCCGACAAGGTGGTTGAAAGCAGGGAATTTTTTGCGGCGACCCTGCAGCCGGTTTGCGGCCGAGGCCAGCCGCTTGGCGCTTCCGCGCCCCCGTGACCGACGCACGCGGATGAATCGCCGTTCATCGGCACGCGCAGTCGACGCCGCGACAGGTCAGTCGCGGCGTCGGCGGTACGGAAAGAGGTGGAGTCGGCCTGTAAGCCGGGTTCTGTACGCCTTGCGGCGCGACAGTCATTCCTCTCGGCCAGGCGTCGCCGCCTGGCTCCAGCAACCTACCCGGGAACAACGCGGGCCGCGTTATCGTTCCCCTATTTGGTCTTGCTCCGAGTGGGGTTTACCGTGCCGTACGGCGTTGGCCCCGTACGCGGTGCGCTCTTGCCGCACCCTTTCACCCTTGCCTGATCCTCTTGCGAGGCCATCGGCGGTCTGCTCTCTGTTGCACTGGCCGTCAGCTCACGCTGCCCAGGAGTTACCTGGCACTCTGCCCTGTGGAGCCCGGACTTTCCTCGATGCGCTTGCGCGCGACGCGACTGCCCGGCCGACTCCGTGGCCAGTGTACTCGGTCGGGATGGGACGCGGCGCATCGGACGGGCACTGCCGGCGTTCAACACGGCACCCGATGGTTTTATCCGCCTCAGCGGGGCGGTCGCCGACACGCAGTGTTGGCATCGTCCGACTTTATTTTGAGCTCACATGTGCTGGGCAAATGCTGATACTTGACACCTTACAGAGGGGGGGTAGCGTTTTTGAACAGGGGATGAATTTGGAGTACCAATGATGAGGATTATCGAAATGGAATCCATGATTATTCCGAACAAGGTGAAAGCCATTGGCTTGATTCTGCTGCTTGTGTGCGGTGGCGTGAGTAATTATGTATTTGCGGCATCGCCCATGCCTGGTGCATTTGGAGCGCACGGCACTGACCTCGCTGCAGCCATCCAAGCTCAATCTTCCTCCACCGGCTTCGAGCTGAATTACTTCCATGCCGAGAGGGCATCCAAGACTTACGCCATTCGACTTAAGAATGGATTAAGCGCTTCGTTTGACTTCCAGAACGGTACCGTCACACTAGTGGATGTTACGGGCAGCCAGTCAACGCTCCCGCTCGAGCGGGTTCTGCTGCAAGTCACGAATGGTAATGGCCAAGCAGCCAGCCAAATGTACGATCAAATGTATCAGTCCATCAGCGCCGCCAAGTCCGACGCGATCATGGTGCATGCAGGACCACGGAGTGCTAACGCCAACTTTCGTCCGTCGACTGGGGGGCTAAGGAACGTCAATCCGAGTTTTTTCTTTCCGCCACCACGCGATACGGGCGGGCTTGGCGACGACGACGGTTCTCTGTGGGCCACTCCAACCGGTGGCGACTGTTTCCCAATCCCTGGTTCATGCAACGAATGGGCGGGAGGCTTGTCAGACTGGGGCCCTGGTGGCATGTCAAATTGGGGTTCGTACGATCTATGGTGGGGTAGCGCATTCGGGGACGCCCCTCCAACAAGTCAGCCGCCGCGTCCAGACGGTTGCGCTCCGAACGACATAGATTGCATTCTCTATGAGCATGACCGACAGAACGCTTGCGACGATATGGGCACGGATAATTTGGCGCAAGGCGGAAATGACCTGGCAGCTGGCACAGCATGTGGGCTTGCCGAGACGGGTGTAGGAGCAGTGGTATGCGCTGCCGCGATCGTGCCGTTCGTGATCGGCTTGCACAAGCTGCACAAAGATACGGTGACATGCCACACCCCTTACCCAGGTCGCTAACTTGAACTCGTCACCGACGTCACTACTTAGGTATGGGGGCTTATGACGAATCAAAAGCAAATTCTGACGAAAGCCGATGACACGCAGTCGTCCAGTTGGCGTCATTATGCAATTTGGCTAGCATTGTCGGGCTCAGTGATCATAAACGGACTAGTGGCCTATCGGCGCCACCAGAGGGGCGAGGACTGGCTTTCGGCGTTTGGACTCACGCCCGATCCGGAACTTCTCCGGCTTGTCGGGGATGTCGGAGTTCCGATAGTCATGATCACGTTGATCATGCAACAAGTGCGGAGGCTGCCACCGAGCCGGGAGAAAACCGCGACGAGCTGGCTGGGTTGGTCACTCTTCGTCTTTCTGTTCGTGTGGTGGTTTCCTTTGCGCGAAATGCTTTTCGGACCATAGCATTGCCCAGGGGGGTCGTGATCTGGACCCAAGAAAAAGGGAAATGGAAAACGAGGAACCGATAATCGGAAAAGCGCTCAAGACTTGAACGGGTCTCTACCCTCTCCATCCCCTACTCTTGGTACAGAAGCTTGCGCGGCGCCCCGCTGATCGCCGCCGCCAGCTTCGCGGCCTTCGCCGGCGGCAACTCCTCACGCAGGATTGCGAAGATGCGCTTGCCTTCGGCGAGTTTCGCGTCGGCTTCCTCACCGCGCCCCGCCACCAGGATTACGTGTTCGCCGCGTTGCTGGTCGGGATCGGCGGCGACGCGCGCGGCCAACGCCGCCAGCGGTTCGCCCAGCACGGTTTCGAACATCTTGGTCAGTTCGCGCGCGAGCACGGCTTCGCGCTCGGCGCCGAACACGTCGCGCATGTCGGCCAGGCTTTCGGCGACGCGGTGCGAGGACTCATAGAAGATGATCGTGCGCGGCTCGCCGGCCAGTTCCCGCAGCCGGCTGCGGCGCGCGGCGGCCTTGGCCGGCAGGAAGCCCTCGAACACGAAGCGGTCGCTGGGCAGCCCGGCGACGGACAGCGCGGCAATCGCCGCGCAGGCGCCAGGCAGCGGCGCGCAGCGGATGCCTGCCGCACGCGCCGCGCGCACCAGGCGAAAACCGGGATCCGAAATCAGCGGCGTGCCGGCGTCGGAAATCAGCGCCACCGATTCACCACCCTGCAGGCGCGCCACCAGCGCATCGACCACCTCGCGCTCGTTGTGGTCGTGCAGGGCGACCAGCGGCGTGGCGACGCCGTGATGCAGCAGCAGCGGGCGGCTGTGGCGGGTGTCCTCCGCGGCGATCACGGCCACCGCGCGCAGCGTCTCGATGGCGCGGGCGGACAGATCGTCGCGATGCCCGATCGGCGTGGCCACCACCCACAGGCAGCCGGGTTGAACACGAGACATCGGGCACTCCATGAGCCGGCGGGACGATCGGCTATCATCGCGCATTGACGACCATGACGACCAAGGGATTTCCCATGCGCTTCATGCGCCTCGCGCGAGTCATCCTCACGGCCTTGCTGTTCGCGCTCGCATTGAATGCGTGCGTTCCGACCGGCGCGGTGCGTTCGCCGGCGGAAATCGCCGCCGCGCAGCACGCCAGCGCGCTGGCGCAGCAGGGCCAGTTCGACCAGGCCGCCCAGGCCTGGCTGCAGCTTGCCGCGCAATCGTCCGCACGCGCCGACAGCTATCGTCTGCAGGCCGCCGAGGCGTGGCGCCAGGAAGGTCGCATCGAACAGGCCGCGCCGGTGCTGGACAAGATCCGGCGCGAGCGGCTGAGCGGCGACGAACCGCTGCGCCTGGACCTGCTGCGGGCGGAGTTGGCGCTGGACCAGCACGACGCGCGCACCGCCCTGCGCCTGACCAGCCAGCCGAACGTGTCCGTGCCGCCTTCGCTGCAGCTGCGCCTGCTGGAACTGCGCGCCCGCGCCATGAAGGATTCCGGCGACCTGTGGGGCGCCGCGCGCACCCGCGTGCAGATGGATGCCGAACTGCAAGGCTTCGACCAGGCGCAGAACCGGCGCCAGGCGCTGGATCTGCTCGCCAGGCTCGGCATCGCGCCGCTGCAACACCGCGCCGCCGCGATGAAGCCCGGCGACCGCATGCTGCCGTGGATCAACGAGGCCCTGCGCCAGCTCGGTGTCAGCGTGGCGCAGCCGCAGCCGGAATTGCAGCAAGCGGTGGGCATGCTGCTGCCCGAAGCCGGCGCCAACGTGCGCGAAGGCTACAAGGTGCCGGCCCAGGTCGCCCTGCTGTTGCCGGCCGATGGCGACTACGCCGCCGCCAGCACACCGATCCGCCAGGGTTTCTTCGCCGCCTATTTCGATGCGGGCCGCAACCACGCGCCGCGGCCGACGGTACGCAGCTACAACAGCCACGGCACGGCCGACGGCGCGGTGCAGGCCTACCAGCAGGCGGTGCGCGACGGCGCCCGGCTGGTGGTCGGCCCGTTGACCCGCGGTGAAGTCGCGGCGGTGTTCGCGCTGCCGCAACTGCCGGTGCCGGTGCTGGCGCTGAACCACCCGGACGACCGCCAGCTGCCCGCCGGCAACGCCAGCGAGTTCGGCCTGCTGCCGGAAACCGAGGGCGCGCAGGCCGCCGACCACATGGCCGAGCGCGGCCTGCTGCACGCCTACGTGATGATCTCCGGCGACGACTTCGCGCAACGCGCGGCGAGCGCATTCAAGGCCGAGCTGATCTCCCGCGGCGGCGACGTGGTGGCCATGACGGTGCTGCCGAGCGGCGCCACCAGTTTCGCCGACGGGATCAAGAACCTGCAGTTGCCCACGGCCAGCGCGGCACCGGCGCCGGCCGCCGCGGCAAGCACCGCCGACGCCGCGACGGCGACGCCCGCCGCCCCCGCCGATACCGGCATCTTCATCAGCATGCGCCCCAACCAGGCGCGGCTGCTGATGCCGCAACTGCGCATCGCCCAGGTCCAGCTGCCGGTGTTCGCCACCTCGCACGTGTACGCCGGCAGCGACGACGCGCCAGCCAATCGCGACCTGGACGGCGTCGAGTTCTGCGACGCGCCCTGGCTGTTCGACGCGCAGCCCGGCCTGCCCGACCGTGCGGCGATCGCGGCGAAGCTGCCCGCCGCCCGCGATGGCGCCGCGCGCCTGTTCGCGTTCGGCATGGACGCGTGGAGCCTGGTGCCCTACCTCGACTGGCTGAAGGCGCATCCGGGCAGCTACATGCCGGGCGCCACCGGGCAGCTGGCCGCCGATCCGTTCGGCCGCATCCGCCGCGTGCTGACCTGGGCGAAGTTCGAGAATGGCGTGGCGCGCCCGCTCAGCGGCAACCTGCAGATCGACTCGGTACCTTCGCCGCCGCCGGCGGCGCCGGCGCCGGCCAGTTCCAGCGCCGACGCCAACCCCGCCGGCTGATGCGCGCGGCCGGCGACGACTTCGAACAGCGCGCCTGCGTCGCGCTCGAACGCGCCGGCCTGAAGCTGCTGGCGCGCAACTACACCACCCGCCACGGCGAACTGGACCTGGTGATGCGCGATGGCGACACCGTGGTCTTCGTCGAGGTGCGCTACCGCAAGAGCGCCAGCCACGGCGACGCCGCCACCTCGGTCACCGCAAGCAAGCAGGCCAAGCTGATCCACGCCGCGCAGCACTGGCTGGCCGCCCACCCGCAGCATGCGCGACGCCCGTGCCGCTTCGATGTGGTCAGCTACGACGGCCCGGTCGACGCACTGCAAAGGCAATGGTTGCGTGATGCCTTCGAGGCGGGTTGAGTCCGGCGCGGTGCGATAATCGCGGCATGGCCCTGCCCGTCCCCCTGCTCGACACCCTGCGCGCGATCTTTCCCGGCGACGCGCTGGACAGCGGCGACGACGCCCTGCGCACCGCGGCGGGCGACTACTCGCGCCATGCGCACCGGCCGGACGTCGTGGTCTATCCCGCCACGCACGCGCAGGTGGAGTCACTGGTTCGCGCCTGTCGCGAGCATCGCGTGCCGCTCACCGCGCGCGGCGGCGGCACCAGTTCCACCGGCGCTTCGGTGCCGCTGGCCGGCGGCGTGGTGGCAAATTTCCAGCGCATGGATCGTATCGTGCGCATTGCGCCAGGCGATCGCCTCGCGGTGGTCGAACCGGGCGTCACCAACGAGGCCTTGCAGCAGGCGCTGGCCCCGCACGGGTTCTTCTGGGCGCCCGATCCGGGCTCGGCACCGTGGTGCACGATAGGCGGCAATCTCGCCTGCAACGCAGGCGGACCGCGCGCGCTGAAATACGGCGCCACCCGCGACAACGTGCTGGGCTTGCGCGCCGTGGCCGGCACCGGCGCAGGTTTCGCGGCCGGCACGCACACCACCAAGGATTCCACCGGCTACGACCTCACGCGCCTGATCATCGGCTCGGAAGGCACGCTGGCGCTCGTCACCGAGGCCACGCTCAAGCTCACGCCCCGGCCCTCCGCGGTGCGCTCGCTACGCGCCACCTATCGCGACACGGCCAGCGCGGCGCAGGCGGTCGCGCGCATCATGGCGCAGCCGGTGACGCCCGCGGCGCTGGAATTCATGGATGCGCTGGCGCTCAAGCTGGCGCGCGACCACGCGCCGGACGCGGACGTGCCGCAGGCGGGCGCGCTGCTGCTGATCGAGGTCGACGGCACGCCGGAAACCGTCAGCTTCGCGCAGGACGCCGTGGCGCGCGCCGCGCGCGGCGAAGGCCTGATCGCGCTGGACATCGCGGCGGACGCCAGCGAAAACGCCGCGCTGTGGGCCGCGCGCAAGGCGCTCTCGTTCGCCCAGCGCGCGGCGACCCAGCACAAGATCAACGAAGACGTGGCGGTGCCGGTGAGCCGTCTGCCCGAACTCGTCGCCGGCGCGCAGGCGCTGGCCGCCAAGCATGCGGTCCCGCTGGTGTGTTTCGGCCACGCCGGCAACGGCAACCTGCACGTGAACCTGCTGCCGCGCGACGTGGACGAGATCGAACGTGGCTACGCCGCACTGCCCGAACTGTTCGCGCTGGTGATCGCGCTGGGCGGCACGCTGTCGGGCGAGCACGGCATCGGCGTGGTGAAGCGCGACTACCTGCCGCTGGCGCTGGGCGAGTCGACCATCGCGTTGATGCGCTCGGTCAAGGCCGCGTTCGATCCGGATGGCATCCTCAACCCCGGCAAGGTGGTTTGAGGGCCGGTAATGGGGAACAGGAAACAGGGAATGGAGAAGACGAAGAAAAAGCCAGGCTTGATGCAGCAGCAGCACGCCATGGATACCCTGCTGGCGGAGATCCGCTGCGGCCACACCTGCGCGATGCAACAGCCGCCGGGGCGGCGGCCGGTGCTGCAGGCTTCCGTGCGGTCGCGCCTGCTGATTGTCAGCCAGGCGCCGGGGCGCAAGGTGGAGGAGAGCGGCATCCCCTTCGATGACGTCAGCGGCGAACGCCTGCGCGACTGGCTGCAGATCGACCGCGACACGTTCTATGACGCCGAGCGCGTGGCGATCGTGCCGATGGATTTCTGCTATCCCGGCAAGGGCAGGAGTGGCGACCTGCCGCCGCGGCCGGCATGCGCCGCGATCTGGCATCCGCGCCTGTTTTCGTTGCTCACCGGCGTGCAACTGACGCTCGCCATCGGGCAGTACGCGCAGGTGGGCATGCTCGGCGACGCACGTGATGCCACGCTCACCGACACCGTGCGCAACTGGCGCACGCACCTGGCCCGCGGCGTGCTGCCGCTGCCGCATCCGAGCCCGCGCAACCGGCCGTGGGTGATGCACAACCTGTGGTTCGAAGCCGAGTTGCTGCCGGTGCTGCGCGAGCGCGTCGCGGGCGCGCTGAACACCGTCCCCGAACCAGGATAGCCCGCAGGAGCCCGCTCGCGGGCGATGCTTTTGGGGCCGGATCAGGGATTCGCAATTCGCAATTCGCAAAGGCGAGAGCAAGGGCATCGCCCGCGAGCGGGCTCCTGCGGGCGGCGCGACGGCTTCCGTTGCAACGTGCCTTGCCGGTTTCCGGGGGATTCTCTAACCTGCCCCGCTACGACATCGTGGCCACGGGGCCGACCCCGGCCTTGCAGGGGAACCCTCGTCCATGAGCCTCAAGCTCCGCCTCACCGTACTCAATTTCTTCCAGTACTACATCTGGGGCGCGTGGCTGCTGACCATCGGCACCTGGTGGTTCCAGAACCAGCACTGGTCGGGTACCAGCTTCGGCGCGATCTTCTCGACCATGGGCATCGCCTCGCTGTTCATGCCCTCGCTGGTCGGCATCGTGGCGGACAAGTGGATCAATGCCGAACGCCTGTACGGCATGCTGCAGATCTGCGGCGCGGTGGTGCTGTTCTCGATCCCGCACGTCACCGATCCGGAACAGATGTTCTGGGTGATGCTGCTGAACATGTGCTTCTACATGCCCACCATCTCGCTGGCGATCACGGTGGCCTACAACGCGCTCAAGCAGGATGGGCTCGACGTGGTCGTCACCTATCCGCCGATCCGCGTGTGGGGCACGATCGGTTTCATCGCCGCGACCTGGACCACCAGCCTGCTCGGCTTCAAGGCCTCGCCCGCACAGTTCCACGTGGCAGCGGCTGCTTCGCTGCTGCTGGGCCTCTACGCCTTCACCCTGCCCAAGTGCCCGCCCAAGCTGGGCGCCGCCGAGGGCCGCAGCCTGGTCGACAGGCTCGGCCTCACCTCGTTCGTGCTGTTCAAGAACCGCAACATGGCGGTGTTCTTCATCTTCGCGATGCTGCTGGGCGCGGCGCTGCAGCTGACCAACGCCTACGGCGACGCCTTCCTCAGCGACTTCGTCAAGGTGCCCGAGTACGCCAACCTGCTGGCGGTGAAGTACTCGACCATCATCATCTCCATCTCGCAGTTCTCCGAAACCGCGTTCATCCTGACCATCCCGTTCTTCCTCAAGCGCTTCGGCATCAAGGCGGTGATGACGATGAGCATGCTGGCATGGGTGCTGCGCTTCGGCCTGTTCGCGTTCGGCGACCCGGCCGGCGGGCTGTGGATGATCGTGCTCTCGTGCATCGTCTACGGCATGGCGTTCGACTTCTTCAACATCTCCGGCTCGCTGTTCGTGGAAAGCCAGGCCGACCCGAAGATCCGCGCCAGCGCGCAGGGCCTGTTCATGCTGATGACCAACGGCGTGGGGGCGGTGCTGGGCAGCCTGATCGCCGGCTTCGTGATCGACCATTTCTTCACCGACCACAGCTGCAATGACACGGTGCTGATCTGCAAGGACTGGCACGGCATCTGGCTGGCCTTCGCCGGCTACTCGCTGGTGATGGCGCTGCTGTTCGTGCCGCTGTTCAAGCACCGGCACGACCGCGCCGCCGCGCAACGGGTGGTGCCCACGCACTGATCCGGCGGCGGCCGGTCACGGATTGTTATTGCGAATCATTTTCATTTACCATGCGCCTCCTCATGCCGGAGGCCACATGTCCCTTGCCGTTCGCCCGCTCATCCCCTTGCTCGCCCTTGCCCTCGCCGGCACCGCCCAGGCGGCCGACCAGATCTCCGCCGTCACGCTCGAACGGGTCGAGGTTTCCGAAAGCACCCTGCGCATGCCGCAGAGCCAGGGCGCGCTGCCGACCACGATCACGGTGATCACCGCCGAGGATCTGCGCCAGCAGTTGGCGATCAACCCGGACCTCTCCGACGCCATCGGCAACCTGCTGCCCTCGTTCGCCCCCTCGACGCAGAAGCTCAGCTCGCGCGGGCAGACCCTGCGCGGACGCAACCCGCTGTACATGATCGACGGCGTGCCGCAATCGAGCCCGCTGCGCAACGGTTCGCGCGATGCCTACACGATCGACCCGGCGATGATCGAGCGGATCGAGATCGTCGAGGGTTCCAACGCGATGCAGGGGCTGGGCGCCGCCGGCGGCATCATCAACATCATCACCAGGCGTGCACCGAAGCAGGACGGCCTGCGCCAGGAAGTCACCGCCAACGCCAGCGCGCCCACCCGCGGCGGCAACGGCCTGGGCTACGGCGCCTCGTACCTGCTCGCCGCGCGCAGCGGCGCGTTCGAGTTGGTCGCCGGCGCGGCGTGGCGCGAGCGCGGCATGTACGCGGACGCCAAGGGACGGCTGATCGGCGTCGACGGCACCCAGGGCGACCTGATGGATTCGGCGAGCACCGACGGCTTCCTCAAGCTCGGCTACGACTTCACCGACACGCGCCACCTGCAGCTCACCGTCAACCGCTTCGACCTCAAGGGCCACGGCGACTACACCGCCGTGTCCGGCGACATGGCCAACGACCTGCCGACCACGTCGGTGCGCGGCAAGCAACCCGGCGACGCCCCGCGCAACCGCGTGCTGACCAGCAGCCTGGACTACCGCGACACCGCGCTGGCCGGCGGCGAGCTGCGCGCCCAGCTCTACCACCAGAAGAACCGCGAGCTGTTCGGCGGCGGCACGTTCGGCACCTTCCAGGACCCGGCCTATGGCCCCGGCCTGCTGTTCGACCAGTCGCAGAATGTCTCGACCAAGGACGGCGCGCGGCTGTCATGGGCACGGCGCGGCCTGCTCGACGACACGCTCACCGTGCTGGCCGGCGCCGACGGCTACCGCGACACCACCTTCCAGGAACTGACCCACACCGGCCGCCACTGGGTGCCGGACAGCACCTACACCGGCTGGGCGCCGTTCCTGCAGGCCGAATACTGGCCGCTGCACACGCTGTCGCTGTCCGGCGGCCTGCGCCGCGAGCACGGCACGCTGGATGTGCCCACGTTCCAGACGCTCGCCTTCTACAACGCCGTCACCGTGCAGGGCGGCAAGCCCAGCTTCAGCAAGACGCTGCCGAACTTCGGTGCGGTCTGGTACCTCACCGGCCAACTCAACCTGTTCGCCAGCTACGCCGAGGGCTACACCCTGCCCGACGTGGGGCGCGTGCTGCGCGCGATCAAACAGCCCGGCCAGAGCGTGGCCGACTTCCTCGACCTGAAACCGGTGGTGTCGGACAACCGCGAGGCGGGCGTCGAGTATCTCGGCGAACGCGCGGGGGCGCGCCTGAGCTACTACGTCTCGCGCTCGCGGCTGGGTTCGGTGCTGGTGTTCGACGCGCCCAACCAGGTCTACAACGTGATGCGCCAGCGCGTGTCCATCAGCGGCTGGGAGGCGCGCGCGAACTGGCAGCCGCTGGAAGGCACCCGGCTGGATGCCTCCTTCGCGATCAACCGCGGCCGCTCCGACCGCAACAGCGACGGCAGGATCGACTCGGACCTGGACGGCGCCAACATCGCGCCCAACCGGCTCAACCTGTCGTGGACGCAACGCTGGAACGACGCCTGGTCGAGCTACCTGCAACTGAGCCACCTGTACAGCCGCGACTTCAGCACGCTGGGCCAGCGCACGGCGCACTTCGACGGCTACGGCACCGCCGACGCCTACGTGAAATGGCAAACCAGGAGCGCCGGCGACTGGACGCTGGGCGTGCAGAACCTCGCCAACAAGCAATACATCAACTATGTCTCGCAGACCGTCGGCGACGACGACTCGTACTTCGCCGGCCGCGGCCGCGTGGTCTCGCTGACCTGGCAGCAGGCCTTCTGAAGTGTCCGCCGCCGCGACCGCGATCGAGGCATCCGCGCGCCGCGCCGACGCGGTGCGGTACTGGCTCAAGCGCCTGCACCGGTGGGTCGGCCTCAGCGTCGGGCTGGTCTACGCGCTGATCGCGCTCAGCGGCAGCGTGCTGGTGCTGCAGGGTCCGCTGCTGCGGCTGCTGCATCCGCCGCTGGCCGCACATGCGTTGCCCGACGCGGCGGCGCGCGCGGCCGTGCTATCGCGCATCACGCACGAATGGCCGTCCAGGGGACTGCGCGGCGCCGATCTGCCGACCGCCGGGCTGCCGGTATGGCAACTGTATTTTTCCGACGGCTCACGGCGCTACCTCGATCCCACCAGCGGCGACCTGCTGCTGACGCGTGCACCCGGCAGCGACCTGCTGCTGACCTTGCGCGACTGGCACACCCACCTGCTCGCCGGGAAAACCGGCGAGGCCGTGCTGGGCGTGCTTGGCTGGCTCATGCTGGGGCTGCTGCTTTCCGGCGTGTGGCTGTGGTGGCCGGGCCGGCGGAACCTGCGCGGCAGCCTGCGCCTCCATACCCAGCCACCGGCACGGCGCTGGGTCAGCTGGCATCGCAGCATCGGCGCGCTCAGCCTGCCGTTGCTGCTGCTGGTGACCCTGACCGGCACCTTGATGGTCTACGGCAAAGGCACCCGGCACGTCCTGCAGACACTGTTCGCGGATGCGCCGGCCACGCCGACGCCGGCCCGCATCGCGCCGCGCCCACAGGCGATCGACTGGGCGGCGGTGCTCGACGCCGCGCAGCACGCGCTGCCGGGCGCCGAATTGCGCCGCATCGCGCTGCCCTCGGCCGACGACGGCCGCGTGACGATCCGCGCGCGGGCGCCGGGCGAATGGCATCCGGTCGGGCGCAGCCAGGTGTGGCTCGATCCCTACCGGGCCCAGGTGCTGGGCGCCGTCGACGCCACCGCCGAGGGCACCGGCGCGCGCATCAGCAACGCGGTCTATCCGCTGCACGCCGGCAGCGTGGGCGGCCTGGCCGGGACGCTGCTGGTGCTGCTGTGCGGCCTGCTGCCGCCATTCTTCCTGGTGACCGGGTTCCTGTTCTGGCGCACGCGCCAGCGGCGCCAGCGCCGATAAGCCAGCGCCGATAAGCGATCCCGGAGGCCGTCGGCGCGGCCGTTTCCGCGATTCACCTACAATGGGCGGATGCAAATCGGCCCTTACCTGATCGACCCGCCGCTGGTGCTCGCCCCGATGGCGGGCGTCACCGACAAGCCGTTCCGCCTGCTGTGCAAGCAGCTGGGCGCGGGCCTGGCCGTGTCCGAGATGACCAGCGCCGACCCGTCCCTGTGGCAGACGCGCAAGTCGCTGCGCCGGATGGACCACGCCGGCGAACCCGAGCCGGTCAGCGTGCAGATCGCCGGCTACGATCCCGCGATGCTGGCCGAGGCGGCCCGCTTCAACGTCGCCAATGGCGCGCAGCTCATCGACATCAACATGGGTTGCCCGGCGAAGAAGGTGTGCAATGTGTGGTCCGGTTCCGCGCTGCTGCAGGACGAGCCGCTGGTGGCGCGTATCGTGAAGGCGGTGGTGGAGGCGGTGGACGTGCCGGTGACACTCAAGATCCGCACCGGCTGGAACCGCGAGAACAAGAATGCGCTGAACATTGCGCACATCGCCGAGGACGCCGGCATTGCCGCGCTGGCCGTGCACGGCCGGACCCGCGCCGACAAGTACGAGGGCGAGGCCGAGTACGCCACCATCGCCGCGGTGAAGGCCAGCGTGCGCATCCCGGTGCTGGCCAACGGCGACGTCTGCACGCCGCAGCAGGCGAAGCACGTGCTCGCCGTCACCGGCGCCGATGCCGTGATGATCGGCCGCGGCGCGCAGGGCCGGCCGTGGATCTTCCGCGAGATCGCCCACTACCTCGCCACCGGCGAACTGCTGCCCGAGCCCGAACCGGCCGAAGTCGCCGCGATCCTGCTCGGCCACCTCGAACACCTGCATGCCTTCTACGGCGAACCGGCCGGCGTGCGCATCGCGCGCAAGCACCTGGGCTGGTACGCGAAGGACCGTCCCGAGAACGCCGCGTTCCGGCAGGTGGTCAACCGCGCCGAGACGGCCAGCGAACAGTTGCGGCTCACCCGCGACTACTTCACCGCGCTGGCGAGCGGTCTGGCCATGGCAGCCTGAGCGCGCAGGCAGTCACCGCGGCAGCTGTCCGCGCAAACCGCTGTCCATCTCAGGCCATCGCGCGTTCCAGATAACGCTGGCGCTTGCGCGGTCGCAGGCATTCCAGATCCACTTCGATCAGGCCATCGATGGAGCCGCTGAACTCCGGGTCCACGCCGAAAGCGAGGAAGCGCGCGCCGCCGGGTTCGCACAGTTCGGTGTACTGCTTGTACAGCGTCGGCACCGAGGTGCCGAGCCGGGCCAGCGCGGTTTTCATCGCCTCGAACGCGGCGGTGATGTCGAGTCCGTCGAAGGTCGGTGCCGGCGCCGCGAAGGCGAACGGCCGGCGCGCGCTGGCCAGCGTCCGTTCGCTGCCGTAGAAACGCTGGTAGTAGCCGACCAGCTGCTCGCTGGCATGCCGCGGCAACGCCGCGCTGATCGACACCGCACCGTAGAGGTAGCGCACGCCCGGGTGGCGCCGCAGGTAGGCGCCGATGCCTTGCCACAGGTAATCGAGGCTGCGGCTGCCCCAGTAATCCGGCACCACGAAGCTGCGACCCAGCTCCAGCCCGGCGGCCAGCCGCGGCACGGCCGCGTCGGCGTAGCGAGACAGCGAGGCGGTGTACAGGCCGGCCAGTCCGGCGCGGGCCAGCGCCTCGGCGCCGCGCATCACGCGGTAGGCGCCGGCGATGCGGCCGGCCTGCGCGTCCCACACCAGGATGTGGTCATAACTGGCGTCGTAGCGGTCGAGGTCGCGGCTGCAGCCGGTGCCCTCGCCGACCTGGCGGAAGGTCAGCTCGCGCAGGCGGCCGATCTCCTGCAGCAACGGCGAACCGCCGGCATCGCGCGCCAGGCGGATCTGCTTGCCGTCGCTGGTGGCGCCGAGCAGCTCGGTCGCGTCCACGGCGCGCACCAGTTCGCGCGCGCCGATGGCCGGCGCCAGCGGCAACGGGCCCACGGGTGCGGGCGTTTCCGCGCGGCCGGCGGCATCCAGCGCGTGGCGGACGCGCCGCACGGCCGCGTGCTCGCCTTCGCTCTCGCCGATCGTCAGCAAGTCGCCCACGTGCAGGTGCAGCGGACGGCGGTGGCGGGTGAACATCTCGCGCGCCAGCAGCGCCGCCGATGCCGGCCGGCACAGCGCCGACATGCCGTAGAACAGCGCGGAATTGCGCGCCTCGACACGCACCGGCAATACCGGCGCCGACGCACGCCGCGCAAAACGCAGGAAGCCGGCGCGCCAGCGGCCGTCGCGCACGCCGCGCAAACCCAGCCGCGACACCTCGCCGGCGGGAAACACGATCACGCATTCGCCCCGGCGCAAGGCACGTTCGACCCGGCGCAACTCGACCACGCCGGCGGCGCCGCCGAACACGCGCACCGGCAGCAGCAGTTCCGCCAGCGGTTCCACCAGCGCCAGCACCTCGTTGGCAAGCACCCGCACGTCGCGCCGCACGCGTCCCACCATGTCCAGCAGGGCCAGCGCATCGAGCGCGCCGCAGGGATGGTTGGCGACCACCAGCAGCGCCCCGTGCGCGGGTATGCGCACCAACGCGGCGGTGTCGACCTCATGGCGCGGTTCCAGTTCGCGCAAGGCAGCCGCGACGAAGGCCAGTCCGCGCAGCTGCGCATGTTCGGCATGGAACGCGTCGATCCGGTCGAGACCCGACCAGCGCGCCCACCACCGCAGCAAGGTCGCCGCGAGGCGCCCGCGCCGACCGCGAAACCAGCGTGGATAACGCTGCCGCAAACGCTGCTCGATGGCTTGCATGTCACGCCCCTCGCGTTGGCCTGACGCCAGCTTGCGGAGCTTCGGCGACACCACGATTGCCCCGCTGCGACAGCGGCGTGACAGCCGTGGCGTCGAACCGCTCCGCCACGACACGCAGGCCATGCCTGCGTTAGGCTCGGGATTGCCGTGCCCGCATCCGGACGTCCGAGGAGTACCGATGAGAAAACGCCTGTGGCCGCTGTGCCTGCTTTCCCTGCTGGCGCTGGTATCCGTCAGCGGAGTCCACGCTGCCGGCCAGACCATCAAGGTCTACCCGATCGCCGCCGGTACCGCCGCGACGGTGACGCCGGCCACCGAGCTCAAGCGGGCGAACCAGCCACTGCTGGTCGGGGTGAAGGTGGCGCCGCCGTTCGTGATCGAGGACCACGGCCACTACAGCGGCCTGGCGATCGACCTGTGGCAGGAGATCGCCGCCGACCGCGGCTGGAAATACGTCTACCGGCCCTACGACCTGGACGGCCTGCTGCAGGCGGTCAGCGACAGCAAGGTGGACGTGGCGCTGGGCGCGATCACCGCCACCGCCGCGCGCGAACAGCGGATGGATTTCGCCCACCCGATCACCAGCTCGGGCCTGGCCGTGGCGGTGCGCGGCGGGCAGACCGCCGGCTGGCTGGCGGTGGCGCGGGCACTGGTGTCGCCGGCCTTCCTCAAGGTGATCGGCTCGCTGACGCTGCTGTTGCTGGTGGTCGGCTTCCTGGTCTGGCTGCTCGAACACAAGCGCAACCCGGAGCAGTTCGGCGGCAGCCGCCGCCAGGGCATCTTCTCCGGCTTCTGGTGGGCGATGGTGACGATGACCACGGTCGGCTATGGCGACACCGCGCCGCGCACGGTCGGCGGACGCATCATCGGCCTGGTGTGGATGCTGGCCGCGCTGCTCATCGTGTCGTTCTTCACCGCGGCGATCACCAGCGCGCTGACCGTCGGCCAGCTCAGCGAGCGCATTCGCAGCGCCGCCGACCTGGGCGGCATGCGCATCGCCAGCGTGCCGGACAGCACCAGCGCCAACTGGCTCGACCGCGAGCAATTCGACTACGCCAAGGCCCGCGACGTCGATGCCGCGCTGGCGGAGCTGGCCGCCGGCCGCGTCGACGCCGTGGTCTACGACGAACCCCTGTTGCGCTGGAACATCCGCCGGCACTTCCGCGGTCAGCTGAAGGTGCTGCCACTGCTGCTGGAGCGGCAGGACTATGCTTTCGCCCTGCCCACCGGCAGCCGCCTGCGCGAACCGATCGACACCTCGCTGCTGCAGCGGATCAACGCGCCGGACTGGCCGCAGCGGCTGGACAAGGCCTTCGGCGCAACCGGCCAGTGAACGGGCCAACGCGCGACGCCAACCCGTTCGGCCGTCCATACGGCTGAACGGAAACCCACCCCCGCCACGCCCCGCGGACGGGGAGGCTGCAAAGTCGAAGTGGTCGATGTATCATGCCCGACCTCTTTTATCTTTCTATCCGTACAAAGGGATATAAACCGCGATGTCCAACTACCTGTTCACCTCCGAATCGGTCTCCGAAGGCCATCCGGACAAGGTCGCCGACCAGATCTCCGACGCCGTGCTCGACGCGATCATCGCGCGCGACCCGCGCGCCCGCGTGGCCTGCGAAACCATGGTCAAGACCGGCGTGGCGATCGTCGCCGGCGAAATCACCACCGGCGCCTGGATCGACCTCGAGGCGATCACCCGCAAGGTGATCCTCGACATCGGCTACAACTCGTCCGACGTCGGCTTCGACGGCGCCACCTGCGGCGTGATCAACCTGATCGGCAAGCAGTCGCCGGACATCAACCAGGGCGTGGACCGCAAGAACCCGGAAGACCAGGGCGCCGGCGACCAGGGCCTGATGTTCGGTTACGCCACCAACGAAACCAAGGATTTCATGCCGGCGGCGATCTACTACTCGCACCGGCTGGTCGAGCAGCAGGCGAAGATCCGCAAGCGGAAGAACTCGCCGCTGCCGTGGCTGCGCCCGGACGCCAAGAGCCAGGTCACCCTGCGCTACGAGAACGGCGTGGCCACCGCGATCGACGCCGTGGTGCTGTCGACCCAGCATGACCCGTCGGTCAAGCAGAAGGACCTGGTCGAGGCCGTGCGCGAGCACATCCTCAAGCCCGTGCTGCCTGCCAAGCTGATGCACAAGGCCACCAAGATCCACATCAACCCGACCGGCAAGTTCGTCATCGGCGGCCCGGTGGGCGACTGCGGCCTGACCGGCCGCAAGATCATCGTGGACACCTACGGCGGCTGGGCCCGCCACGGCGGCGGCGCGTTCTCCGGCAAGGACCCGTCCAAGGTCGACCGCTCGGCCGCCTACGCCGCGCGTTACGTCGCCAAGAACATCGTCGCCGCCGGCATCGCCGACCGCTGCGAGGTGCAGGTGAGCTACGCGATCGGCGTGGCGCATCCGACCTCGATCTCGGTCACCACCTTCGGCACCGGCAAGATCAGCGACGAGAAGATCGAGAAGCTGATCCGCAAGCACTTCGACCTGCGTCCGTACGGCATCCTGCAGATGCTCGACCTGATCCACCCGATGTACCAGCAGACCGCCAGCTACGGCCACTTCGGCCGCACCCCGCAGGTGGTCAAGGACGCCAGCGGCAAGTCCTACACCACCTTCTCGTGGGAAAAGACCGACCGCGCCGAGGCGCTGCGCAAGGACGCGAAGCTGTAGGAGCGCATCTTGTGCGCGAACACCGCGCACCGAAAAAAACGGGCCGCCTCGCGCGGCCCGTTTCGTTTTGCCGTCGTACGCCTCACCGTCCCGGGACACGACGCGCGCCAGCGCAATCATCGCTGATTTCTTTGCCGCCGCGGGCAGCATTGCCCTACGCCCATCCGCGCGCCGCACCGATTCCACGCCCGTTCCGCCGGACTCATGCTGAACTTTCCACCAATGCAGATCGCAAGGAAGCCGCATGCCTTCAGTCCCGCGCCGCCACCATCCCTTTGCCCTGACTGCCGTGCTTCTGCTGGCGCTGGCACCCCCGCTCGTTGCGGCGCAGACCGGGCAAATGGAAGGCGAGAACCTGCTGATGTCGCTCCCCGACGGCTTCGTTCCCGCCTACCACAATCAAAAGGGTTCCGTGGCGATCTCCGAGATGATCCCCAGCGGCGAGACGCTCGATCACTGGAGCGAGATCCATACGATGCTCGTCCTCTACGGCGGCGGTAACCTGCCGATCGATGCCTATGTCGAGCGCGTGGGGCAAAGCTTCCGCAAGGATTGCGACATGGCCGACACGGTTCCGATCGCCAGTGGCACCGAGAACGGCTACAAGTTCGCGTTCTGGCTGCAGACCTGCTCGTACTTCGACCGGAAGAAGCCGCCGGAAACCACCTGGTTCAAGATGATCAACGGCAACGACAGCAGTTATGTCGTGCAGCACGCGGTGCATGCCGAGCCGACCACGGAGCAGACCGTGCGCTGGGCCCGGTACTTCGCCACGGTCAAGGTTTGCGACTCGCGCATTCCCGACCGGGCTTGCCCGCACGTCCAATAGCCGGCTCGGGCGCCGCCGGTCACGCCGCAACGTCGCTGCCAAGTACAATGGGCGAATGTCCCTTATCCAATTGCAACGCGTCGACTTCAGCATCGGCGGCCCGCTCCTGCTCGAACACGTCGATCTGTCGATCGAGGCGAACGAGCGTGTCTGCATCGTCGGTCGCAACGGCGAAGGCAAATCCACCCTGATGAAGCTGATCGCCGGCGAGCTGCACGCCGACGACGGCGAGGTGCGCATCCAGAACGGCGTGGTGGTAGCGCGGATGGCGCAGGAAGTGCCGCAGGGCACGGCCGGCAGCGTGTTCGACGTGGTCGCCGAAGGGCTGGGCGATCTCGGTCGGCTGCTGGCGCGCTACCACCACCTGCTGGCCGAAGGCGACTTCGACGCGCTCGGCGACGTGCAGCACCAGATCGAGGCGCAGCACGGCTGGGACCTGGACCGCCGCGTCAGCGACGTGCTGACCCAGCTGGAACTGCCCGGCGAGACCGACTTCGCCGCGCTGTCCGGCGGCATGAAGCGCCGCGTGCTGCTGGCCCAAGCGCTGGTGCGCAAGCCCGACGTGCTGCTGCTGGACGAACCGACCAACCATCTCGACATCGAGGCGATCGGCTGGCTGGAAACCTTCCTCAAGCAGTTCGCCGGCAGCATCCTGTTCGTCACCCACGACCGCAGCTTCCTGCGCGCGCTGGCGACGCGCATCGTCGAGATCGACCGCGGCGCGCTCACCGACTGGCCGGGCGACTACGACAACTACCTGCGCCGACGCGAGGAACGCCTGCACGCCGAGGCGCAGGCGAACGCTCTGTTCGACAAGAAGCTGGCGCAGGAGGAAGTGTGGATCCGCCAGGGCATCAAGGCCCGGCGCACCCGCAACGAAGGCCGCGTGCGCGCGCTGAAGGCGCTGCGTGCGGAACGTGCGCAACGCCGCGAGCTGGGTGGCAACGTGAAGATGACGGCGGCCAGCGCGCAGGCTTCGGGCAAGAAGGTGATCGAGCTCAGGCACGTGCACCAGGCCTACGACGGTCGCGTGCTGATCGACGACCTCACGACCACCGTGATGCGCGGCGACCGCATCGGCATCATCGGCCCCAACGGCGCCGGCAAGAGCACCCTGCTGAAGATCATGCTGGGCGAACTCACCCCGCTGCGCGGTACCGCCGAGCTGGGCACCAATATCGAAATCGCCTACTTCGACCAGCACCGGCTGCAGCTCAACGACAAGCTCAATGCGCTCGACAACGTGGCCGAGGGCCGCGAGTTCATCGAGCTCAACGGCCAGCGCAAGCACATCATCGGCTACCTGCAGGATTTCCTGTTCTCGCCCGAGCGCGCCCGCGCGCCGATCACCCGCCTCTCCGGCGGCGAGCGCAACCGCCTGCTGCTGGCCAAGCTGTTCGCGCAGCCGTCGAATCTGCTGGTCATGGATGAACCGACCAACGACCTCGACGTCGAGACGCTGGAGCTGCTGGAAGAACTGCTGACCGACTACCAGGGCACCCTGCTGCTGGTCTCGCACGACCGCGCCTTCCTCGACAACGTGGTCTCCAGCACCCTGGTGCTGGAAGGGGAAGGCCGCATCGGCGAATACGTGGGCGGCTACAGCGACTGGCTGCGCCAGCGGCCCACCGCGCGCAGCACCCCGGCCACCGGCAAGGCCGCCGCGCCGGCTCCGACACCTGCGGCGCCCGTGGCGGCAAAGCGCAAACGCAGCTTCAAGGAACAGCACGAGCTGGAGCAACTGCCAAAGCGCATCGAGCAACTGGAAGGCGATATCGCCGCGCGCACCGCCGCGATGAACGAGCCGGCCTTCTTCCAGCAGGACAGCGCGGCCATCGTCAAGGCGAACGAGGCGCTGGTGAAGTTGCAGGCCGAACTGGATGCAGTCTACGCGCGCTGGTCGGAATTGGATGGCTGAGCGAAGCAGGAGTGAGCGCAGAGCAGAGACCTCCCGCTCATGTGCTTTCTCTCGTTTCTCACGCCTCTCCACTCACTTCTCGCCCTTCCTCCCGGCGTATCATTCGGGGATCTTTCCCACGGACTGCCACGCATGTACACGCTCTACTACGCCCCGGGTTCGGCCAACCTGCTGGTGCACCTCGCCCTGCTCGAAATCGGTGCCCCGCACGAGCTCAAGCGCATCGATCTCGACAAGGGCGAACAGCGCAGCGCCGCGTACCTGGCGATCAACCCGAATGGCGTGGTGCCCACCCTGCTGGTCGACGGCCAACCGCACGGCGAGGCGGCAGCGCTTGCCTTGCTGCTGGCCGAGAGGCATCCCGAGGCGGCACTGGCGCCCGTCCCCGGCAGCGCGCAGCGCGCCGACTACCTGCAATGGATGCTGTACTTCGCCAACAACCTGCAGCCACTGTTCCGCCAGTGGTTCTACCCCGGCGAACACCTGGCCGACGGTGCCGACACGATCAAGCAGGCCGCCCGCGCCGGCATCGAAAAATGCTGGACGAAGATCGACGCCCATCTCGCCGCGCATGGCCCGTACATGCTCGGCGACCGCTTCAGCATGGTCGACCTCTACGCCCTGATGCTGATGCGCTGGTCGCGCAACATGCCCAAGCCCGCCACCGAATGGCCGCAGCTGGCCGCACTGGCCACGCGCCTGAAGGCACGGCCGTCGTGGAAACAGGTCTGCGATGCCGAGGGCCTGATCGAGTGGGCCTGAGTCCATGAGCGACACCCCCGGCACGGACGCCTGGGCCGTCTACCTGCTCGAATGCGCCGACGGCCGCGTCTACACCGGCATCGCCCGCGACCCCGAACAACGCTACGCGAAACATCTCGCCGGCAAGGGCGCCCGCTTCACCCGGTCCAACCCGCCGAAGCGATTGCTGGGCTGGGTCTGGGTCACCGACCACGGCGATGCATTGCGACTGGAAATGGCATGGAAGAAGCTGCCGCGCGCCCAGCGCATCGCAGCGCTGCAGGCGAGCCTCGATCCGTAGGGGCGGGCACTGCCCGCCGCACTTTGCCGGAGCCGGCGGTCACTACCCTCCACACTTTTGGTCATCCCGCCCCGAGGCATCGCCAGCTAGTGGGCCTCCTGCGACAGCGGACGGTTGGGTAGCCACAGTTGCGCGATGGCGCCTGCGCCATCGCGGGCGGTGAGGCTGACGCCACCTTCGTGCGCTTCGGCGATCTGCCGCACCAAGGCCAGGCCGATGCCGGAGCCGCCGGGCTTGGTGGTGAAGAACGGCACGAACAGGTTGTCGCTGCCGGGCAAACCCGGACCGTCGTCGAGAATGTCGATCAGCGCGCGCCCACCCTCGCTGCGCCAGCGCATCAACACGGCGCCACCGGTGGACAGGCTTGCTTCAACGGCGTTGCGCAGCAGGTTGATCAGCGCCTGTTCGAGCTGGTCGGGATCAGCCTGCACCGGCAGCGGCGCGCCCTGCTCCACGGTCACGATCATGCGTTGTTCCAGCCGCGCCACCGCCGGCACCAGCACGGCCAGGTCCAGCTCGCGCTTCTGCGGCGGCGGCAACGCGGCGAGCCGGCTGTAGCCGGCCAGGAAACGCGCCAGCGATTCGGCGCGGTTGCCGATCACCTGCAGGCCGCCGCGTGCGTCGTCGCGCCAGTCCTCGGCCAGCGGTTCGCGCGCGATCAGGGTGGCCAGTGTGCCGGCCAGCGAGCTGATCGAGGCCAGCGAGTTGTTGACCTCGTGGCCGAGCACGCGCAGCAGGCGTTGCCAGGCTTGGCGTTCTTCCTCGCGCAACACCCGGCCAACATCATTGATTACCAGCAACTGGCCGCTGCGGCCTTCGTTGCGCAACGGCGAATGGCGGATGTCGAAGCGGCCGCTGCGGCCGGGGAATGTGTGCCGCACCACCTGTGCCGACGGCGCGGCCAGCAGCGCGTCGAGTGCCAGCTCATCGGCGCGGCAGCCGATCAGCGCGTGCCGCTCGCCGGCGAGCAGGCGCTGCGCGGCCGGATTGAGCAGCCGCAGCCGCGCGTCGTGGTCGAACACCAGCACGGCGCTGTCCAGCGCAGCCAACGTCTTGCCGAGCAGGCGCGCGGAATCCTCGAACTGCAGGCGCTCCTTCTGCAGCCGATCGGCCAGTGCGTTGATGTCGTAGATCGCGTCGCCGAGCACGCCACCCCGCACGCCGCGCATGCTGTAGTCGCCCTCGCGCAGCGCTTCCAACAAGCCGGCCAGGGTGTACAGCGGATACACCACGCGCCGGTGCTGCCAGCGCGCGATCGACGCGGTGGCCACCACGACCACAAAGACCAGCAACCAGCACAACGCACGCCCGGGCACGCCGGCCAGCAACAACACGGCCACGCCGAGCAGGGCCGGCAGCGCCACCAGCCAGTTGCCCAGCAGCACGCGCCGCTCGAACGCGGGCAGGCGGCCGCGGCGGCGGGAGGAATCAGTCGGCATCGTCGGACGAGGGATCGCGCAGCCCGTACTTTTCCATGCGCCGGTACAAGGTCTGGCGGGTGATGCCGAGCGCGTCGGCGGCATGCTGCAGGTTGCCGTCGTGGCGTTCCAGCGCGCTTCGTACCAGATGCGCCTCGGCCTGGTCGATGGTCATGCCGTCGATGCCTTGCGCGGAGTCCGCCCTCGCCGAGCCGGGACCGAATGCCAGCGCCGAGTCGCTGACCAGGTCGTGCTCGGCCAGCAGCGCGGCGCGCTCCATCAAATGACCCAGCTCGCGCACATTGCCCGGCCAGCGCCACGCCAGCAGCGCACGCTCGGCCGACGGCGCCAGCCGCAAACCGCTGCGACCGTAACGCGTCGCGCTGCGCTCCAGGAAGCTGCGCGCCAGCGGCAGGATGTCGGCGCTGCGTTCGCGCAATGGCGGCAGTCGAATTTCCAGCGTATTCAATCGGTACAGCAGGTCCTTGCGGAAGCGACCTGCCTCCACTTCGACGGCGAGATCGGCATTGGTCGCCGAGACCAGCCGCACGTCCACGCTTTGCGTGCGCGAGGAACCAAGCCGCTCGAACTCGCCATCCTCCAGCACGCGCAGCAACTTCGGCTGCTGCGACGCCGGCACGTTGCCCACCTCGTCAAGGAACAGCGTGCCGCCGTCGGCCAGTTCGAAGCGGCCGATGCGCTCGCTCTTCGCGTCGGTGTACGCGCCGCGCACGTGGCCGAACATGTCCGACTCGAACACGTTCTCGGCGATGCCGCCCATGTTGACCTTGACCAGCGCTTTCGCCGCGCGACGCGACTGCGCATGCAAAGCCTGGGCGATCACGCCCTTGCCGGTACCGTTTTCACCCAGCACCAGCACATTGGCGTCGCTGGGAGCGACCCGGGCCACCAGCTCCATCACCCGCCGCATCGCCGGCGACTCGGCGATCAGCGCCTCGCCGCCGCCGCGCAACAATGCGTTCTCCGCTTCCAGCCGACGCTGCCGTCGCGCACCTTCGCCCAATGCAATCTGCGTGCGCACGATGCTGAGCGCACGGGTGTTGTCCCACGGTTTCTCGATGAAATCGCCGGCACCGCGGCGCAATGCATCCACCGCCAGCGGCACGTTGCCCCACGCGGTCATCACCACCACCGGCAACTCCGGCGCGTGCTGGCGCAACGCATCGAGGAGGGCCAGGCCCTCCTCGCCCGAGGTCGTGTCGCGGGTGTAGTTGAGGTCGATCAGCGCGCAGCTGAACTCGCGCTGGCGCACCGCCTCCCGCGCCGCCGTCGGGCCGTCGACGCCGACGCTGGCGATGCCCTCGGACTTCAGCAGCAGGCGCAGCGCCTCGCGCACGTCGGCCTGGTCGTCGACCAGCAGCACGAGGGGATGGGTTTCGCGTGTCATGTCTTCCAGCATAGGGTAGGAGCCCGCTCGCGGGCGATGCTTTTGGCGGGCGATCGAAAGATCAAGCGCATGGCTCGCGAGCGGACTACTGCAAGAAGCATCGCGTCACTCGTAGCGCAGCGCGATCGCGGGGTCGACGCGCAGCGCGCGCAACAGCGGCACCAGCGAAGCGATCAGCGCCACCAGCAACACGGTCAACAGGACCGGGGCGAACACCCGCGGATCGTGCGCCTGCGTGTGCAGCCCGGGATCGGCCAGCAGCGCCGACCACGGCCATGCCAGCAGCAGGCCGATGCCCAGCCCCAGCCCGAGCTGCCACAGCAATTGCCGCCCGACCTCGCGCACGATCGCGCGGCTGCCCGCACCGATGGCACGGCGGATGCCGATCTCGCGGGTACGCTGGGCCACCGAGAACGCCAGCACGCCATACAGTCCCGCGCCGGCCAGCAACAGCGCGACCAGCCCCAGCGCGCCGAACACGGTACTGAGCACGGTCAATCCCGCCCGCGCCTCGGCCATCGCGGCGGCCTGGCTTCGCACGCCGTACACCGCCGCCTGCGGCTCGACCGCGTGCACGGCATCGGCCAGTTGCTGCGCGGAAACGCCGCCGGCGACGTGCGCGCGCACCGCCAGGCCCACGGCATGCAGCGGCAACTGGCCGGCCGACTGGTCCAGCGGCAGCAGCAGGCCCGGTCGCGGCTTTTCCAGCACGCCATCCAGCTGCAACGGCTCGATCACGCCGATCACGGTCAGCGTGGCGGCAAACGGACGGCCGGGCCACAACACCAGCTTGCGGCCCACGGCGTTGTCGTGCGGCCACATCGCGGTCGCCATCTTCGCGTCGACCACGGCCACCGGTGCGCTGTGCGCACGGTCGCGCGTGTCGAAGAAGCGGCCTGCCCGCAGGTGAACGCCGTAGGTCCCGAGGAAATGCGGACCGACGATACCCATCTGCGCGCGCGGCCAGCCCTCCGCGGGCTGCGGGTGGCCCGGCAGCGAGACGTCCTCGTGGCTGCCCAGCACCGCGCCGGGCACGGTATCCGATCCGGTGGCGTCGACCACGCCCGCACCCTGGCGCAGGTGTTCGCCCACCGCGTCGAAAAAGCGGATGCGCCGCGCATCGTCGGTATAGCTGGCCGCCGGCAGCATCACATCGGCGGTGAGCACCTGCGTCGCATGCGCCGCACCGGCCACCGGCTGCGACAGCACGCTGCCCACCGCGCGCACGAAGGTGCCCGCCCCCACCAGCAGCACCACGGTCAGCGCGACTTCCGCCATCACCATGACCCGGGCCACGCGGGCGAAGCCGGCACCCGAACCCTTGCCGCCGTCGCGCAGCACGTCCTGCAGGTCGGCGCGCGCGGCGCGCCAGGCGGGGATCACGCCTGCCAGCGCGGTGCTCAGCACGGCGGCCACGAAAGCCGCCACGAGCACCCGGCCGTCGAGGCCGAAATGATGGAAGGGCGCGGCGCCCGACGCATCGTTGAAGTACACCGAGACGATCCAGCGGTTTCCCCAGTGCACGATCGGCAGCGTCACCGCCAGCGCGGCCAGGCTCAGCAGCAGGCTCTCCGTCAGCGCCGCGGATACCAGTCGCATCCGACTGCCGCCCAGGGCGCCGCGCAGCGCCAGCTCGTGACGCCGCTGCAGGGTCTGCACCAGCTGGAGGTTGGCCACGTTGACGCAGGCCAGCAGCAGCACCAGCGCGGCGGCGCCGAACATCAGCCATACCCACTGGCGCATGTCCTCCGGCACAAAGCTGAACTTCCACGGTTTGAGCGTGACGCCACGGGTGTGCTTCCCCGCTGGCAGCGCGGCCTGCAGGCGCGCCGCCCACGTGTCCAGCTCCGCGCGCGCCTGCGCCAGTTGGTGGTTGGCCGCCAGGCGAACCACGCCCCACACATCGCGGTGCTGCCCGGGCGGCAGCTTCAGCGGCAGCCAGACCTCGCTGCCGCTGACCGGCATGCGCGCCGCCCTTGCCGGCAGCACGCCCACCACGGTGGCCCACTCGCCATTGATCCGCACCTCGCGGCCGGCGATGTGCGGATCGGCCTTGAAACCACGCCGCCACAGGTTCTCGCCCAGCAACACCACGTCCGCGGCGCCGGGCGCCTCGTCCGACGGCAGCAGGCCGCGCCCCAGCAGCGGCGTGACGCCCAGCAGCGGCATCATCGAGGCGGTCACGCGACTGCCCGGGTAGTACGTCGCGCCGCCGTTTTCCTCCACGCCCGCGCCAATGGGGACGTAGGCACCCACCTCGTCGGCGCTGCGCAGGCCGTCGCGCAGGGCCAGGTACTGGTCGCTGTCGAGGCTGCCGATGCCGTTGCCGCTGTGCGACGGTTCGCCCAGCGCCATGAGGCGTTCGGGATGCGGTACCGGCAACGGTTCGAGGATCAGCGTGTTGACCAGGCTGAACAGGAACAGCGTCACCCCCAGCCCCACGCCCAGCACCGCCACCGAGAGCAGCGCATAGCCGGGCCGCCGCGCCAGCCGTCGCCAGGCCTCGCGAAGTTCGCGCACGATCATCGTCACTCTCCCCTCAAGGCACGCATCGGCGCCACGCGTGCCGCTCGCAGCGCCGGCAACAGGCAGGCCAGCAAGCCGGCGAACGCAAGCACCACGCTCACACCGGCCATCACCAGCGGGTCCAGCGCACCGGCGCGGCCAATCAATCCCATCAGCACCTGCGATGCCGCACGTGCCGCCAGCCACGCCCCGGCCATGCCCAGCGCCAGCCCCGCCGCAATCTGCAGCAAGCCGCCGCGCAGCACCAGCTCCAGCAGTCGCGAAGGTCTGGCACCCAGCGCCATGCGCACGCCGAACTCTCGTTCGCGCGTGGCCACCGCCACCGCCACCACGGCGTACAGCCCCGCCGCGGCGAGCAGCAGCGCGAGCGTGGCGAACAAGCCGATCAGCCACAGGCTGAGCCGTGCGCTCGCGGTGGTCTGCTGCACGACGTTCCGCATCGTGCGCAAGTTGGCGATCGGCTGCTCGGGCGCGATCTCGGCCAGCGCCGCGCGCACGCCGTCCTGCCAGTCCATCGGGTTGCCGTGGCCGCGCAACGCGAAGCGCAGCGGCTCCAGGTGACGGACCAATGCCATCACCGGATCGGGTACCTGCGCCAATGGCACGTACAGCACCGGTTGCATGGGCTGCAACGGCCCCTTCTGATAGGTGGCGCCCACTACGCCGACGATGTGCAGCGAAACAAGCTTGCCGTCAACGCCTGTCATCTCGATCCGCTTGCCCACCGCATGACCGCCGTAGAACCTGTCAGCCAGATCCTGGCTGACGATGGCCACCTGCTCGCCTCCTGTCGTGTCGTCACGCGAGAAGTCCCTCCCCTTGAGTAACGGGATGGAGAACAAGCGGAAAAAGTCGTCCCCGATACCGTGGTACTGGGACGCGAACTCCCGCCCATCCGGGGTGTGCAGGGTGGTTTGCAGCTGACCCATCATGCCGTTGCTGGCAGGCAGGTTCGTGGTCACCACGGCGTCGGCGACGCCCGGGATCACGCGCAGCCGCTGCACCAGCCGCCGCGACAGGCCCCACACCGAGGCGACATCCGGGTAATCGGCCCGCACCGGCGCCAGGTCGAAGGTGAGCACATTGCTGTCGGCAAAGCCAAGATGCATCCGCGAGGCGTCATAAAGCCCATGCATGAACACGCCAGCCGCGCACAGCAGCACCGTCGCCAACGCCACCTGCGCCACTACCAGTACGCGGCCCAGCCGCCCGCCGCGCAGACCGATGCCGCTACGGCCGCCCTCGCGCAATTCGTCCACCGTCGTCGCGCTGCGGCTGCGCCACAACGCGAGCCCCGCCGCCAGCAGCGCGCCGAGCATGCCCACGGCGAACGCCAGCAGCCACGCCGAAGCACGGACATGCAGGCGACCGCCCCACAACCACTCGGCGGGAATGAAGCCTTGCAGCAAGGCCAGGCCAGTCGTCCCCAGCGCCATGCCCGCCAGCGCGCCAGCGCCACCGACCAGCAGGCCCTCGCCCAAGGCCGGCAGTATCAGCCGCAACAGCGGTGCGCCCAGCGCGCCGCGCACCGCGGCGTCGTGGTTGCGCGACAACGCACGCAGCAGCATCAGGTTGGCGAGGTTCACCAGCGCAATCAGCAGCACCAGCACCGCGCTGGTCATGAACAGCAGCAGCATCGGCCGCGCGTCCTGCCGCATGACGGACGCCAGATGCAGGGCGCCGAAGCGCGGCTTCTTCCAGTTGCCGCCCATGCCCATGTCGCGGTACATGGTGCGCTCGCGCGCATCGGCCTGCGCCGACACGGCGGCGATGTCGGCACCGGGTGCCAGCCGTGCAAGCGCCAGAGTGCCGTTGTGGCTGTAATCGCGGCTGCCCACCGGCACCGCCGTCGGCAGCACCACGTCGCCCGACCCAAGCACGGTGTTGAAGGCCGCCGGCAGCACACCCACGATGGTGTGCGGCACGCCTTCCACCTGCAGGCTGCGGCCGATCACGCTGCGGTCGCCGCCGTAACTGCGCAGCCAGAAGCCGTAGCCGAGCATCACCACGGGCGGGCCGTGCGGATGATCCTCCTGCGCATCGAAGTTGCGCCCCAGCACCGGCTGCAGATCCAGCGTGGGCAGCAATCCCTTGTCCATGCGGATCAGCGGAACCTGCGCCGGCACACTCACGCCGGCGACATTCACCATCGAACCCGGCCACCACAACCCCAGCGAGGCCACGCCGTCGAGCTTGTCCAGGTACTGGTATTCGTGCGGCGAGATGCCGCCCACCTGACTGGTGTCGCGGATCTGGCCCAGCACCACCAGTCGCGACGGCTGCGGTACCGGCAGGGGTCGCCACAAGCTGTTCTGAATCAGCGTGGTTACCGCCACGCTGGCGCCGACGCCGAGCGCCAGCACGCCGGCAGCCAGCAACAGGAAGCCGGGCCGGCGCAGGCTGGCGCGCCACGCGCGCCAGATCTCGGCAAGCCAGACGTTCACGCGCCGACTTCCACGCGCTGGCCGATCAGCGCGTCCAACCGCTGCTCGTCCTCGTGGCGCAGGCGCTCGTAGGTTTCCTCGTCGACCACGCGGCCGTCGAACAGGCGGATCTTGCGCTGGGCGAGTTCCGCGTAGCGCGCGTCGTGGGTGACCATGCAGAGGGTAGCGCCGCCCTTGTGCAGTTCGTCGAGCAGGGCCATCACCGCCTCGCCATTGCGCGAGTCGAGGTTGCCGGTGGGCTCGTCGGCGAGCAGGATCGCCGGCCGGCCGACCAGCGCGCGGGCCACCGCCACGCGCTGTTGCTGGCCGCCGGACAACTGCGCCGGGTAATGCCGCATGCGATGCGCCATGCCGACGCGCTCGAGTGCTTCCTGCACGCGCTCGCGCCGTTCGGCGGCGCCGATGCCGTTGCGGTAGGTCAGCGGCAGTTCGACGTTCTCCTGCACGCTCAGGTCGCCGATCAGGTTGAACGCCTGGAAGATGAAGCCGATCTCGGCGTTGCGGATGCGCGCGCGCTCGGCCGCGTTCAGTGCCGCGACGTCATGCCCGTTCAGCACGTAGCGGCCGGCGCTGGCGGTGTCGAGCAGGCCGAGGATCGACAGCAGGGTGGTCTTGCCGCAGCCGGACGGCCCGGAGATGGAGACGTACTCGCCGCGCGCGATGGACAGATGCACGTCAGCGAGTGCATGGGTTTCCACCTCGTCGGTCTGGAATACCTTGCGGATGCTGTCGAGGGTGATGACGCTAGTTGACTGGTTCATGACGATACCGAGAGACATGAGGAGTGAGGAGTGAGTGGAGAGAAGTGAGTGAGGAGCATGAGGGTGCGGGCTTTTCTCTCACGCCACACTCCTCTTCACTCACTTCCAACCCCAGTTAGCGCAGGCGCAGGCGGTCATATTTGTCCCACTGGCTGGTATCGGACAGGATGACCTTGTCGCCGGTTTTCAATCCACGCAACACCTGCACGCGATCGACCGAGGCGCTGCCGATGCGTACCGGTACGCGGGTGGCCGTGTCGCCGTCGGGTTCCAGCCGAAACAGGCTGAGGTCGCTGCCGGCGGCAGCCAGCGCGGGACGCCCTACCGACAGCACGTCGTGCAGTTCGGCGATGCGGATGCGGCCGTCGACGGAAAGATCGGGCCGCGCACCCGGCGGCAGCGCGCCGGCGAGCGTGACATCCACCCGCACGCTGCCGTCGCGCACGGCCGGATCGATGCGTTCGACCTTGCCGGCGATCACGCCGTCGTGGGTATCCACGTTCACCGCCATGCCCATCAATACATCCTTGGCCTGCACCTCGGGCACCTGCAATCGTGCGATCAGCACGTCGGTGCGCGCCACCCGTGCCAGGTTGGCACCGGTGGCGACCTGGGCGCCTTCCTGCACAGCCACTTCCTGCAGCACGCCGGCGATGCCGGCGCGCACCTGGAGCGCATCGGCCTGGCGCTGGCGCAGTTGCAGGTTGCTCTGCTGCTGCAGCAGTTTCGCCTGCACCGCGTCCAGCTGCGCCTGCATGCTGGCGCCGAAGGCGTGCACGCGCTGCTGTTCGACCTGCATGCGGTTCTTCAGCTGGGCCAGGGCGATCTGCTCCTGTTCGTAGCGCACCTCGGGAATCAGGTGCCGGGCCACGGCCTTGGCATCAGCGTCGGCCTTGACCTTGGCCGAGGCGTAGTCGGCCTGTGCCTGCGCCTGGGTGGCGCGGTGGTCGAGCAACTGCGATTGCAGCTCGGCGCGCCGGGCGGCCACGTCGGCACGTGCCGCCGCCACCTGGGCCTGGGCGTTGCGCAGGCTGTCCTGCACTTCGGGGTTGGACAGCGTCATCAGCACGGTGTCCGGCTGCACCACCGTGCCCGGCCACGCCAGGATCCGGTCCACCTGGGCGGCGGTGGCCGCCGCCAGCCAGCGCGAAGTGCGCGGCACCAGGGTGCCGGTGGCGCGGATCTCCTGCAGCATGTCGCCGCGCTGCACGGTGTCGATCCACAGGCTGGCACGATCGGCCCGCGGCAACGCCGGTCCCAGGCGCAGCAGCACCGTCACCAGCATCGCGACGAGCACGACGGCTGCGGCCGCGAGCAGGCGGAGCCGGCGGCGCTTGCGCAGTTTCAGGGTGGGGTTGGCCATGTCCATGCGCCTGCTGGAGCAAGCCCCGTGCCAGGGCGCGAAGGCCCTCCGGACAAGCGATTTCGTCGCCCGCCAGGCACTCTCGTCGTTCGCCAGCGGACACCCCTGTCCGAAGTCGTACGTGCAGGGCCTGTTCGGCGCGGTACGGCGGGCACTGCCCGCCGTTTTTCTCCCGGACGACGCGTAGCAGGAGCGGCGGGCAGTGCCCGCCCTACAGGTGAGGCAACGGGCGAGTCAGCCGGTGTTCTGCAGCCCCTGCGCCACGCCGTTGACGCAGGCGACCAGGGCCTGCAGCAGCGCGTCGTCCTCGCGGTCGCTCTCGCGCCAGCGCCGCAGCAGGTCGACCTGCAGCAGGCTCATCGGATCCACGTACGGGTTGCGCAGACGGATCGAGGCGGCCAGCCGCGGGGCGTCCTGCAGCAGGGTGCGGTGCCCGTTCAACTGCAGCAGCACGCGGCGGGTGCGCTCGAACTCGCCGCGGACCAGGCCGAACATTTCCTCGTGCAGCGGCCCGGACAGGCGCGAGAACGCCTCGGCGATGTCGAGGTCGCACTTGGCCAGCACCATTTCCACGTCGTCCAGCATGTTGCTGAAGAACGGCCAGTCGCTGGCCATCTCGGCCATCGCCTCCTCGCCGAACTCGCGCACGCCGTGGCCCAGCGCACTGCCGAGGCCGTACCAGCCGGGCAGGATCGAGCGGCACTGGGTCCACGCGAACACCCACGGGATCGCGCGCAGGTCCTGCACGCCGCGCATGCTGCGGCGACTGGCCGGGCGCGAGCCGAGGGTCATGCGCTCGATCACGTCGATCGGCGTGGCGCTGCGGAAGTACTCGACGAAGTGCGCGTGTTCGACGAAGGCGCGGTAAGTCTCGCGGCTGGCTGCCGACAACACGTTCATCCGCGCGCGCCATCGCTCTTCGCGCGGATCGTCGGCGCGCGGGCGAAGCGAGGCGCGCAGCACGGCGCTGACGGTCTGTTCCAGGTTGCGCAGCGCCAGCGCGCGGATGCCGTACTTGCGGTGGATCACCTCGCCCTGCTCGGTCACCCGCAGCACGCCGGCCACCGATCCGCGCGGCGAGGACATCAGCGCCGGCGCGATGCGCACGCCGCCGCGGCTGGCCGAGCCGCCGCGGCCGTGGAAGAACGCCAACCCGATCCCCGCCGCACGCGCCACTTCCAGCAGCTCCTCCTGCGCGCGTTGCAAACCCCAGCGCGAGGCCAGCGTGCCGCCGTCCTTGCCGCTGTCCGAGTAGCCCAGCATCACCCATTGCTGGTCGCCGCGCGCGGCGAGGTGGCGGCGATAGACCGGGTCATCGAGCAGTGCCCGCAAGGTGGCCGGCGCGTTCTTCAGATCGTCCACCGTCTCGAACAGCGGCGCGATGTTGAGCGGCACGTTGTCGTCCTGCACCAGCCCGCCGTAGCGCGCCAGTGCCAGCACCGCCAGCACGTCGGCCGCGCTGCGCGCCATGCTGATGATGTACAGCCCCACCGCCTCGCTGCCGTAACGCCGGCGGGTGTCGCCCAGGGTGGCGAACACGTCGTACAGCGTGGTGACCACCTCGGCATGGCTGATCGCGAAGCGTGCATCGCCGCTGGCATAGTCGCGCAACTGGCGCGTGCGGTCGGCGGCCGGCCGCGCGGCCCAGCCCTCGTCGGCCAGCAGCGCGGCCAGCGCGTCGTCGTGCACGCGCGAATCCTGGCGCACGTCGAGCCGCGCCAGGTGCAGGCCGAAGGTGCGCACGCGCTGGGCCAGCCGCTGCACCGCGTAGGCGCCGGCGTGCAGGCCGCGATGGGCGATCAGGCTGTCGACGATCAGCTGCAGGTCGGCCTGCAGGTCGGCGGCCGAGGCATAGCCGTCGGCGTCATCGTCGTGCAGGCTGGCTTCCAGCCGCGCGCCGATCAAGGTGAGCAGGCAGCGATACGGCATGTCGGCGTGGCGCGGGCGGATGCGCTCGGCGGCCCGCGGGAAGCGCTCGCGATACTCGGCCAGCCGCTGCCGCAACGCCGGCGCCACCTGCACCCGGCTGTCGGTCTGGCTGAGCAGGCGCGCGAGGTTGGCCACATCCGCCACGTAGTGCTCGATCACGTGCGTGCGCTGCGTGGCGAGACTGGCCGCGATGGTGTCGGCACCGACGTTGGGATTGCCGTCCATGTCGCCGCCGACCCAGGTGGCGAAACCCAGCAGGCGCGGCAGCTCCACCGCCACGCCGTAGACCGCCTGCAGAGCTTCGGCCAGCGCCTCGTACAGCGCCGGCACCACCCGGTACAGCGGGTTGGCCAGGTAGAAGCCGACATGGTGGTGCTCGTCCTGCACGGTGGGCCGGATCGGCGAGGCCTCGGCGGTCTGCCAGCCGGCGGACAGGGCCATGTAGATGCGCTCGTCGTCCGCGGCGCGTTCCTGCGGCGTGCGCGCGGGATCGAAGCCGTCGACCAGCGAGCGCACGATCGCCTGCTCCTTCTCCAGCAGCGAGCGCCGCACCGCCTCGGTAGGATGCGCGGTGAACACCGGCTCGATCCACAGGCGATCGAGCCAGCCCAGCAATTCGGCCGCATCCACGCCCTGCGCCTTCAGCTGGCCCAGCGCATCGAGCAGCGATTCGGGCTGCACCTGGTCGCTTTCGCGCTGGTAGTCGCGGCGGCGCCGGATGCGGTGCACCCGCTCGGCGGTGTTGACCGCGTGAAAATAGGTGGCGAACGCCCGCGCCAGCGCCTCGGCACGGTCGGGCTCCAGGCCGGCCAGCGAATGCGCCAGCTCGTCGGTCGAGGCGCCCTCGGCGCGCCGCCGGATCGCGGCGATGCGCACCTGTTCGACCCGCTCGAAGAACGCCTCGCCGCCCTGCTCGGCCAGCATCCGGCCGACCATCGCACCCAGCCGGCCCACGTCTTCGCGCAGCGGGCCGTCGTGCGGCAGGAATTCGGGCTCGCGATCTGTCTCCACGCCGTGCTCCACGTTGCGGCCAAGCGCCCAGCCTACCGAATCGGCGCGGCCGCGGCACCACGCCGGCGGGCATAAGCTTATGTCTGCCGCTACAATGGCAAGCTGCACTGCCCGCCGAGGGGCGCTGCGACCGTTGGCGTGAGGCAGATCCATCTGCAGCCCCACGCATCGGCCAGGCTCGGCGCGGCACGTTCCACAACGGCGCCCGGTTGTCTGTACGCGAGTCCCTTCGCGAAAAGACCGGCCAGCCATGGCCGGACCCTTCGCAAGAGCCCCGCACTAACCGGAGATACTCATGAACGCCGCACTCAAAGAAAACCATCAGGACTACAAGATCCGCGACATCTCGCTGGCCGATTTCGGCCGCAAGGAGCTGGACATCGCCGAGCACGAGATGCCGGGCCTGATGTCGATCCGCAAGAAGCACGCCGCCACGTTGCCGCTCAAGGGCGTGCGCGTGACCGGCTCGCTGCACATGACGATCCAGACCGCGGTGCTGATCGAGACGCTGAAGGACATCGGCGCCGACGTGCGCTGGGCTTCGTGCAACATCTTCTCGACCCAGGACCACGCCGCCGCCGCGATCGCCGCCAGCGGCACGCCGGTGTTCGCCTGGAAGGGCGAGACGCTGGAGGAATACTGGGACTGCACGCTCGACGCGCTGTCCTTCCCCGACGGCAAGGGCGGTTTCCTTGGGCCCCAGTTGGTGGTCGATGACGGCGGTGACGTGACGCTGCTGATCCACAAGGGCTACGAGCTGGAGAACGGCTCGAAGTGGGTGGACGAGAAGGCCTCCTCGCACGAGGAGCAGGTGATCAAGAACCTGCTCAAGCGCGTGCATGCCGAGCGCCCCGGCTACTGGCACACCGTGGTGAAGGACTGGAAGGGCGTCTCCGAGGAGACCACCACCGGCGTGCACCGGCTGTACCAGCTGGCCGAGGCGAAGTCGCTGCTGGTGCCGGCGATCAACGTCAACGACTCGGTCACCAAGAGCAAGTTCGACAACCTGTACGGCTGCCGCGAGTCGCTGGCCGACGGCCTGAAGCGCGCGATGGACGTGATGCTGGCCGGCAAGGTGGCCGTGGTCTGCGGCTACGGCGATGTGGGCAAGGGCTGCGCGCATTCGCTGCGTGCCTACGGCTCGCGCGTCGTCGTCACCGAGATCGACCCGATCAACGCGCTGCAGGCGGCGATGGAAGGCTTCGAGGTCAACACGGTCGAATCCACCCTGGGCCGCGGCGACATCTATGTCACCACCACCGGCAACAAGGACGTGCTGACGCTGGAGCACCTGAAGTCGATGAAGGACCAGGCGATCGTCTGCAACATCGGCCACTTCGACAACGAGATCCAGGTCGATGCGCTGAACGCGATGGCCGGCGTCGAGAAGCTCAACATCAAGCCGCAGGTGGACAAGTACGTGTTCCCGGACGGCCGCGCGATCTTCCTGCTGGCCGAAGGCCGCCTGGTGAATCTCGGCTGCGCCACCGGCCACCCGAGCTTCGTGATGTCCAACTCGTTCTCCAACCAGACCCTGGCGCAGATCGACCTGTGGGCGAACAAGGACAAGTACGAGGCGAAGGTCTACATCCTGCCGAAGAAGCTGGACGAGGAAGTCGCCCGCCTGCACCTGGAGAAGATCGGCGTGAAGCTGACCACGCTGACGAAGGAGCAGGCCGGCTACCTCGGCGTGCCGGTGGAAGGCCCGTACAAGCCGGACCACTACCGCTACTGAGCCGCCAGCGGATCATCGGTCGGTCGCAGCAGAACGGGCGCGCAAGGCGCCCGTTCTGCCATCACCGGCTCACCACTGGGCAGCGTGCACCGTGCGGCCAGCGCCGCGCCGGATCATACTTTCGTACCGATCCAACACGGTCGAACCCACGGGAGACGGCGTCGATGTCGCCAAAGCCAAGCAGCGCCGACCGGCGATTGTTCAGCCAGCTTCGCAGTGAAATGGACCGGATGACCGCGTCCGAACGGGTGATCGCGAACTTCCTGCTCACCAACCGGCAGGCGGTGCCGTTCGAGACCGCCAACTCGCTCGCCGCCAAGCTCGCCATCAGCGCCGCGACGGTGGGCCGGTTCTGCCGTCGCCTCGGCTACCGGAACTTCCGCGAGCTGAAGTCGGCTTTCAAGTTCGACGTGGCCGTCGCGCCATGGCCGATCGGCGAAGGCCTGCGCTCGATGCTGCAGACCGGCAGCGGCGAACCGGCGCTGCAACGCGACCTGGACCTGACCATCGCCGGCATCATCGAGGTCTACCGCCGCGCGGAAACGCGCGAATGGCAGGATATCGTCGCGCACCTGGCGCACTGCTCGACCCTGCACATCGTGGGATTCCAGACCGAGCGCGGGCTTGCGGCCCACTTCGCCAGTTTCCTGCAATACGTGCGCCCGCGGGTGCGGGTGGCCGACCTGGCTACCGGAAGCTTCTCGGAGGTGCTGCTTGACGGCACCGACAAGGATTGCGTCGTGATCGTGGAGACGCGCCGCTACTCGCGCCAGGCACAGCTGCTCGCCCGTCATTGCCGGCAACGCGGGCTGCCGCTGGTGATGATCACCGACAAGTATTGCCACTGGGCCAGCGAATACACGCCGCACATCCTGGCATTGCCGACGGAAAGCGGGATTTTCTGGGGCACCACCGTTCCGATCCACGCGGCGCTGGCGCTGCTGGTCAACGGCGTGGTTCTCGCGCTCGGCGAACGCGTGGAGCAACGCCTGGCCCACGTCTCCGACCTCTACCAGGAATTCGTCGGCCACGTCGGGAAACCCGCGCGCGGGCAGCGCAAGAAGGGCGGCGACATCGAGCCTTGAGCACGCAGCGCACCGTCGGGCCGAGGCCCCGCGCTTCTGCGGAACCAGGAGCGCCGCTCCCGTTCAGCGCGACCGCACGTAGACCACGTAGATGACCAGGCCGGCCGCGAAATAGCCGCCGACGATCGCCAGCGGCAGCACGTCGCCGCGCGTGGCGCGCAGCACCATGTCGATCAGCAGCGGCAGGCCCATCAGCGCGGCGAAGGCGATGCCGAGTGCCGGAATGATGCCGATCCACCAGCCACGCACGCGGATGCCGCCCAGCGGCACCCGGAACGATCGCGGCCGATCGGGCTCGACCACGCGCAGGCGCATGACCGCCGCACAAACGATCGCGAACGCGACCGCCGTGCCGAGGCTGATCAGGTCACCGAGCAGGCTGATCGGCAGGCACGCCGCGAGCAACGCCATGGCCACGCCGGTATAGATGGTGCCGACCTGCGGCGTGCGCGTCCTGCCGTCGATCCGCGCGAACACCGGCGGCAGCATGCGATCGCGCGCCATCGCGTAGAAAATGCGGGTCTGGCCGTAGATTGACGTCAGCAGCACCGAAAGCAGGCCGATCACCGCGGCGGACTTGACTGCGATGCCGAACATCGGCAGCTGCATCGCGTCGACGGCGACGGCGATCGGGTCGGCGACGCCGAGCCGGGCATAGGGCACGATGCCGGTCATCACCGCGGCAACGGCCATGTACAGCACCGTGCAGACCGCCAGCGTCATGAAGATGCCGATCGGCAGGTCGCGCTGGGGGTTGCGCGCCTCGGCTGCGCTGGTGGACACGGTCTCGAAGCCGACGTAGGCGAAGAAGATCGCCGAGGCGCCGCGCAGCACGCCGGGCCAGCCGAACTCGAAATCGCCCCGCGCCGGCGGCACGAACGGCGTGAGGTTGGCCGGGTCGATGAAGGCGATGCCGACCAGCACGAAGGCGACCAGCGCGGCAATCTTGAGCAGCACGATGGCCGTGTTGAACGCGAACGACTGCTTCATCCCGCGCAACAGGACAGCCGTCACCACCAGGATCGCGCCGGCGGCGACAAGGTTGATGCCGCCGCCGAACTGCAGGCGGTTGCTGCCGCCGTCGGTGCGGAAGTCGAGCATCGGCGTGGTGATCGACGCCGGCAGGTGTAGACCGAACTGGTCGAGCAACGCCACCGCGTAGCCGGCGAAGCCGACCGCGACCGTCGCCGCGGCAATGCCGTACTCGAGCAGCAGCAGCCAGCCGGCGCACCACGCGGTGAAGCGGCCAAACGTGAGCAACGCATACGAATAGCTCGAACCGGACAACGGCATCGTGCCGGCAAGCTCGGCATAGCAGAACGCGGTGAATCCGCAGGCGATCGCCGCCACCACGAACGACAGCACCACCGCCGGGCCGGCATGGGTCGCCGCCGCGGTGCCGGTCATGACGAAGATGCCGGCGCCGATGACGCAGCCGACACCGATCATCGTCAACTGGAGCGGGCCGAGCGTGCGCGCCAGCCCGGGTTCGTCATCATTCGCCGATTGCAAGTTTTCTTTCATGAGAGTTACTATGATATAAATTGTGCATACTCGTCCAGAGGCCGATTTGCATGCAGACCGAGGTTCGCCACGAACGCTGGGAGCTCGCCGCGCCATTCGTCATCGCGCACGAGACCTACCTGCATGCCGACGTCATCGTGGCAACGCTGTCGTGCGATGGTGCCGTCGGCCGCGGCGAATGCACGCCCACGGCGTTCTACGGCGAGAGCGTGGACGGGGTGATGAAGACCGTGCGCGAACTGCTCGCCCGCCTCGCCCGCGGCGAGTCATGGGACCGCATCCACGATCGCGTGCCGGCCGGCGCCGCGCGCAACGCGGTCGACTGTGCGTTCTGGGATCTGCGCGCGAAACTGGCGAAGCAGCGTGTCTGGGAGCTGATCGGAGTCCCCGCCCCGGGCCAGGTGCGCACCGCACAGACCATCAGCGTGGGCGAAGCGGCGCAGCAGGCGGACAAGGCGCGCGCGATCGTCGCCACCGACGGCGACGGCGCCCTGATCAAGCTGAAGCTCGATGCGCACGACATCGTCGCCCGCGTCGCGGCCGTGCGCGACGCCGCTCCGGCGGCGACCCTGGTCATCGACGCGAATGAATCCTGGGACCCGCTGCTGCTCGATAGCGTCATGCCGGCGTTGCAGGCCGCGCATGTCGCGATGGTCGAGCAGCCGCTGCCCGTGGGCAAGGACGACGCGCTGGCGCGGATCGAACGCCGCGTGCCGGTCTGCGCCGACGAGTCGGCGCACGTCGGCGCCGACCTCGACGCGCTGCGCGGCCGCTACGACCTGGTCAACGTGAAGCTGGACAAGACCGGTGGCCTGACCGAGGCGCTGCGCATGACCGCCCGCGCGCGCCAGCTCGGCTTCGGGTTGATGGTGGGCTGCATGGAGGGGACGTCGCTCGGCATGGCGCCGGCGACGCTCGTCGCCGGTGCCGCACGCTTCGTCGATCTCGACGGCCCGCTCCTCATCGGCCGCGACCGCGACCCGGGCCTGCACTACCAGCGTGGCCTCGTCTCGCCGCCCAGCGCGGCGCTGTGGGGCTGAACCGCATGTTTTCCAGGAGAACCGATTCCATGACGAGCCGAACACTGATCTCGCTGCTGCTGGTCGCACCGCTGGTCGTGTTGCCAGCCGGCCGTGCAGCGGCGGCCGACTTCATCGTGCGCCATGCCGTCGTCGTCGACGGCACCGGCGCCGCGGCGCAGCACGTCGACGTGCGCGTCGCCGACGGCCGCATCGCCGCCATCGGCGAACTCGCAGCGCAGCGCGGCGAACAGGTGGTCGACGCCCGCGGGCTGGTGCTCGCGCCGGGGTTCATCGACACGCACAGCCACCACGACCGCGGCCTCGACAGCCAGCTCGACGCGCTGCCGGTGACCAGCCAGGGCGTCACCACGATCGTCGTCGGCCAGGACGGCTTCTCGCAGGAGCCGATCGCCGACCTGTTCCGCCGCTATGGCGCCAGGCCGGCGGCGATCAACATCGCCTCGTACGCGGGCCACAACTCGCTGCGCGAGGAGGTGATGGGCGCCGACGCCAGCCATGCGGCGACACCAGCGCAGGTGCAGGCGATGCGCCAACTGCTCGCCGCCGACATGAAGGCCGGCGCGCTCGGCCTGTCGACCGGCCTCGAGTACGACTCGGGCCTCTACTCCACGCGCGCCGAGGTGCTCGCGCTCGCCGACGCCGTCGCGCCCTACGGTGGCCGCTACATCAGCCACATGCGCAGCGAGGACCGCAAGGTCTGGGACGCGCTCGACGAACTGCTGACGATCGGCCGCGAGGCGAAGATCCCGGTGCAGGTCAGCCACGCCAAGCTGGCGATGACCGACTGGTGGGGCCAGGCCGACCGCTTCCTGGGCCTGCTCGACAAGGCGCGCGCCGAAGGCGTCGACGCGACGCTCGACATCTATCCCTACGACAGCTGGCACAGCGAGTTGATCGTGCTGTGGCCCGAGCGCGACTTCGGCAACCGCGCGACCGCCGAATTCGTGCTCAAGCACCTCTCCCCGGCCGACGGCCTGCGCCTGTCGCAGTTCAAGCCCGAACCGGACCTGGTCGGCAAGAGCGTGGCCGATATCGCGCGCCTGCGCGGCACCGACGACGCGGATACGGTGATGGCCCTGATCCGCGAATCGGAAGCGGCCCACAGCACCGCGCAGGTCATCAGCCGCAGCATGGACGAGCGCGACATCGCGAAGTTCATCGCCTGGCCGCAGGCGAACATCTGTTCCGACGGCAGCCTCGACGGCCTGCACCCGCGCGGCTACGGCACGTTCCCGCGCGTGCTGCGCATGTACGTGCGCGAGCAGAAGATGCTGACGCTCGAGCAGGCCGTGCACAAGATGACCGGACTGGCAGCGCAGCACATGGGCCTGCGCGACCGCGGCCAGATCCGCGTCGGCGCGGCGGCCGACCTCGTCCTGTTCGATCCGCGCACGGTGGCCGACCGCGCCACCTACGAGAAGCCGCACGAGCTGTCGGTCGGCATCGCGCGCGTGTGGGTCAACGGCATCGCGGTCCTCGCCGACGGCAAGGCGACCGGCGCCCGTCCGGGCCAGGTGTTGCGCCGCCAGGAGGCACGCTGACATGCAGATCGCCGCCCCGTACCTGCTCTTCCTCGGCAACACCCCGCACCGCCTCGACGCCAAGACGGCCAGCGGCATTCTCGACTGGCGCCCGGAGCTGTGCGCCGGGCAATGCCGGCTCGACGCCGACACGGTCGACCTCGGCCTGCCTGACATGACGCCGGCCGCCGCCGCCCGCGCCGGTGTGCGCACGCTGGTGATCGGCGTGGCCACCTTCGGCGGCGCGCTCGACGAGGCGTGGATCGACACCCTGCTGGCCGCGATCCACGCCGGCCTCGACATTGCCAGCGGCATGCATGCACGCCTCGGCGAGAATCCGCGGATCGCCGCGGCCGCGCGCCTGGCCGGCGTGCGGCTGTTCGACGTGCGCCACGCCGACACGCATTTCGACGTCGGCTCCGGCCGCAAGCGCAGCGGCCGCCGGATGCTGATGGTCGGCGTCGATTGCGCGGTGGGCAAGAAGTACGCCGCGCTGGCCATTCACCGCGCCTTCGCGCGACGCGGCATGGCCGCCGATTTTCGCGCGACCGGGCAGACCGGCATCCTCATCGCCGGCGCCGGCGTCGCGATCGACGCGGTCGTCGCCGATTTCGCCGCCGGTGCGGCCGAAGCGCTGTCGCCCGACAACGAGCCCGGGCACTGGGACGTGATCGAAGGCCAGGGCTCGCTGTTCCACCCGGCCTATGCCGGCGTCAGCCTCGCCCTGCTGCACGGCTCGCAGCCGGACGCACTCGTGCTGTGCCACGACCCGCGACGCACGCACATCGACGGTTATCCGGACTATCCGCTGCCGACGCTCACCGCCTGCATCGCCGCCAACGAACAGGCCGCGCGCCTGACCAACCGCGCCGCACGCTGCATCGCCGTCGCGCTCAACACGCACGGCATGAGCGAAAGCCAACGCGCGGACGCGTTCGCCCGCGCGCACGCGGAAACCGGCCTGGTCGTCTTCGACCCGATCGCGACCGGTGCCGACGCGGTCGTCGAAGCGCTGCTCGCGGAAGCGCCCGATCTCCCGCAGGCAAGTCCACACACCCCGGGGGATCACCCATGAAACGCAAGACTCCGGCCATGGCCACCGTGCTGGCCTGTTCCCATGGCGACGCGCCTGCGAGGCCCACGGGGCATTTCATCAGGTTGCGATAAGGCTCGGCAGGTTTGGTTGCTCCGTTACGCTCACGGGGGAGGTAGCAGATCATGTCCAAAGGTCATTTCAAGTGTGGTGGCAAGGCGCAGCGGGTGATGTTGGCGCGCTTGCCGCTCGCGGCGGCGATCGGTTTTGCCGTGGCCGCACCAGCGCTCGCCCAGGATGTTGCCGAGCAGCCCGCATCGGCCGCGACGACCTCGGCGGCAGCGCAAAAGGTCAAGACCCTGGGTACGGTCACGGTGACCGCGCAGAGGCGCACCGAGGATCTGCAGAAGGTGCCGATCAGCATCAACGTGCTGGCACAGGATCAACTCGAGGCCCTGCACGTCCAGAACTTCAAGGACTACGTGAAGTACCTGCCCAGCGTGTCCTTTCAGGACAACGGTGGCGGCAATGGCGCGCAAGGCTTTGCCATCATCTACATGCGCGGTGTCAGCAGCGGCAGCGGCGGGGACTATACCGGGTCGCGGCCGAGCGTCGGCATGTACCTCGACAACCAGCCGATCACCACGATCCAGGGGCCGGTCGATATCCACATGTACGACATCGCCCGCATCGAGGTGCTGGCAGGACCGCAGGGTACGTTGTATGGCGCCAGCGCCGAAGCCGGTGCGTTGCGCATCATCACCAACACGCCCGACCCCGCCGCTTTCGCGGCAAACTACACGCTCGGCGCCAACAAGGTTGCACACGGTGGCATCGGCTCCACCGTCGAGGGCATGGTCAACATTCCGCTCAGCAAGAGTGCCGCCATTCGCCTCGTGGGTTGGCGCGAACACGATGCGGGCTACATCGACAACAAGGCCGGCACGCGTACCTACCCGTCTTCCGGCATTACCATCAGCAACGCCGACGACTGCACCCCCGGCGTGCTGCTGCAATGCCACGGACACGCCCGCAAGCACTACAACGACGCCGACACCCAGGGCGCACGCGCCGCGCTGAAAGTGGACCTGAACGACAACTGGTCGATCAGCCCGACGCTGATGGGGCAACAGACGATCTCCCACGGTTCATCTTCCAGCGATCCGAGCGTGGGCGATCTCGCCGTCACGCACTTCTTTCCCGAACGCAACAACGATCGCTGGTGGCAGGGCGCGCTGACCGTGCAAGGCAAGATCGGCAATTTCGATGCGACCTATGCCTACGCGCACCTCAAGCGCAACCAGGAGCAGGAGTCCGACTACACGGACTACTCATTCTGGTACGACACCCTGTACGGCTCCGGTGTCTATTTTTACGATAACGGCGGAGACCTGATCGATCCGTCGCAGCATCCGTTTTTCCGCGATCACTACACCAACAACAGCCACGAACTGCGTCTTGTCTCGCCCAGCGACGATCGCCTGCGTCTGGTCGCTGGCGCGTTCTGGCAGAAGCTGAAACACGATATCCAGTACCAGTACAAGATCAGCGGCCTGGCCGATTCGCTGACGGTTACCGGCTGGCCGGACACCCTCTATCTGAGCCGGCAGGTCCGCTACGATCGCGACCAGTCGGTGTACGGCGAACTGTCGTGGGACTTCATCCCCGATGTCCTCACGGGCACGATCGGCGAGCGCTATTACCGCGACAGCGGCAGCTTTTACGGCTTCTTCGGTTTCAGCGAGGGCTATTTCCCCGGCTCGAGTTACGGCGAGGCCGGCTGCATCTCGCCCGAGCCATTCGAGGGCGCGCCCTGTCTGGACTTCAACAAGCGGGTGAAGCAAAGCGGGTCGCTCAACAAGGTCAACCTGACCTGGCATGCCACACCCCATGCCATGGTCTATTTCACCCGGTCCGAGGGCTATCGCCCGGGTGGCATCAATCGCAACGCGTCGCTGCCGCCCTATCAGGCGGATTTCCTGACCAACCTCGAACTCGGCTGGAAGACCTCGTGGTTCGACAATCGGCTGACCTTCAACGGGGCCGTGTTCCGCGAGACCTGGGATAATTTCCAGTTCGACATCACGGGTCCGAACGGTATTTCCGAAATCCTCAATGCCAATTCGGCCCGCATCGACGGACTGGAGTCGCAGCTGAACTGGCAGGCGACCTACAACCTGCAGCTGAGCGCCGGCATCGCGTTGTATGACGCCAAGTTGACCGCCAACTACTGCGGATTCACCGACAACAACAACCGCCCCGTCACCGACTGTCCGGCCGGCTCGATCAATACACAAACGGGCGACACGGTGGACGGGCCGCTGGCACCAACGGGCACCCGCCTGCCCATCACGCCACGGTTCAAGGGCAACCTCATCGCGCGTTATACCTTTGATGTCGGCAGCAAGAGTGGCTTCGTCCAGGGCGCATTGACGCATGTGGGGGACCGCACGACGAGCCTGCTCCTGCTCGATCGCAGCCTCTATGGCGGACTGCCTGCCTACAATTCGGTCGACCTCTCCGCCGGTCTCCAGGGGGACAACTGGTCGGTGAGTGCCTATATCAACAACGCGTTCGACAAGCGCGCCGCGCTGTACAAGTTCTCCGAGTGTGCGGTAACGGTTTGCGGTGCGCACGGCGTGGTGCCGGAATACCCGAATGGACAGGTGTACACGGGCTTCAGCCAGCCGCGCACGTTCGGCATCAGCTTCAAGCAGGATTTCTAGTCGAGCGGTCGATTGCCGCACCGGACGAAAGCCCTGGCGTCGGCCAGGGCTTTTCGTCGCCCGCCCGATGGCGGGCAACGCCTCGCCGACAGATGGCCCTTTGAGGGGAGTGGTTCATGCCCGTCTTCATTCGCACCGCTTGCATGTCGATTGTCGCGGCCATCGGGCTGTCGACAGCGATGCCATCTGCGGCTGCCGGCGTCGAGTACGACACCATCATCCGCAACGGCCACATCATCGACGGTACGGGTTCGCCCTGGTACGCGGCCGATATCGCCGTGAAGGATGGTCGCATCGCCGCGATCGGCAACCTCGCCGACGCGCATGCCAGGCAGATGATCGACGTCCACGGCCTGGTCGTGGCGCCGGGATTCATCGACATGCTTGGTCAATCGGAAATCACCATGCTGGTCGATCCGCATGTGCCGTCGAAGATCTTCCAGGGCATCACCACCGAGATCACCGGAGAAGGCGAATCGGTGGCGCCGCTCGACGCCGAGATGATCAGGCAACGCCAGGCGGCGTACGCGCATTATCGGATAACGCCGGACTGGCGCACGTTCGAACAATATTTCGCGCGCCTGCAAAAGCAAGGCATGGGTATCAACGTAGGCACGTACGTGGGCGCCACTTCAGTGCGCGAGATGGTCATTGGCTACGAGAATCGCGCACCCACGCCGGACGAGTTGAAGAAGATGCAGGCGCTGGTCGCGGAAGCGATGAAGCAAGGTGCGCTGGGGCTGTCCACGGCGCTGGAGTACACGCCGGCGCCTTACGCCGGAACCGACGAGTTGATCGCCCTGGCGAAGGTTGCCGCACGCCATGGCGGCATTTACGCGACCCACATGCGCAACGAGGGCGATGCCGAGATGGCTGCGCTGGACGAAACCTTCCGGATCGGCCGCGAGGCGGATATTCCGGTGGAGATTTTCCATCTCAAGGCCACCGGCAATCTCAAGGGCAAGATGGCACGGGTGATCGCGCGCATCGACGCGGCTCGTGCCAGCGGCGTCGACGTGGCGGCGGACACCTACGCCTATACCGCGTGGCAGAACGATCTGTCGGCCTTCATCCCGCCCTGGGCCCATGACGGCGGCAACCTGAAACTGATCGAACGCCTGAAGAATCCGGCCACGCGTGCGCGCATCCGCAAGGACATGCTCACTCCCAGCGATGCCTGGGACAATGAGTGGCTCGCGGCCATCGAGCAGGCGCACGGCATCATGATCGGCAGCGTCAACAACAAGGCGTTGCAGAAGTACGTCGGCAAGCGGGTCAGTGAGATTGCAGCGGAGTGGCACGAGGATCCGATCGACACGATCTGCGACTTCCTGATCAAGGACAACGCCGCCACCAGTTCGGTGGTGTTCGGCATGCAGGAGTCCGATGTCGAGCTGGCGCTGAAGCAGCCGTGGGTTTCGATCGACACGGACTATGAGGGAACCTCGCCCGATGGCCTGCTCGGCAAGGATCGTCCGCACCCACGCGCCTACGGCACCTTTCCGCGCATTCTCGCCAGGTACGTGCGCGAGCAGAAGCTGCTCACGCTTCCGGACGCCATCCGCAAGTTCAGCGCATTGGCGGCGCAGCGTGTGCATCTGCCGGATCGCGGCGTGCTCAAGCATGGCATGTGGGCAGACATCGTCGTGTTCGACCCGGCTGCGATCCGCGATGTCGCCACCTTCACCGACCCGAACCAGCTGTCGGTCGGGATGCAATATGTGCTGGTCAACGGGGTCCCGGTGATCGATGGCGGCAAGATGACGGACGCGCTGCCGGGAGTGGTATTGCGCGGTCCGGCTTACTCCGGCAGATAGCCGAATTCCGAAAGGAACGGGTACTGGGGTTTCGGTGGCAAGAGCTGATTCGGCAACTCCCTGCACCCCACCCTTCAAGCGGCCTTCGGGCCGCTCTCTTGTTGGCACCGTACGCGCATGGCGGCGCAGCCGGCTGCCGGAGGGCTTTGCACGCAAGCCGTGCGGTGGCCTAGGATGGCGCACCGGCGGGCGAGCAGACAGCCGCCGGGAGGTTCGCAGGGGAACCCTCAACGGTGGAACGGCGCCTCGACAGGCGCCTCGCTGACGCTCTCTCCAGCGAAAAGGACGCGCGACGATGGCCACGCTACCGACAACCCGCATACTCGATCCCGCGGATTATCCGCGCTGGGTCGCCGCGGTCGCCGCCTCCCCCGATGGCAGCGTGTATTCGCTGCCCGAGTATCTCGACGCGCTGTGCGCCGCCACCGGCGGCCGCTTCCGCGTGCTCGCCGCCGAGCGCGACGACCACATCGTGGGCGGCATCGCGCTGTTCGAATGCAGCGACCGCCGCGGCGCCTTCGTGTCGCCGCGGCGGCTGCTCTACTACAACGGCCTGGTGCTGGTGCCGCATGCCTGCAGCTGCCCGGCCACTGCCACCTCGCGCCGGCTGCAGACCATGGATGCGCTGGAGCACGCGCTCGCGCGCCTGCCGCTGGGGCGGCTGCGCTTCAAGAGCCGCTCCACCTGCACCGACCTGCGCACGTTCCAGTCGCGCGGCTGGAGCGTGCAGCCGACCTACACTTATGTGGTAGACATCAGCGACCTCGCCAGCGCATGGACGCGGGTGGACAAGAACCATCGCCGGCTGATCGGGCGCTGCACCGAGCAGGGCCTGCAACTGAGCATGGACGACGACTTCGACGCCTTCCACCACCTGCACCTGCAGACCCACGAGCGCAAGGGTGCGCCGCTGTACCTGCCGCGCGAGGCGTTCCGCCGCTTCGTGAAAACCCTGCGCGAACGCAACCTGGGCCGGCTCTACCACGCACGGATGCCCGACGGCCGCGTGGCCGCCAGCCAGCTGGTGCTGACCGGGCCGCACCCGGTCAGCCACACCGTCTGCGCCGGCGCCGAGGCTGCGTTGCTGAGCCTGGGCGCATCGGCGTTCCTGCGCTGGCGCGCGCTGGAACACCTGGCCGCCGAGGGCTACCGCGCCAACGACCTGACCGACGCCGAACTCAACCCCGTCACGACGTTCAAGTCGCAGATGGGCGGCGAGCTGTCGCTGTGCCTGGAGGTCTCGCGTGCCGACGACATCCGCTTCCGCCTCGGCGACTGGGCAACCACGCTGCCGCAGCGCGCCCGCCGCGGCGTGCACCGTGCCCTGCGCCGCCCCACCGGCATGGCCGAATGAGCGAGCCCGTGGTTTCCGGGGCCGAACTGGTCTGCGCCACGCTGACGCGCGCCGGCGTCGATTGCGTGTTCGGCCTGCCCGGCACGCAGACCACGGGTCTGTACGAGGCGCTGCGCCGCGCGCCGCTGCGCAGTGTCGTGGCCACCCACGAGTTGTCGGCGGCGATGATGGCCAACGGCTACTACCGCGCCTCGGGGCGGATCGCCGCCTTGCTGACGATTCCCGGCCCGGGCTTCACCTGGGCACTGACCGGGCTGGCGGAGGCGGCGCTGGATTCGGCCGCGCTGCTGCACCTCACCATGCAGCCGGCACGCTCGCCCGGACAGCAGTTCCAGCTGCAGGCGCTGGACCAGGCGGCGATCGCCGGCCCGCTGAGCAAGGGCCAGTACCACGTCGACCATGCCACCGGGATCGCCCCCGCGTTGCTCGCGGCACACGCACAGGCCGGCGCCGGCGAACCCGGTCCGGTGCTGGTGCAGTTTGCGAGCGATGCATTGCGCGAAGCGGCGCCGCTGGCAGATGTCGCGCCTCCTTCGCCGCCACCGCTCGACGAGGCCGCACTCGACGCCGTGCTGGCCACGCTGCGCCAGGCCGGTCGCTGCATGCTGCTGCTCGGCCAGGGCTGCGCCGCCGCGGCCGGGTTGGCCACGCAGCTGGCCGAAACGCTGTCCGCCGCGGTGGTCACCACCACCTCGGGGCGCGGCGTGGTGGCCGAGGATCACCCGCTGTCGCTCGGCTTCGCGTTCGCCGGCAACGAGTGCGGCACGCTGAACGCGCTGGTCGAGGCCAGCGGCGCGGTGCTGGCGATCGGCTGCAAGTTCTCACACAACGGCAGCCGCGGCTTCGAGCTGCGGCTGCCGCCGGAAAAACTCATCCACGTCGACGCCAGTGCCGCCGTGCTGGGCGCCAACTATCCCGCGCGCCACGCGATATGCGCGGACGCGGCGACCTTCCTGGCCGCCCTCCTGCAACGGCTGCAGACCAAGCCTGGCCATGCCGGCTTCAGCCACGACGAGATCGCGCAGTGGCGGCGGCGCGCCGACGACGAGCGCGACCGGCGGCGGGTCGAGCCGCGCATCCACGGCGTGGACGGCGGCCAGCCGCAGGCGTTCTTCGCCGCGCTGCGCCAGGCGCTGCCACGGCACGGCTGCCTGCTCACCGACTCCGGCCAGCACCAGGGGCTGGCGCGCCGCCACTTCCCGGTGCTGTGCCCGCGCGGCCTGATCGTGCCGACCAACCTGCAGTCGATGGGCTTCGGCATCGGCGCCGCGATCGGCGCCTGCCTGGCCGATCCGGCGCGGCCGGTGGTGGCGCTGGTCGGCGACGGCGGCCTGGCGATGTCCGGGCTGGAGCTGCTCACCGCAGTGCGCGAACGGCTGCGGCTGACCGTGATCGTGTTCGTCGACGGTGCCTACGGCCTGATCCGCATGCAGCAACTGGCCGGCTCGGGCCATGCGTACGGCACCGAGTTCGACAGCGTCGACGTCGCCGCCCTGGCCGCGGCCGTCGGTGCCACGCACGTACGCCTGCAAGGCGATGCGCAGGCCACCCTGGCCGCAGCGATCGAGGCGCCCGGCGTGACCCTGGTCGAGGTGCGCGTGGGCGATTCCGCACCGATGCACTGGCTGCGAGCCAAGAGCCGGCTGCGCGGTTCGCGGCTGCGCAGGTGGTGGCGCCACCTGCACCGTTGAACCCCCACGCGCGGCGGCCCGGTGGCCATCGCGGGTGCTAGCATGGCCGCACAGGCGCGGCGTCGAGCGCACGCATGCGGCGATCAGGGGAAACATCCATGGGCAAGCGGGACGGGCGGCACGTGCCGGCGATCGTGATGGGCTGCGGCCCCACAGCGTTGGGCATCCTGCGTTGTCTGAAACTGGCCGGCATCCCGACCTACGTGGCCTGCCGCGCGGGCGACCAGGTGACGCGCTCGCGCTGGTTCCGGCCCACGCCCGGACCGACGGCGTGGGATGGCGTGCCCGGTCCGCAGGCACTGGACCACCTGCGTGACTTGCCGTTGGACGAGGCGGTGCTGATCGCCGGCGCCGACGACGCCGCACTGTGGCTGGCCGACCTGCCGCAGAGCGAGCTGGGCCAGCGCTTCCGCACCAGCACCTGCTCGCGGCAGACGCAGGAACTGCTGCAGGACAAGTCGCGCTTCGCCGCGCTGCTGGCCGAAACCGGCATGCCGCACCCGCCGACCTACCGCATCGACAGCGCGGCGGACATCGCGGCGATGCCGTTCGAGCGGCTCGACCGCGTCTTCATCAAGCCGGTCAACTCGCAGAAGTTCAGCGACGTGCTGGGCATCAAGGGCGTGTGGGTACACAGCCGCGAGGAGCTGCTGGAAACCTGGCAGCGCCTGCACGGCCTGGGCTTCCGCCTGATGGCGCAGGAGTACGTGCCCGGCACCGCCGCCGACCATTATTTCGTGGACGGCTTCCGCGACGCGCAGGGACGTTTCACCGGCCTGTTCGCGCGGCGACGCTTCCGCATCCACCCGGCCGACTTCGGCAACAGCTCGTACTGCGAGAGCATCCCGCTGACCCAGGTCGAGCCGGCGGCGACCAACCTGACCGCGCTGCTGGCGAAGGTGGATTACCGCGGCATCTTCAGCGCCGAGTTCAAGCGCGATGCCCGCGACGGCCAGTTCCGCATCCTCGAGGTGAATACCCGCGCCTGGACCTATGTCGAGTTCGCCGCGCGCTGCGGCGTCAACGTGTGCGAAATGGCCTGGCAGGACGCGCTGGGCCTGCCGGTCGATGCCGCCGCGCCGGATTACGTGGTCGGCGCCGGTTGCGTGAACCTGCAGCGCGACATCAACGCCGTGCGCGGCCAGTCGCGGCAGGCCCGCGAGCCGTGGTCGAAGATCCTGCGGCAGTGGGCGCGCGCGCATTACCACACGTTCCGTTTCGACGATCCGCTGCCGGGCCTGTCCAGCGCGTGGCGCATCGCCACCCACCGCACCGGGCGCCACCACGGCCCCAGCGAGGCGCCGGTACCGCCGGCCGCCGCGCCGAACGAGCCGCCGGCAAACTGAACCCGGACGGCATATATCGCTCCATCGCGAATCGAAGATATATACTGCCGGGCACCGTGACCCCGGAACCCTTGCGATGCCGTCGATCAGCTTCGAATTCTTTCCGCCCAAGACCGACGACCAGCGCGCGCAGCTCGACCGCGCGGCGCAGGCGCTGAAGGCGCACCGACCCGAATACGCCTCGGTCACCTTCGGCGCCGGCGGTTCCACGCTGAGCTACACCGGCGACACGGTGGCGCGGCTGCATACGCAGCACGGGCTCAACGTGGCGCCGCACCTGTCGTGCATGGGCGGCACCCGGGCGGAGATCGCCGCGCTGCTCGACGGCTACCGCGCGGCGGGCTATCGGCGCATCGTGGCGTTGCGCGGCGACATGCCCTCGGGCATGGCCACGGCGGGCGACTTCCGCTACGCCGCCGAACTGGTGGCCTTCATCCGCCGGCACTGCGGCGACCATTTCCACATCGAGGTGGCGGCCTACCCGGAGACGCATCCGCAGGCCGACGACGCGCTGCGCGACCTCATGCACTTCAAGGCCAAGATCGACGCCGGCGCCAACGGCGCGATCACCCAGTATTTCTTCAACCCGGATGCGTATTTCCGCTTCGTCGACGACGTGCGCAAACTTGGCGTGAACGTGCCGATCGTGCCGGGCATCATGCCGATCTCCAACTACAGCCAGCTCAGGCGCTTCTCGGAAATGTGCGGCGCGGAAATCCCCCGCTGGATCGCCAAGCGCATGCAGGCCCACGGCGACGATGCGGATGCGGTGCGTGAGCTCGGCGCCGAGGTGGTGGCGCAACTGTGCCGTCGCCTGCTCGACGGCGGCGCGCCGGGGCTGCACTTCTACACGCTCAACCGCGCCCGCGCCACGCAGGCGGTGTTGCAGCAGCTGGCCTGAAACCACCACCGCGCACAACCTCCCGCAGGAGCCCGCTGGCGGGCGATGCCTTTGAGGCGGGGATTTGCAAGCAAGAGCATCGCCCGCCAGCAGGCTCCTGCGATGGTGATGCGCCAACGGGAAGTCGTTCGTGGCGCCGCGGGACGGCTATGCTGACCGGATGTTGCGCCTGGTCGCCCTGCTCAGCCTGGCCTTGCTTGCGTGCGCCGCCCCCGCGGCGGCGCAGACGCCGATCCATCGTTGCATCGGCGCCAACGGCGGCGCGGTGTTCACCGACCAGCCGTGCGCCGCGCTGCGCGCCACGCCGGTCAACCCCGCGACGCCCACCGATACCCCCGCGCCGAGCGGGCCGCCGCCGGTGCTGTGTGCCGCCAACATCGAGGAGCTGCGCCAGAGCGTGATCGATGCGTTCGCGCGGCGCGACAGCGTCCGCATGGGCGGGCTGATCCTGTGGGACGGTTACGGCCGCGGTGCGGCGATCGCCGACATCCGCGCGCTGACCACGCTGATGGAACAACCGCTGCTGCAGGTCGACCTGCCCGCTCCCGCGGCATCCGCCGCGGCGCTGCCGGACAACTGGCCGCCCCTCGCCGGCGACCCTGCTCCAGCGGCAACCGTCGCGCCCGATCAACTGGTGCTGCACACCGCCGGCGCCGACGGCGCGGGTTCCACGTGGCGTTTCGACATCGTGCGCCAGGCCGGCTGCCTGTGGCTGCGCAACGCGCCGTAAACGCCGCCCCCGCAGCGACGCGCTATCATGTGCAGTCTTCATGGAGAACCGAACATGGCGCAGCAGTACCCCGAATGGATCTGGCAGAACGGCCACATCAAGCCGTGGGCCGAAGCCACTACCCACGTGATGTCGCACGCGCTGCATTACGGTTCGTCGGTGTTCGAAGGCATCCGCAGTTACGCCACGCCCGACGGCGCGGCGATCTTCCGCCTCACCGACCACCTGAACCGGCTGTTCCTGTCGGCCAAGATCTACGACATGCAGCTGCCGCACTCGTTCGAGGAGCTGGCCGCCGCCTGCCGCGAGGTGATCCGCAAGAACGGGCTCGGCGCGTCCTACCTGCGCCCGGTGGCGTATCGCGGCCTGGGCGGCTTCGGCCTGTCCGCCGAAACGCCGATCGACATGGCCGTGGCCGCCTGGCCGATGGGCCCGTACCTCGGGCCGGAAGCGCTGCAGAACGGCATCGACGCCTGCGTGTCGAGCTGGCAGCGCTTCGCCCCGAACACCATCCCGGCCGGCGCCAAGGCCGGCGGCAATTATCTTTCCGGCCAGCTGATCGCGCGCGAGGCGCGCCGGCTCGGCTTCGGCGAAGGCATCGCGCTCTCCTCCAGCGGCCTGCTCAGCGAAGGCGCCGGCGAGAACCTGTTCCTGGTCTTCGACGGCGTGCTGCACACCACGCCGGCCAGCGCCTCGATCCTTGCCGGCATCACCCGCGACACGCTCAAGACGCTGGCCCGCGAGGACGGCATCGAGGTGGTCGAGCGCGACATCCCGCGCGAGTACCTGTACCTGGCCGACGAGGTGCTGATGTGCGGCACCGCCGCCGAGATCACCCCGATCCGCTCGGTCGACGGCAAGCAGGTCGGCGCCGGCAAGGCCGGTCGCGTCACGCTGCGCCTGCAGGAGCTGTTCTTCGGCCTGTTCGACGGCCGCACCCACGACAAGTGGGGCTGGCTGGAACAGGTCTGAGGGAAGCCCCTCTCCCCGTGGGAGAGGGGTTGGGGAGAGGGTACGGGCGGAGCGCGCTGCGGCAGCGTTCCTTGTGGTATTCAACGCGGCGCCCCGCACCCTCATCCGGCGCTGCGCGCCATCTTCTCCCGAAGGGAGAAGGGATCTTCGGCTCGCACCTCCCAAACGGGCCTGATACGAAAAACCCGCCTTCCGGCGGGTTTTCTTGGTTCACATCAGGTTGCGGCCGTGGAACAGTTCCTCGATCTCGCGCCGGAGCAGCGACTCGATCCGCTGGCGTTCCTTGAACGACAGGTCGTCCGCGTGCGACTCGAACAGGTAGGTGTCCAGGTCGAAGTCCTTGATGTGCATCTTGGTGTGGAACATGTTCTCCTGGTACACGTTGACGTCGAACATCTCGTACTTCTGCCGGATGTGCCGCGCCAGGTAGTCCTGCACCGAATTGATCTTGTGGTCGATGAAGTGCTTCTTGCCCTTCACGTCGCGGGTGAAGCCGCGCACGCGGTAGTCGCACACCACGATGTCCGACTCGAAGCTGTCGATCAGGTAGTTCAGCGCCTTCAGCGGCGAGATCACGCCGCAGGTGGCCACGTCGATGTCCGCGCGGAAGGTGGCGATGCCGTTGTGCGGATGCGTCTCCGGATAGGTGTGGACGGTGATGTGGCTCTTGTCCATGTGCGCCACCACCGCGCCGGCGATCGAATCACGGCCGAGCTTCTCCACCACCGGTTCCTCGGAAATGAGGATGGTCACCGACGCGCCCTGCGGATCGTAGTCCTGGCGCGCGATGTTGAGGATGTTCGCGCCGATGATCTCGGCCACGTCGGTGAGGATCTGGGTCAGGCGGTCGGCGTCGTACTGCTCGTCGATGTATTCGATGTAGCGCTGGCGCTGCTCTTCGGACACCGCATAGCAGATGTCGTAGATGTTGAAACTCAGCGCCTTGGTCAGGTTGTTGAAACCCTGCAGGCGAAGACGGGGAAGCGGTTTGACCACGAGCGACTCTCCATGGGCCATGGCGGCCGGCTGTAGAGGCGGGTTAGCGACAAGGGTCCCCGCGATTGGTGTGAAGCACAGGCTGGTGCCTGCGACCCTTGGTTGGTGGCATGCTCTCGACGTTGCCGCTGTCGAAAGACCGCGAAGTATGCGGCAAACGCGTCAGGAAATGAACCTGCAGCCAATCGGCATGTTTGCCATAATGCGGGGCAAGCTGACGTGATTGCGGTCACGCTTGCCGCGGAGGCGACAAGCGCCGCAGAACCTTGCCTGACCTGAGGAGTCGACGTGGCCCCACACCTGAAATACCAGTTGCAACAGGCCTTCGAACGCTCGCAGGCCCCACTGGGCTTCGCCCCCGACCCCGCCTCGATGGAGCGCTTCCTGGCGCTCTGCCACCGCCGGCGCTACCCGGGCAAGACCGCGATCATCCGTCCCGGCGATCCGGCCAACACGCTGTACTACGTGGTCGAGGGTTCGCTGGCGGTATGCACCGAGGACGAGCAGGGCCGCGAATTGATCCTCGCCTACATCAGCCGCGGCCAGTTCATCGGCGAGATGGGCCTGTTCGTGGAGCAGGCCCAGCGCGAGTCGGTGGTGCGCTCGCGCACGCCGTGCGAGATGGCCGAGGTCAGCTACGAGCGGCTGTTCCAGCTGATGGAAGGCCCGCTGCGCGAGGAGTGCCCCAAGATCCTGTTCGCGATCGGTGCCCAACTCACCAATCGCCTGCTGCGCACCTCGCGCCAGGTCAGCCGCATGGCGTTCATGGACGTCACCAACCGCATCTCGCGCACCCTGCTCGACCTGTGCGACGAGCCCGACGCGATGACCCACCCGGACGGCACGCAGATCCGCATCTCGCGCCAGGAAGTGAGCCGCATCGTGGGCTGCTCGCGCGAGATGGTCGGCCGCGTGCTCAAGCAGCTCGAAGAGCAGCGCATGATCGACGTCTCCGGCAAGACCATCGTGATCCGCGGCACCCGCTGACCACGCCCGGCCGGCACCGCCACCGGTTCGCCTGAACCGGGTTTTTACGGCCGCCAGTCGAGCATGGTCTCCCGCCCCGGCTGCGAGACGGCGTTTGGACTTCGCACAGTTCTTTCTCTTCGTCGGCGTCGGCCTGCTCGCCCAGGTGGTGGACGGCGCGCTGGGCATGGCCTACGGGCTGGTGTCCAACTCGATCCTGCTGGCGCTGGGGCTGCCACCGGCGGTCGCCAGCGCCACCGTGCACACCGCCGAGATCGCCACCACCTGCGCCTCCGGCGCCTCGCATGCCTGGTTCGGCAACGTGCGCTGGCCGCTGTTCTGGCAGCTGGCGATACCCGGCGCGATCGGTGGCGTGCTCGGTGCCACCTTCCTGGCCAGCGTGCCCGGCGAGACGATCCGCCCGTTCATCAACGCCTACCTGCTGATCCTCGGCGCGATGGTCCTGCTGCGCGCGTTCGGCAAGCGGCTGAGCCGGCACCGGGTGCAGCACACCGGCGTGCTGGGTTTCTTCGCCGGCCTGCTCGACGCGATCGGCGGCGGCGGCTGGGGACCGCTGGCCACCAGCACCCTGATCGCCCGCGGCGGTGGCGTGCGCAGCACGATCGGCTCGGTGAACGCCGCGGAGTTCGTGGTGGCCACCTCGATCTCCGCGACCCTGGCGTGGCACGTCGGCGTCGGCCACTGGCCGATCGTGCTCGGCCTGCTCACCGGCGGCGTGCTGGCCGCGCCGTTTGCCGCGTGGCTCGTGCGCCACCTGCCCGAACGCGCGGTGATGGCCGCGGTGGGCACCTTGATCGTGGCGATCAGCCTGGTGCAGCTGCTGCACGCGTAGGGCGGGCACCGCCCGCCATGTTTCATCCCATTGAGCACGAGCCGGCGGGCGGTGCCCGCCCTACGCGCGCCGAACTCCGGCCTTCACAACCACTCGACGCGGGTCAGCGTGCGGCCGAGTGCCTTCTCCACCTTCTTGCACAGTTTCGGCGTGCCGTTGACCAGCACCGCCTCGGCAGCCTGCTTGAGCATCGCCACGTCGTGCATCGAATCGCCGTAGGCCACCTGCCACGCCGCAACGCCGTGCTCGGCCAGCGACTGCACCTTGCGCCGGCCCACGTTGTGCCGGCGCAGGCGCATGCCCAGCCAGCCGGGGCGCAGCTGCGAGGCGACCACTTCCACGCCGGCCAGCCCCAGTTCGCGCAGGATGCCGGTCGCCAGCGTCTCTTCGCAGCCGGTCACCACGATTACCCGATCGCCTTGCGCCTGATGCCGGCGCAGCCGGCTCAGTCCTTCGCGGCAGAATTGCTTCGGGCGTCGCGCCAGCACGCCAGCGAAGGCATCGGCGGCCACCCGGTATCGCGGCTCGCGCAGGCCCAGCAAGGCGATCCGCACCAGCAGGTACAGCGGCAGGCGGCGCGACAGCGGCCACGTCAGCAGCAACAACGGCGAGGCCAGCAAGGCCACGCCCTTGCGCCATGCCGAGCCGGCATAGCGGCTGCGCACGAACAGGGCGAAGGAATCGCCGTGGATCAGCACCCCATCGAAGTCGAACAGCACCACGCGCGGCGTGTTCTCGCACGGCGCGGCGACCGCGTCATCCCCCGGCGCGGCCGTGGCAGGTTCGACGGGGGCGCTCATGCGTTGGCGAACAACCGTCGCAGTTCGCGGCCCGGGTCCTCGGCGCGCATGAACGCCTCGCCGACCAGGAACGCCTGCACGCCGCCCGCGCGCAGGCGAGCCACGTCTTCGGGCGTGTGGATGCCGGATTCGGCAACCAGCACGCGGTCGTATTCGATCAGTTCCTGCAGCGCCAGCGAGGTTTCCAGCGCGGTCTCGAAATTGCGCAGGTTGCGGTTGTTGACGCCGATCAGCGGCACCGGCAGCGCCAGCGCGCGCTCCATCTCGTCCTCGTCGTGCACTTCGCACAGCACGTCCAGGTCGAGCTCGGCGGCGAGCAGCGCCAGCGGCAGCAGCTCGTCGTCGTCCAGCGCGGAGACGATCAGCAGGATGCAGTCGGCGCCGATCGCGCGCGCCTCGTGCACCTGGTAGGGGTCGATGATGAAATCCTTGCGCAGCAGCGGCAGCGAACAGGCCTTGCGCGCCTGCTGCAGGAACGCCTCGCTGCCCTGGAAGAAATCGGCGTCGGTGAGCACCGACAGGCAGGCCGCGCCGGCCTTCTCGTAACTGCGCGCGATCGCGGCGGGATCGAAATCGGCGCGGATCACGCCCTTGCTGGGGCTGGCCTTCTTCACCTCGGCGATCACCGCGGGCAAGCCAGCCTCGATCTTCGCCTCGATGGCAGCGGCGAAGCCGCGCGTGTCCGGCAGGTCGGCGATGCGCGCGCTCAGCTCGGCCAGCGGGACCTTGCTGCGGCGCTCGGCGACTTCTTCGGCCTTGCGCGCCAGGATGCGATTGAGGATGTCGGTCATGGCATCTCGCTCGGGTGGGGTGACGGGTGCATCGTAGTCGGCCGCGACGCGCGGTGTAACCGCACCGTGTTTACGGGACTCCCGCCAGGCGCCGCGTGGCGGCCACGAAGGCCTGCATTTTCGCATGCGCGGCGCCACTGGCGATCGCCGCACGGGCGCGTTCGATGCCGGCGCCGATGTCCTCGACCACGTCGGCAGCATACAAGGCCGCGCCGGCGTTCAGGCACACGATGTCGTGCGGCACGCCGGGTTCGCCGTGCAGCGCACCCAGCAGCATCGCCTTCGATTCGCCGGCGTCCTCCACCCGCAGGTTGCGGCTGGAGGCCATCGCCAGGCCGAAATCCTCCGGCTCCACCTCGTACTCGCGCACCACGCCGTCGCGCAGTTCGCCGACCATGGTGGCCGCGCCCAGCGAAATCTCGTCCATGCCGTCGCGGCCCCACACCACCAGCGCCCTGCGCGCGCCCAGCGCCTGCAGCACGCGGATCTGGATGCCGACCAGGTCCGGGTGGAACACGCCCATCAGGATGTTCGGCGCGCCGGCCGGGTTGGTCAGCGGGCCGAGGATGTTGAACAGCGTGCGCACGCCCATCTCGCCGCGCACCGGCGCCACCACCTTCATCGCCGGATGGTGGTTGGGCGCGAACATGAAGCCGATGCCGGTCTCGGCCAGGCACGCGGCGACCTGCGCCGGCGCCAGGTCGATCGACGCGCCCAGCGCCTCCAGCACGTCGGCGCTGCCGGACTTCGACGACACGCTGCGCCCGCCGTGCTTGGCGATGCGCGCACCGGCCGCCGCGGCCACGAACATCGACGCGGTGGAAATGTTGAAGCTGCACGCGCCGTCGCCGCCGGTGCCGACGATGTCGAGCAGGTGCGCATCGTCGCCGATCACCGGCACCGGCGCGGCCAGCTCGCGCATCACCCGCGCCGCGCCGGTGATCTCGCCCACGGTTTCCTTTTTCACGCGCAGGCCGGTGATGATCGCCGCGGTCATCAGCGGGCTCACCTCGCCGCGCATGATCTGGCGCATCAGCGAGATCATCTCGTCGTGGAAGATCTCGCGGTGCTCGATCGTGCGCTGCAGCGCTTCCTGCGGCGTGATGCCGACCATGCTCATGCCGCCAGCTTCCGCCGCGGCAGGCCGAGGAAGTTGGCCAGCAGGTCGTGGCCGTGCCGGGTCAGGATCGATTCGGGATGGAACTGCACGCCCTCCACCGGCAGGGTCTTGTGGCGCAGGCCCATGATCTCGTCGATCGAGCCGTCCGGATTTTCCGTCCACGCGGTGACTTCCAGGCAATCCGGCAGCGAGGACTGCTCCACCACCAGCGAGTGGTAGCGCGTGGCCTCGAACGGATTGGGCAGGCCGGCGAACACGCCCTGGCCGCGATGGATCATCGGCGAGGTCTTGCCGTGCATGATCTTCTTCGCGCGAATCACCTTGCCGCCGAACGCCTGGCCGATCGCCTGGTGGCCCAGGCATACCCCGAACACCGGGATCTCCCCGGCCAGCTCGCGCAGCACGTCCAGCGACACGCCTGCATCGTCCGGCGTGCCCGGCCCCGGGGAAATCATGATGTGCGAGGGCTTCAGCGCGCGGATGCCGGCCACGGTGAGCGCATCGTTGCGCACCACCCTCACCTCCTGGCCCAGCTCGCCCAGGTACTGCACGAGGTTGAAGGTGAAGCTGTCGTAGTTGTCGATCATCAGCAGCATAAACGACGTATCCATCTGTTTTTCAAAGGTTGCCAGACGGAATATTAGTCCCGATACCCGCATGGATACCCGCAATTTCGTTGGGTACCTTGCATGGGCGTCCGAACCACGCCGGCAAGCCATTTTGGCACGTATCCACAGGCTGCCAAATAACGCCAGAGACCTCCGTAATGCCCAGAGCCACGGGGCGATCTGTCGCAGTCAGATCGCGCCTCGAATGAAGTTGCGCCAGAACTGGCTAGACTTGGCAAGCTGAAGCCTACAGGGGGCAGAGCTGCACCATGACCGCAAGCGACGGAGAAATCCTCACGCTCGATGAGGTGGCCGCCTATTTGAAGGCCGGCAAGCGCACGGTGTATCGGTTCGCGCAGAACGGCGATCTCCCGGCCTTCAAGCTCGGCGGCACCTGGCGCTTCCGTCGCTCCGAGCTAGAGAGCTGGATCGACGCCAACAGCAACCAGCACAACTCGACGGGCAAAGGACGCCGCTGATGGAACTCCTCGACAACATCAGCCGCCTGTTCGGCGACGACCTCAAGCAAGCACTCAGGCCAGGCGCCAAGCTCAAGGTCGCCGCCTCCTGCTTTTCAATGTACGCCTACGAAGCATTGAAAGCCGAGCTGGAGCAGATTGAAGAGCTGCAGTTCATCTTCACCGCTCCCACCTTCGTTGCCGACGAAGTCACCGACCAGGTGAAACGCGAACGGCGCGAATTCCACATTCCCAAGCTGGATCGGGAACGCAGCCTCTACGGCAGCGAGTTCGAGATACAACTGCGCAATAAGCTCACTCAGCGCGCCATTGCCCGCGAGTGCGCCGACTGGCTACGCCGCAAGGCGAAGTTCCGCAGCAATCGCAGCAAAGCGCCGATGCAGCAGTTCGCCGGCGTCCAGGACGCCGCAACGGCGACGACCTACATGCCATTGCACGGCTTCACCGCGGTCGATCTCGGCTACCAGCAAGGCAACGCCGTCTCCAACTTCGTCAACAAGATCGGCGAACCCACCTTCGCCACGCAGTATCTGAATCTGTTCGAGCAGATCTGGAACGACGCGGAGAAGCTTGAGGACGTCACGGCGCAAATCTGCCAGCACATCGCCTCCGTGTACCAGGAGAACGCTCCGGAGAGCGTCTACTTCCTGATGCTCTACAACATCTTCAACGAGTTCCTCGACGACCTCGACGAAGACGTGCTGCCCAACGATCGCACGGGCTATCAGGACACGCTGATCTGGAACAAGCTCTTCAACTACCAACGTGATGCCGCCACCGGCATCATCAACAAGCTGGAGACCTACAGCGGCTGCATCCTCGCCGACAGCGTGGGCCTGGGAAAAACCTTCACGGCGCTGGCCGTCATCAAGTATTACGAGCTGCGCAACAAGTCGGTGCTTGTGCTCTGCCCCAAGAAGCTGGCGGACAACTGGCTCAACTACAACCGCAACCTCAAGACCAACCTGTTCGCCAAGGATCGTTTCAGCTACGACGTGCTTTGTCACACCGACCTCAGCCGTACCAGCGGCGAATCCTTCGGCACGCCACTCAACCGCATCAACTGGGGCAACTACGACCTGGTGGTGATCGACGAATCGCACAACTTCCGCAACAACGATGCCGTGAAGGAACGCGAGACCCGCTACCAAAAACTGATGCGCAAGGTGATCCGCGAGGGCGTCAAGACCAAGGTGCTGATGCTCTCGGCCACGCCCGTCAACAACCGCTTCAACGACCTGCGCAACCAGCTGGCGTTGGCCTACGAAGGCGACTCGGAGAACCTCAACAAGAAGCTTCGCACCAGCAAATCAGTCGAAGAGGTATTCCGCAACGCGCAGCGGGCTTTCAACACCTGGTCGCAGCTTCCGCCGGAGCAGCGCACGCCGCGTGCCATCCTCGACGCGCTGGACTTCGATTTCTTCGAGCTCTTGGACAGCGTCACCATCGCGCGCTCGCGCAAGCACATCCAGACGTTCTACGACACCCGCGATATCGGCCCCTTCCCGGAACGCCGCAAGCCGCTGTCGTTCCACTGCCCGCTGACCACGCGGGCGGACGTCATGAGCTTCAACGAGATTTTCGAACAGCTTGCCAAGCTCAATCTCGCGATCTACGCGCCACTCAGTTACATCCTTCCCAGTCGCATCAAGAAGTACGAGGACATGTACGACACCCAGGTAGCGGGTGGAGGCGGCGCGTTGCGCCAAATAGACCGCGAGCAAAGCCTGAAGAAGCTGCTCACCGTCAATCTGCTCAAACGCCTGGAAAGCTCGGTCGCCGCCTTCCGGCTGACCTTGAAGATGCTGCAAGGCAACCACCAGTACACGCTCGGCAAAGTCGAAGCCTTCGGAACAAACGGCGGCAAAGGCAGCGTCACCGATCACACGGCGGCACTCGACAGCCTGGATGCGGAAGACGACGACTGGTTGGATGCTGGCAGCAACGACTTCAACGTAGGCGGCAAGATCAAGATCGACCTGGCCGACATGGACCTGCCCCGCTGGCAGTTCGACCTTGAGCGCGATCGCGACGTGATCGCCACGCTCTTCGCCGAGATGGAGAAGATCACGCCAGCGGATGACGTGAAGCTCCAACACCTGAAGGCGCTGGTACAAGGCAAGATCACCCAGCCGATCAACCCCGGCAACAAGAAGGTGTTGATCTTCACTGCCTTCGCGGACACTGCCGACTACCTTTACGCCAACCTGGCACCCGAGCTATGGGCCAATCACGGCCTGCACAGTGCCGAGGTGACCGGCAGCACGCGGCCCAAGTCCACGCTTGCCACGAAGTACGACTTCCAGGAACTGCTGACGCTGTTCTCGCCACGGGCGAAGGAAAAAGCCGTGGTATTGCCGCAGGAGCCGGCAGAAATCGACCTTCTCATCGGCACCGACTGCATTTCCGAAGGCCAGAACCTGCAGGACTGTGACTACCTGGTCAACTACGACATCCATTGGAACCCGGTGCGCATCATCCAACGCTTCGGCCGCATCGACCGCATCGGCTCGCCGAACAGCAACATCCAATTGGTGAACTACTGGCCCGACATCTCGCTGGACGAATACATCAACCTCAAGAAACGCGTCGAGAGCCGCATGACCATCGTCGACGTCACGGCCACCGGCGACGACAACGTGCTCTCGGCCCAAGCCAACGACGTCGCCTACCGCAAGGAACAACTGCGGCGCCTGCAGGAAGAAGTGATCGAACTGGAAGACCTCAAGGCCGGCGTGTCGATCACTGATCTCGGCCTCAACGACTTCCGCATGGATTTGCTGAACTACGTGAAGGCGCATGGCGATCTGAAGAACGCCCCGAACGGCCTGCATGCCGTGGTACCTGCCAACACCCAGCTTGGCTTGCCGCCCGGCGTGCTCTTCACCCTGCGCAATCGCAATGCGGGAATCAACCTGGAAGCCAACCAACCCCAGCACAACCGCCTGCACCCGTACTACCTGATCTATATCGGGCGCGACGGTAACGTCGTCCACGACCAGACCGAAGTGAAGCGTTTGCTCGACCTGGCTCGCACTGCCTGCAAGGGGAAAGGCGAGCCTTGCCTCCCGCTGTGCGAGCAGTTCAACCGCGGGACGGCAGACGGCCGCAACATGCAGGCCTACTCGGATCTGCTGGGCAAGGCCATCCGCTCGATGATAGCCGTCAAGGAAGAGCGCGACATCGACAGCTTGTTCTCGGTCGGTAAGACCACGGCGCTGACCCAGACCATCGCCGGGCTGGACGACTTCGAGCTGATTGCCTTCCTCGTGGTGCTGGAAGCCGCATGACCCAGCACGCACGCACGGCCCTTTTCGCCTACCCGGTCAAGGCAGCCTTTGGGCGCATAGTTCCCAAGGCCAAGCTCTACGAGCAGGGCAGCGTCGGAACGCGCCTCAAAGGCCTCTTCACCGAGCAGGTCGAACAGATCGTCTGGCAGTACAAGCTGGCGCCCGAGACGATCAATCTGCCAGCGTCGCCCGGCGTGCCGGAGATCCAGGTCTTCAGCGTGCGACTCCGGGCACCCGAGTTGCATCATGACGTTCTCCGCGGCATGGACAGCGCTATCGCGTTCCCGATCATCTTCGAGCTGAACTTCGAGGATCGCATCCAGGTCATCGCAGCCTACAAGCGACCCAGCGAGGCCGACGCTGCCCGTTGGGTATGTTCCGACTACTTCGCCACTGGATGGCTGCCCACAAGCAGCCCACGCAAGGCCATGCCCACCGCACTGAGCTTGGGCAATCTGTACCAGCAGATGCTATCGGCACTGGTCGCCCTTCCAGCCAGGGCAAGCGAGTTGCTGCCCGCATTGGTCGAACGCGCCAGCCAAGTGCAGGCGCTCAGGCATGAGCTGCACAAGGCCGTCTCAAAGCTTGAGAAGGAAAGGCAGTTCAATCGTAGGGTAGAGATCAACGCCGCGGTGCGAGAGCTGAAGCACAACCTGAAATTGCTGGAGGGGAACGCGTGAGCGAGGAAAAGATGAACACACCGGCCACGGCGAATGCGTATGCCAACGCCATCCAAGGGCGCAGCGATGGGCAGTTCACAAGCCGCTTCAAGGAACAAGCGCGGCTGATGTTCGCCACCATTCATGGCGCCCCGTTTTTCGCGATCTCGCGCCTGGCCCCGGAACTCAGCAAGAAGGCAACCCTTAGCATCCTGATCGCCGACTCCAATGGTTGGTACTCGCAAGCAGGTGGACGCTGGCTCTCGCTCTACGCCAAGGCAAGACAGCCCGCGCAGAAAGTCGCCATCACGATCTGCGCAAATCGTCACATCGAATACGGCAAGAGCCCCAAGCCCATTCTCTTTCAGCCACCACAGCAAGTGCTACAGAAGGGTTGGGAGAAGCATTTGCTTAGCTTGGACACACCTCCAGACATCACAATCCTGCCCGCCCCCAACGACTTCGCTGGCATCATCGCACTCGCAGAGTCGCTGCGCACGGCCCTCCCGAATCGCAAGGCTCTGATCTCATGTCACTTCCACGCCGAGGCACTCATTATCGGCGCAACATTCAAGGCATACGGTTTCCAAACCAGCGAGACCTTGGGCTTCAACCGCGCTGAAAATCAGCCACAACCTCTGCAGGAGGGAGCTTGGTGGTTATCAGCAACTGCCCCCTCGACGGAGCATGCCGCGCCGCCGGCTGAAGAAGTGATAGACGAACTACGCTTGGCGTACCAATGTCTGCGCGGCCTAATGATCCAGGCAAAAGCCGAAGGCAAGGCATCCGAAGCCGCAGACACCATCGCCACTCGTGCCACGCTTCCGATGGAATACACTGACATCCGTGCGGTCTGTATTCCACCTTTGGGCGGAATCGACTTTGATACTGGGCGCTTCTTCAAGGTAGACGAAAACGCCAAGGAAAAAACCTTCGTTTGGGACACTCTCACGACAAGTTCTGAGCTGTTGGCTCGTGCGCCGACGCAGAACGAGCAGACATCCATCGACGAGGATCGCCTCAATCTGCTGATCTGGATCACGAAGGCCTTGGCCGAGTGCAATGAACCTGAATCAGCGGCGCCTGCGCATGCCGAAACCGCTCATGCCCCCGCAGAAACGTCAGAGAACCCTGACGCCCCCCCCGAGTCAGCGGCACCCCTTGCACCAGCGAACACGGGTGGTGCCGAACAGACTCCTCACACCGGCACCCCATCAAACGGAAGCGCGCCCGCAGCACGGCTGGTACGCCCTCGCCTCTCCCGCCGTGCCGGCACAGTCAATGTGCTGGCTCTTGCTGCACGACTAGGCAGGACCGGGCAGCAGACAGACAAAACGTTCGACTCGACGCGAACACGCATTCTTCGCTGGCTTGGCAACAAAGGGTTCCGGACCACCGACCTCGCGGGAAACAACCACATCGAGTCGCCCGATGGTGAGGTCACCATCGAGAGCGACGGCGAGCGCATTTGGTCGCTTCGGTTCGATGATCGCCGCTCCATGTCACAAGGCGCGATCTGGCGCGTCGAAGCGACGCTCATCAACGATAGTCAACCGGCCTTCGGCCTAAGGCTGATCCAGGTACGCAGCGACGAGGACGCTCCACCTCCGGTTGCCAGTGGCGTGCCGCAAGTCGTCTCCGACCTCGCCAAAGACATTGGCCTGATGGACGCAGGCACTGCCCTGCTCAGCACAGCGACGCATCTGTCCGGAGAGTCGGAGGCGCCCAAGCTTCTTCAGCTCATCCTGAATCCCGAACGCGTCCAGCCAGTGATCGTGATTGTCGGCGACATTGACGCCTCGGCGGAGCGCTTAGCGAAACGCCTGACCGGGGTGGCCCACGTCGTCTGCATTGATGCTGCCGTGTCCCAACAACTCATCCGCCGCCTTGGACGCGAACGCTCGGTATATGGCCATGCTGTTCGACTGTACCGCCCCGGCTTCGCCACCGACGCCGACCCTTATCAGCATCCGGTTTTCCCCCTGAAGAGTCGCCAACTGTCCAAGTGGTTGGTCAACGATCTCTTCGAGGAAGCCTGCGCCATCAGCCTGGAGGCGGAAGACCTGGACGATCGCGTGCCCTCGTTCCAGATCATCCGTCAACATCTCGCCGAGCAGCGTCTGCGCTCGTCTGAAGAACGCTTGGTCATGCTCCGTGAGCAGGCCAACAACGCCGCCGCTTCCAAAGACGAACAGATTAACAAGCTTCAGGCTATCCGCACCGAACTGGAGTCGGCACTGGCAGAGCACCGAGCCAAGGCCACTGAACTTGCTGCACAGGCGGCCGAACTGCAAGAAGAGCTTCGGGCGACACGGCGTGAACGCGACGACGCTCGCGAGGAGTTGCGTCGAAGCCGTTATCAGTTCCACGCCCAATGGAACGAAGAGGAAACACCAGAGTCCGAAGCAGCCAACGAGAGCTACCACCCGGACACGTGGGACGAACTGGAAGAGTGGGTGGATATCTACGGCGACAACAAGCTGGTGCTGTTGCCGTCCGCCGCCAAGGCCGCCCGTGAATCGCCTTTCAAGAACATTCCGCTGGCCTACAAGGCGCTGGAGTACCTCGCGCGCTATTACGTCCCCATGCGTACCCGCGACAAGGACGACTCCGCCCCCTACCAAGCCAGTCAACAGGCCTTGGCCGAGCAGGGGCTGGAGCTTTCTGCGGTGGGTTCCGCGCTGGACGATCATCGCTACAAACAGGACTATCGCCGTCAGTACGAGGGGAAGGACATCTGGCTGGATCAGCACCTGAAGGCCGGCGTCGGCTTCGACCCAGCCTCCCTGTTCCGACTGTACTTCTGGTACGACGCAGACGCTGCCAAAGTGGTCGTTGGTCACCTGCCCACCCACCTGACCAACCGCACGACCCACTCGGGTTGATCGCTCGTCGTCAGTGACGTCAAACAAGCCGCCCTCAGACGCAAGACAACACCAGAAGCTCATGGAACTGAAGCTGACATGAAAATTCAAGCTGTCCGTATCAGGAACTTCCGCACGTTGAAAGACGTGACGATTCCCTTTGACTCCGTCACGACCTTCATTGGGCCCAACGGCGCCGGCAAGTCCACCGTGCTTCGCGCGCTCGATTGGTTCTTCAACGGCAAGCCTGGCTCACTGACGGAGCAGGACTGCTCTTTTGGTGCTACTGGCGAAGACATCGAAGTTCAGGTCACCTTTGCTGACCTCTCGGAAAAGGATCGTGAGGCGCTTGGCAAGTACACGCCGGAAGGAGCAACTACGTTCACCGCATGGAGACGTCGATCACCCGACGGCACAGACGTTCTCTCCGCGAACGCAAAAGGTTTTCCGGATTTCAACGCGATCAAGACGGCAAGCGGCGCCGCAGCGAAGAAGGAGCTATACGCACAGCTTCGGAACAATCACCCAGAGCTGAATCTTCCAGCAGCCAACAGCGGCACAGCCGTTGAACAAGCGATGACGACATGGGAGGCATCTCACACAGATCAGCTTATCGACGCTCCGGAAGCGCTGCAAACCAATTTCTTCGGGTTCAATAGCGGCGGCAAAATGAGCGGCCTCTTCGACTTCGTCTTGGTCACTGCCGACCTTCGCGCAAGCGAAGAATCGGTGGACGGCAAGGCAAGCATCATTGGCCGAATTCTTGAACGTTCGATCGATCGCTCTGCCGCTGACGAGGCAATTGCGGAGATAGTCGCTGAGTCGAGAACAAAGCAACAACGTGTTTATGAAGAGAAGTTCAAGGAGCAACTTGACGTCATCACGACACAGCTCAACGAAGTCGTCACGTCCTACGCCCCGGGCCGAGCTGTCACGGTCTCTCCAGCTGAGCTGGAACTCAAGGCTCCGCGCACGACGTTTGACGTCACTGTGCTGGACGGCGCAACCGAGACGGCAGTGGAACGACAGGGGCATGGCTTTCAACGCACGCTTCTGATCTCCGCCCTCCAGCTCTTAGCGCAGTCTGGTGCTGCTTCCGGGGAGGGCGTCATCTGCCTGGCGATTGAGGAACCGGAACTTTTTCAGCATCCGATCCAAGCGCAAGCGTTTGCGAAGGTACTCAGATCGCTCGCCGAGGACTCCAGCAAGCGCATTCAAGTGACCTACGCGACCCATAGCCCCTATTTCCTTGAGGCTCGACATTTCGACCAGGTCCGGCGACTGACACGATCGCTTGGCGATGCTCCCGTAGTGTCTGTCCACTTCGCCACAGTTGAGGAAGTTAAGACCGCGCTCAGTGGAACGGTGGATGCCGGCCAGATTGAGCGTCAACTTGATGGCATCGTCGCGAGTCGGCTCTCGGCCGCACTATTTTCCGCGCGCGTGCTTCTGGTCGAAGGTGATACGGAAGTAGCCGTGTTTTACGGAATCGGCGACCGAACTTCCGTGGGATGCCTCGAATCTCAAGGGCTGTCAATCGTTTCAGCTGGGGGCAAGGGAGGGATTCCACTGGCTCACGCCATTCTTACCAGCCTTGGGATTCCAACTTATGCGCTCTTCGACGGAGACAGCAAGTTTGAAGTTCGCGCTAGAGCTGCGGGAAAGAAGCAGCCTGCCATAGAAAGCGAGCGTACAAAATTTTCGACAGAAAACCGTCGATTGTTGAGGTACTTCGGCGAACAGGAGGTTGACTTCCCGCCAGAGCGCGTCGGTGATCGCGCAGCTACATTGAGCGATCATCTTGAGAGCCACCTTGAAGCCAATTGGGCTGAATGGGTTACGTCGTGCTCGGCGATTGAAACCTCTGCCGGCATTGAACTTGCGAAAAATCAGTACGCATACCGAGTCGCGACAATCGAGGCGACAGGAGCTGTTCCAGAGATTCTCAAGAGCATTCTGATGAAAGCTGGGGTCACTAGCCATGCATGAGATCATCTGCCCGCACTGTGGCACGGCATTCAAGATCGATGAAGCACGCTACGCGGACATCCTGAAGCAGGTTCGCGACAAGGAGTTCGACAAGCAGCTGCATGAGCGATTGGAACTGGCCGAGCAAGACAAGCGCAACGCGGTCGAGCTTGCCGAGGCTAAGCTCGCCGGTGAGCTGCAAAAGGAAGCTTCGGCCAAGGATGCCGAGATCAAGGAACTGAAGGCTAAGCTGGATGCCGGTGAGGCTTCACGCAAGCTAGCCGTGACCGAGGCTCTGAGCCCGGTCGAAAAGGAGCGCAACCAACTCGCCAATGAGCTGGCGCAGGCCAAGCGTGATCTGGAGTCCGCGGCCAGGCTGGCCGAAGTGACGCGGGCAAACGCCGTTCAGACAACGGCTGCCGCAAAAGACACCGAAATTCAGGCGCTGCAGGCCAAGCTCGACGCTAGTGAGGTTACCCAACAACTTGCGGTTACCAAGGCCGTCAGCGTCGTCGAGAATGAGCGAAACGCTCTGAAGAGCGGCCTTGAGCGCGCCGAGCTTGAAAAGGACTTGGCCGAAAAGTCCCTGAAGGAAAAGTACGAGACCCAGCTCAAGGATCGCGAGGAGACCATCGAGCGCCTCAAGGACATGAAAGCCAAGCTGTCGACCAAGATGATCGGCGAAAGCCTTGAGCAGCACTGCGAGACCGAGTTCAACCGCATCCGCGCTACCGCCTTCCCGCACGCCTACTTCGAGAAGGACAACGACGCACGCAGCGGCAGCAAGGGTGACTTCATCTTCCGCGATCTGGCCGAAGACGGCACCGAGATCGTCTCCATCATGTTCGAGATGAAGAACGAGAACGACGAGACCGCCAGCAAGAAGAAGAACGAAGATTTCCTGAAGGAGCTCGACAAGGATCGCACGGAGAAGGACTGCGAATATGCCATCCTAGTCTCCTTGCTTGAACCCGAGAGCGAGCTTTACAACACCGGAATCGTCGACGTCTTCCATCGCTACCCGAAAATGTACGTCGTCCGTCCGCAGTTCTTCATCCCCATCATCACACTGCTACGCAACGCGGCCATGAAGTCCCTGGCCTACCGACAGGAACTCGCCCTTGTCCGGACACAAAACCTCGACATCACTCGATTCGAGAAGCAGCTGGACGACTTCAAGGGGGCGTTTGGCAGGAACTGGCGGCTTGCCTCCGATGGTTTCGAGGAAGCCGTCAAGCGGATCGACGAAGCCATCAAGGACCTGGAGAAGACCAAGGAAGCACTCCACAAGTCCGCGAACAATCTGCGGCTTGCAAACGACAAGGCCGAAGATCTGACGATCAAGAAATTGACCCGTGGCAACCCGACGATGGCGGCGAAATTCGCCGAACTGAAAGATCACGATTCTTCTGACGAAGAATGAATCCAAGGAAGCACAAGATGGAAAAGTTGAAGATGCACTCGCCCGACCTCAGCCAGGACAACCTCGCGCGGATACGCGAGATGTTTCCGGGCTGCGTGACCGAGGCACGGGGCGAGGATGGCAGCGTGAAGCTGGCGGTGGACTTTGACCTACTGCGGCAGGAGCTGTCCGGGTCGCTGGTGGAAGGGCCGCAGGAGCGCTACCAACTCGACTGGCCGGGCAAGCGCAAGGCGCTGCTGACGGCCAACGAATCGATTGCCAAGACCTTGCGCCCAATGCGAGATGAAAGCGTGGCCTTCGACACGACCAGGAACCTGTTCATCGAAGGCGACAACCTGGAGGCGCTCAAGTTGTTGCAGGAGACGTATCTGGGCAAGGTGAAGATGATCTACATCGACCCGCCGTATAACACAGGCAATGACTTTATCTACAAGGACGACTTCAGCAGCGACAGCTCGAACTACACGCAGCAATCTGGGCAAACCGATTCCGAGGGTGGACGACTGGTCGCGAACACCGAAGCCAATGGGCGCTTCCATTCGGACTGGTTGAGCATGATTTTTTCGAGGCTGAAGCTTGCGCGCAATCTTCTTCGCGCCGATGGCTCCATCTTCATCTCGATTGACGATAACGAAGTGGACAACCTACGGAAGGTCTGCAACGAGATCTTCGGCGAAGAAAATTTTATCGGCCAAGTAGTCTGGCAACGCTCAAAAAAAGGCGACTCGAAACTCATCGCCAACGTTCACGAGTACGTTCTGTGCTATGTCCGCGACAAGCACGCCGTACTGGCGAGTGGCCCTTGGCGTCGTCCGAAGGAAGGAGCCGATCAGGTCCTCTCCAAGTACGCTGAGTTGAGGGAACAACATAGGAGCGATCACGAGGCTATCCGAGCTGAAATGCTGGCTTGGTACAAGGGTCTCCCGAAGAGCGATCCACGAAAGGCCCACAAGCACTACAACTGGTCGGATGATCGTGGCCTCTACTTTGCCGCAGACTTCGCAGGACCCGACGACGGACGCGAATCCAGACCACGGCATGACATTTTTCATCCCAGCACTGGCAAATCATGCAAGAAGCCATCGACTGGATGGCGGTGGGATGAAGAGAAGACGAAGTGGGCGCTTGCTCAGAATCCGCAACGGATTCACTTTGGCCCTGACGAAACAACGATCCCCAACCGAAAGAGCTACCTGTTCGAAATCGATAGTGAGCCCTACTCGTCCGTGTTCTACAGGGACGGTCGTTCCGCCACCCTTGAGGTCGAAGAGCTTGTCGGTAAAGGCTGGTTTCCGTTTCCGAAGAACACCGATGTCTTGTCTGAATTGATCGAACTGGCCACCAAGCCTAATGACATCATTCTGGATTTCTTTGCTGGCTCCGGCAGCACGGGGCATGCGGTGATGAAGGTGAACATGGCCCATGGCTCTAAGCGGCGGTTCGTGCTTGCTCAGATTCCTGAAGCAACCGGTCGAACTGGGTACAGCACCATTGCCGAGATCACCAAGGAGCGACTGCGCAAGGCCGGAATTAAAGTAGCCGAGAACCGAAACGCTACCGGTCTAGATGTCGGCTTCCGCGTCCTCAAGATTGACAGTTCCAACATGGCCGACGTGTTCTACACCCCCGACGCCGTCACCCAGGAAGGCTTGTTCAATGCTGTCGACAACATCAAACCTGATCGCAGCGCGGAAGACCTGCTGTTCCAGGTGATGCTGGACTGGGGTGTCGACCTTGCCCTACCCGTCGAAAAAAAGGTCATCCAGGGCAAGGACGTCTTGTTCGTGGACGGCAACGCACTAGCTGCCTGCTTCGACCACGACGGCGGCATCGACGATGCCTTCGCCAAGGAGCTGGCCACTCACAAACCTCTACGTGCGGTTTTCCGCGATGCCGGTTTCAAGGACAGCACGGTGAAGATCAACATCGAACAGATCTTCAAGCTGCTTTCGCCCAGCACCGAAGTGAAGTGCCTGTAAGGTCGCACCATGGAGAAGCACGACCTCACCCAATTGTTGGAAAGCCTGATCGCCACCTGGGAGAACGAGGTGGTGGAGTTCAAGCAGGCCGGCAGCGACTACAGCACCGACGACATCGGCAAGTATTTCTCCGCGCTGGCGAACGAGGCCAATTTGCGTGGGGCCGACGCCGGCTGGCTGGTATTCGGCGTGAACAACAAGACCCGCCGCGTGGTTGGCACGGACTACCGCACCAAGGCGGAGCACCTGCAACAGCTGAAGATGCAGATCACGCAGAACAGCGACCCACGGCTGACCTTTCGCGACATCCACGTGCTGCCACACACCGATGGCCGGGTGTTGTTGTTCCAGATTCCCGCCGCACCACGCGGCATCGCCATTTCGTGGAAGGGCCACTACTACGCGCGTGCTGGGGAGAGCCTGGTGCCGCTGGGCCTGGACAAGCTGGACGAAATCCGCAACCAGACCCTTACGCAGGATTGGACGGCGCAGTTCGTTGACGACGCCTCGTTGGCCGACCTGGACGAAACCGCCACCAGCCGGGCGCGCGAGTCTTTCGCGCAGAAACATGCCAACAGCTTTGCGCCAGAAGCCGTGGCGGCGTGGCCTCTAGCCACCTTCCTTGATCGGGCGCGTGTCACGCGAGAGGGCCGGATTACCCGCACCGCCCTGCTCCTGCTGGGCAAGGCCGAGTCAGCCCACCGCCTTTCGCCCCACCCCGCGCAGCTGACATGGAGCCTGGTGGGCCAGGAGCGCGCCTACGAGCATTTCGGCCCACCCTTCCTGCTGAGCACCACTCGCCTGTACCAGCGCATCCGCAACATCCAGTTGCGCATCCTGCCGCAGGACGAACTGGTGCCCGTAGAGGTGGCCAAGTACGACCAGAAGATCGTGCTGGAATCCCTGCACAATTGCATCGCCCACCAGGACTACACGCGCAACGGCCGCGTGGTGGTGACGGAGCTACCCGACCGGCTGGTGTTCGAGAACGAGGGCAGCTTTTACGAGGGAAGCCCTGACGACTACATCACCGGCACCAAGCTCCCCCGGCGCTACCGCAACCCCTTCCTCGCGCAGGCGATGGCCGAGCTGAACATGATCGACACCATGGGCTACGGCATCCACGACATGTACGTTCGCCAGGCACGGCGCTACTTCCCGATGCCCGACTACGACCTTGGCGAGGCCGGAGCTGTGAAGATGACGATCTACGGTGGCGTGGTCGATCCCGCCTACAGCCGCCTGTTGATCCAGCGCACCGACCTGCCGTTGGCGGACGTGCTGGCGCTGGATCGCGTGCAGAAGAAGCTGTCGATTCCGGACGCCGTCGCCACCCATCTGCGCAAGGCGGGGTTGATCGAGGGTCGCAAGCCGAACTACTTCGTTTCCGCCGAGGTTGCCAAGGCCACCGCCAGCGTCGCCGACTACCTCCGCACGCGCGCCCAGGATGACGACTATTACGCCAAGCTCATTACCGACTACCTGACGCTGAAAGGCTCGGCAAGCCGCACGGATATCAACGGGCTGCTGATGGGCAAGCTGAGCGACGCGCTGGACGACAAGCAAAAGGACAACAAGATCGCCAACCTGCTGACCAACCTGCGGCGCAAGGGTCGTATCCGCAACACCGGAAGCCGCGGGCAGCCGGTCTGGAAGCTTGCAGAATGAAGCCCCTCTTCGCCCGAAACAACATCACTATAAATCAATGACTTGCGCCTTTCTGCAGGCCGCCCTGCAGAGAGCTTGCAGAAAGAAGCGCCAGCAGGAACACCATGAAGCTCAAGTTCAAGATCCAGCCCTACCAGACCGCCGCCGTACAGTCCGTGGTGGACTGCTTCGAGGGCCAGCCGCCCGCCAGCGCCAGGGCCGTCAGCTACCGCATCGACCCCGGCAAGCTGGCCAAAGGCCAGACCATCGGCAGCACCCTAGCTGGTGGCGATGGCTTCAGGAACGCCGACCTGCTGCTGACCGAGCAGACGCTGCTAGGCAACGTGCAGCAGGTGCAGCGCCAGCAGAACCTGCCACTCTCTCCGTCGCTGGTGAAGACCAAGGTGTCGCCGCTCAACCTCGACATCGAGATGGAAACCGGCACAGGGAAGACCTACTGCTACATCAAGACCATGTTCGAGCTGAACCAGCGCTACGGCTGGAGCAAGTTCATCGTGGTGGTGCCCTCCATCGCCATCCGCGAGGGCGTGGCCAAGTCGCTGAAGATCACCGCCGACCATTTCCTGGAGACCTACGGCAAAAAGGCCAGGTTCTTCATCTACGACTCCAAGCAGCTGCACCAGCTCGAAAGCTTCGCCTCCGACGCGGGCATCAACGTGATGGTCATCAACGTGCAGGCCTTCAACGCCACCGGCAAGGACAACCGGCGCATCTACGAGGCGTTGGACGACTTCCAGTCCCGCAAACCCATCGACGTCATCAGCGCCAACCGCCCCATCCTGATTCTGGACGAGCCCCAGAAGATGGAAGGAGGCAAGACGCTGGATTCGCTGGTGAACTTCAAACCGCTGTTCGTGCTGCGCTACTCAGCCACGCACAAGACCCGGCACAACCAAATCCACCGCCTGGATGCGCTCGACGCCTACAACCAGAAGCTGGTGAAGAAGATTGCCGTGCGCGGCATCACCATGAAGGGCCTAGCAGGCACGAATGCCTACCTCTACTTGCAATCCATCGACATCTCGCCCAAGAAACCGCCGGAAGCGCGCGTGGAGTTCGAGCAGAAGCTGGCGGGTGGCAAGATCAAGCGCGTAGTGCGCAAGCTGGGCAAGAGCGACAACCTATTCACCCTATCCAACGAACTGGACGAGTACCGCACCGGCTTCACGGTATCGGACATCAATGCCAACAGCGACACCCTGACCTTCACCAACGGCGTACAGCTCATCGTGGGCGACGCCACGGGCGACGTGAACGAAACGGCGCTGCGCCGCATCCAGATCCGCGAGGCGATCAAGGCGCATTTCGACAAGGAACAAGCCCTGTTCACGCAAGGCGTGAAGGTGCTCTCGCTGTTCTTCATCGATGAGGTAGCGAAATACCGCGACTACACGGCCGCCGATGACAAGGGCGAATACGCCCGAGTCTTCGAGGAGGAGTACCGAGACTACTTGAACGAGGTGATCGGCCTTGAAGAAACGCCTTGGACGAAGTACCTGAAAGGCATCGCTCCGGAGAACACCCACAGTGGCTACTTTTCCATCGACAAGAAGACCAAGCACCTGACCGACCCGACGGTCACCAAGCGTGGCGAGAACGCCGGACAGTCTGACGACACCGACGCCTACGATCTCATCCTGAAGGACAAGGAGCGCTTGCTGTCGTTGAACGAACCGGTGCGTTTCATCTTTTCGCACTCGGCATTGCGCGAGGGCTGGGACAACCCCAATGTATTCGTCATCTGCGCGCTCAAGCACAGCGACAACACGGTCTCCCGCCGACAAGAAGTAGGCCGCGGCCTTCGGCTATCGGTGAACCAGCAAGGCGACCGCATGGACAACCCGGCGACGGTGCACGACATCAACGTGCTGACCGTGGTGGCCAGTGAGAGTTACAAGGACTTTGTGGCTGGGCTGCAGGACGACATCAGCAAGTCGCTTGCCGAGCGACCGCGCAAGGCCGATGAACACTACTTCACCGGCAAGCTGCTCAAGACCGAGCAAGGCGACGTAGAAGTCACGCCGACCATGGCCAAGCAGATCTACAAGTATCTGCTCAAGAACGATTACACCGACGACAGCGACGGTATTGCTGATGCGTACCACCAAGCCCGCAAGGACGGCACGCTGGCGGAGCTGCCAGCCGAACTGAAGCCATACACCGACCAGGTCGTCGCCCTCATCGACAGCGTCTTCAGCCTGGCGCAGCTTCCCGATATCACTGATGGCCGCAAGCCGAAAACGAACCCTCTCAACGCAAACTTCGACAAGCAAGAGTTCAAGGCGTTGTGGAGCCGCATCAACCGCAAGGCGGCCTACAGCGTGCACTTCGACAGCGACGAGCTGGTTCGCAAGGCCGTCGCGAAGCTCAACGACAAGGACGAAGGCTTGCGGGTCACCCCGCTCCAGTACGTCATCCAGGCAGGCACGCAGGCAGAGCAGGCAACCTACGAAGACATCGTCGCCGGAAAGGGCTTCCGGATCACCGAGAGCGAAGTGGGGAACCATCGCGCCTCGATCCACTCGCTGGTGCGCTACGACCTGATCGGCAAGCTCGCCGAAGGCACCCAGCTCACGCGCCGCACCATCGCTGACATCCTGAAGGGCATGAACGTGGCGGTGTTCGCCCAGTTCAAGACCAACCCTGAAAGCTTCATCGCCGAGGCGATCCGGCTCATCAACGAGCAGAAAGCCACCGTGATCGTCGAACACATAGCCTATGACCCGGTGGAAGAAATCTACGACCTAGACATCTTCACTGCCAGTCAGAGCCGTCAGGACTTTACCAACGCCGGTGGCAAGCTTCAGCACCACATCTACGACTACGTGGTCACCGACTCCAAGGTGGAGCGCCAGTTCGTGAGCAACCTGGACACCAGCACGGACGTGATGGTCTACGCCAAGCTGCCCCGGGGCTTCCTCATTCCAACCCCCGTAGGCGACTACAACCCCGACTGGGCCATCAGCTTCAAGGAAGGCAAGGTCAAGCACATCTACTTCGTCGCCGAGACCAAAGGCTCCATGTCCACCATGGAGCTGCGTGAGATCGAGAAGACCAAGATCAAGTGCGCCCACAAGTTCTTCGACGAGATGAACCGCCGCTACGCACCCGAGAACGTCAAGTACGCGGTGGTAGATAGCTTCAGCAAGCTGATGGAGATCGTGAAGTGACAAGCAAGGAATCCACCGTGTACAAGCCCCGTTTCGACTTCGGCAGCAACCTTGATCCCAGCGGAACGCAAACCGGCACCATTAAAGACCTGATCGACGAGCTCAATTACGAAAAGCTCAAGACAGCCACCGGCGTCGATGCGAAGAAAAGTGAATCAAATGGAACAGCTGTCACTTTCGACTCGCTAAGCGGCGTGCTCGCATTCTTGGACGAAGTTGCTGGCATAGGCACGTTGAAACTCGCTCAAGATGTCCCTCTGTCGACGTTGAAGACCATCAAGCTTCTTTACGTAACAAACGACACCAGCGACACACAGCTCTTCAGACTACTCAAGTCGCCGCTTCGAGGCGGCAAGCCCACGCTGGAGTTCTATACCACCGAATCACCTTCGAGAAATCAGAAGGGCATTGCCATCGTCGATCACCTGCTGTCGGCATTGAGCAAAGAAGTTGATCCAGTTGTACTGCGCAAGATTGACACTTCTTTCCTGACCTATCCGAAGCTGCTTGAATGCATAGCAACGGAGAATCTCGAAATTCTCGAACCCGTCTACGCAAGACATAGCGGAAAGCCCGCGGCGATAGCCAAGGCATTCACCCATCTCGGGAAGGCAGTAAATAATTACAAACCGACATCACGCAAGTCGGATCGTCCGCTACACGAAGCAATATACACGTATTTACGCATCCTTCCATTTCTTAACTTTGTTGGTGAATATCAAGAAGTAATTGACCTATCACAAGTCAAGGGCCAAGCAAACTCGATCAAGGAAGAGATTGAGGAGTTTTGCAGCGAGCTCTCCGGCACCTTGAAGCTGACGGTTCATTACGCAACACCCATAACTTCCGTAGCGACATTCACCGACTTTGTCGACGCCCACGCACTGGCATTAGCCAAGCTGGTACAAGATGTCACTGGCTATACCAGTGAGCGAAGAGACATTCTGAAAATTGTTAATGCAGCCAGCAAAGTACTTGGCGCATATGTCCATCACGAATGGGGCATCATTCCACTGGACACGCAAAACATTTCGGTCGCTGACAGTGTCGCTGCCCTATGCACCATCCGCCACCAGCAGAAGGTGAAGACAAATTACTCGGCCTATTGGTTGGGACAGAAGCAGTCCGACAAAGGTACTGGGGTGCTGCGCCAGATGGACGACACCAGGGATACCAAGGAACTTTTCGAGCACGACTACATACCGCACGGCATCAACCAATTGCTGTTTAGTCGCTTCAACCAGTTCTACATGGCAATCACGGGGCAACAAAGTCGCTACGCAGCTTGGATGGAGCTTCAGCTTGCCCGGCTGACCAAATACTCCGAGTGTTATCTATCCAATGACGTTTCCATTTGTGACCATGCCGTTCAGCGTTTCTACCAATATTGCACACTGGAAGCATTCAGAGCTGCAGACATCACTCAGGTTGAGTAAATTCTTACATCACCACATCTAAGTATATGAAGGTGGAATCGGTGTCTTGAGAACAGTCAATTAGCAGTGAAGTGCTTGGCCTAGAATTACTGTTATAGGGGGGGGGATTGCGGACGCGCACATACCGTTTCCCCTTACTCTTCGCCAAAACAGCGAAATTCATCTCCAAAGCGGCCGGCAAGGATGATCCTTGCCGGCTTTTTTATTGACCAGCGAGAAAGGGTAGTACGCACATGGCTAGCTTTCATCATCGGATCAAGAGCGGCAAGAAGGGTGCCGCCAAGGAACACGCGGCTTACATTGAACGTCTTGGCAGGTATGAGGGCCGCGAGGATCTGATCCATGCCGAGAATGGGAACCTCCCCGACTGGGCAGGCGGGAATCCTGCGACATTCTGGAAGGCTGCGGACACTTACGAACGAGCCAATGGAGCGGTGTATCGCGAACACGTGATCGCCCTGCCGAACGAACTCAGCTTGGAGCAGAACCGTGCGCTTGCGGAACAGCTTGCTCACGAACTGGTAGGGAGCAAGCCCTTCCAGTTTGCTATCCATGCTCCCGAAGGAAAGCTTGGCGGCATCACGAACCCCCACATGCACTTGATGTACTCGGACAGGGTACAGGACGGGATCAGTCGACCTCCGGAACGGATGTTTTCGAGGTACAACCCGAAGCAACCTGAAGCGGGTGGATGTCGCAAGGACAGCGGCGGCAAGAGCCCGATGGTGCTTCGCGATGAAGTCATCGCCACACGAAAGAAGATTGCCGACATTCAGAACCAGGCGCTTGCCGAGCACGGCTTCGCTGCCAGGGTGGATCACCGCAGTTTGCGCGAGCAAGGCCTGCAACGCCGCCCAGAGCGCCACCTGGGGCCTACACGCGTCAAGAACATGTCCGACGACGAGAAAGCCCAATTCGCCGCGCTGCGCACCGGGGGCGCCGCAACGTGACTAGCGGGTGCCATTGGCCATCTGCCGCCCACGCGATTCTGCGACAAAATCGCAAGAGTCGCGTGGTTTTCTTGCCAATCGGCCAGCGGGCAGGCTCTCAAGCAAAAAGCCCCGGCCATTGCTGACCGGGGCTTCAGGATCACAACCAGCGGCTACAGGCCGCCGAAATACCAGTCGCTCAGCCGAACGAAGCGCTGCTTGCCCTTGGGGGCGACCACGATCCACACGGCCTGTTGACCTTCAAGGAGGCGAAGGGCAGCGTTGAGCCGATCACGATTGCGAACGGGCCCGTACCGCAGCACATGGTTCTTCGGGATGTATGTATCGGAGTTGGGCCCACGCCAGACACACTCGCGAAGGTACTTCAGCACGGCTTGTGCATCGACCTGCTCTTGCGAGAGCACGAACTGCGGTGAGAACAGCCGCTTGTATTCGTCCAGGTGCCACTGCACCACCGTGAATGCGCGCTCCAGCGTATCCAACGTGATCTTGCCTTCCTCGCCGCTGAAGCAGTGGAACACGGCGGCCAACCGACCAAGCAGCTCCATGATCTTCGACGCGAAGTCGTTGATGTCGTGCAGGTAGTCGCCAGGCCGAAGCATCCACTCCGTCTGCCTTGCCAGATCGAACCAGCGCGCCTTTGCGTCGTCCGAGAACTCAACCAGTTCACGCTCGATCTCACCCGATCCAGCGATTGCATCGAACTGCTCCAACAACTCACGCATCCGTGCATGAAAAGCCGGCAGGCACTCCCAAACCAGTTCTTCGGTGCTGACCTGCCGGAACCCCTGTGTCGATTCAGGCCAGCCCACGAGGTACCGCGCCCAGTGACCCGACCCTTTCGCGATCTCGCCATGCTTGGCCAGATAGGCCTGGAGCACTGACTTCTGAGTCATGATGCTGATCGTCACGCGAGGATTCATGACCAAGACATTGTCGAAGTCAGCTCGATCCAGCGTCAGCATCGGCGCTCCATCCCATGCCTTGTTCAGCAAACCGAGCTGCGCCATCGCCTCGCTCTTGAACATCACCTGACCTTCATCAGTCGTGATCGCGATGGATTCGCCTTCGCCATCGAGCGAGTCCATGATGGCCCGCGCCGTGATGTTCTGGCGCATGAAGCGCCGCAGCCGCGGCTTCTTCGGCTTCAGCTTGGCGTGCTGCGCCATCTCTGCCTGGATCGCCTCAATCGACTCACCTTTGCTGACCGCCTTGGCGAGACGATTTCGCAGACCCTGGCTTTTTGCCTCCCATGCCTCACGCTCAGCGTGATAGCTATCCAGCGCAGCCTGATATGCCACGGCTTTGCGGCGATCATGCTCATACAGCGGCGCGAAGACCAAAGCGTCCACGGTGCTCTTGCGTTCGCCAGATTCGGCCACACCGCACAGATACAGCGACGTCGGTCGGCGCTGTCCGGTCGGGAGCTTCACGTCGAACAGCCCCTGGCACGACGTCGACATCCCGGCTACCAGCCCCATCCCGATCAGCGCATCCGGCGCTTGGACGTTGCGCTGCAACTCATACGCCGTGTTGCGCAGCAAGATCAAGAAGGCATCCAGCGGGTAAGGTCGCGACCCATAGTTACTGCCGTTCATGCTTCTTCTCCTTCGGCGTAAGCGGCTTCTTCTGTGGGCGCCTGCTGGCCGTCATCTCCAAGCGGGCGGTTGCAAGAGCGGCACACCACCACCTGCCCGCTCACCCGGCGACGTTCCCGCTCGGCTTCAAGGAGCAGCCGAAAACCGGCCGGGCTGACCTTCAAGTCATAGGCGTTGTTGAAAGCCGCCAGGATCGACTTCTGCGGCACTTTCGCAGCCAGACGGTGCTCGATCTCTTCGAACGCTTCACCGAAGGCTTCGCTGTTGCGGCGCCGACTGCTGGGCTGGATCGCCTGCAGCTCACCGATGAAGCGCTCGAATTCCTCGTTCTCAGACATACTCGTGTTCCTTGATGGTGTTGTTGGTGGTGGTGTTTGCCTTCGCCTCGCGATCACGCAGCCACGCGATCACCTGGTCGTACCACCAGATGCGAGGCGAGCGGGGTGAATCGAAAAGCGGCGTACCTTTCGGAAACGTCGGGTCGTTCTTGAAGATGCTGTAGGCGGTGCTCCGGCCAACGCGGACCACCTTCAGCAGTTCATGAAACCGAACGGTGGGCCCATCGGGCTTCCACGTCGTAGCCAACAAAGGGGGTGAGTGGATATGCTGTGCGCGTGCAACCGACCGCTTCGGTCGATTACGCGCACTGGGGTTGTGGTGCCTTGCCTGATGCATGGATTTCTCCTGTTTGGTCGAAGTACGGCCGCTTCGTACTGGCCGTGAATCCATTCCATCCATTTCGCCGATTTTGGTCGCCGGGGAAAAAATCAAAGTTTTTGCAGCCACTCCCACGTGCTCGTTGACCACCGCCGCAATCAGCCAAAAAAAACAGTTACTTATCAACGAGAAGGGGCACGCCTCAGCGTGCCCCTTCTCTTCATTACGCACCGCTTGCACCACTGGTTTAACTACTCATCAGAACCGCTTTCCTTACCTTGAAGGAAGCGCACCAGCCCGTACAGGGCAAAGCCGTACACCACCACCCCACCTACGATTGCGAACATTGCCGTTTCCTCCGTGGTTATCCACCGTGGCCAGCTGCCTCTACACGCGCTTCGAGGCGACCTTTCAGGCCCGAGCCCGTGGATTCGCAGACTTCCGCGCGCTGCCCGCCGCCACCCTCGGGGTAGAACTCTTCCACCACCGCCGGCACGTCTTCTTCCAGCTCCTCGAACGCACCGTTGGCGAAGCCCCGACGTGCTGACTCGTCCAGTGCTCCCTGGTCAAACCCGCAGGCTCGGCGCTGTTCGTCCTGATCCCGGGCCTGGGCGATGGCCTGCTCCAGCGTCAACCCATCGCGCACCACCAGATCCACGTAGTAGATCGGTGCACGGTGGCTTTGCGTGGTGGACTTGCCGCGCAGCTTCAGTTCCAGCGGCAGGCAGGCCAGTAGCCCACCCGACACCGCGCTGAAATACTCCAGCCGTGCCGCCAGCGTGCGAATGGTGTTGAACGACGTGGTGCGCAGCACGAAGCTGCCCAGCGCATCGTCATCGCCTTCCCCCACAACCACGTTGAGCCGGGCGTAGGCCTTGCAGGCTCCTTGCGAGAACGCGCAGGCATCCGGCCCCGAACAGGGCAACGTGGCCACGCCCTCCTTGCCCGAGCGCCGGCAAGTCTCGCCATTGCCCACACACACCGGTCGCCCCGTGGTGCGGTCGAACAGCGAGTAGTCGGCCCGCAGGTTGAGGCTTGGATCGTTGAACAGCAGCCGCACCGGGATCGAACGCAGCTTCTGACCTTCCGCTTCCTTGCGCAGCTTTTCGTCCAGCGGATGCAGCAGCCAGCCATCGCGCCCCTGTACCTGGCTGGTCAGGGTGAACTGGTCGTCCTTCTCCGGCAGGCGCTTGCCGTTGCGTTCCACCACCCGGCCAATGGAAATCCGCCCGATCACGGGCGGGGTGATTGCCAGACCTTTCAGCATGTCGCTGTCCCCTCATCGTTATCGGAAGTCCGCGACAGCACGAACCGGCGCGCGCCGGGGCGGGTCACGGTGTACATGGCGGCGACGTCCGGGCACTCGGCGATGAGCCGTTTGGTGTCGAGCGTGGTGCCGTCCTTGGATCGCTTGAACGTCACGACGCCGTGGGCAAAGCGCGCCGTGCTGGCGTCGCCCATCGCTTGCTGGATCACCTGCTTGAGCGATTCGCTTTCATCCTCCATCGCTTCCAGCTCACCCTTGAGCGTCGCCAAGGCATCGAAGGCGCGGCCAAGGTCTTCATCGCCCGTGAAGTCCAGGCTGGTGTCGTTGCCGCGATAGAGCTTACGCAGGGCCGTGGCCGCCGATGCGCTGCCATCCGCCGGTGGCTGGATGTCCTTTTCCACGTGCTCCCAGAAGCGGGCTTCCAGCACCACCAGCCGGGCGATCACTTCCTCGTCCCGTTCGATGCGATGGATTTCCAGTTGCTGCCCGCACAGGAGCACGGCCACGTCGGCGGCGGCTTTGCCCGTGACCGCCAACTGGTGCTGCACTTGGAGCTGGACGTACTCAGGAACCCCGTCCTTCCACAGCCGCGAGCCGAACTCGCCCGCCGTTTTGCACTCCAGCACCTGCACATCCGGCACGCCGACGATTTCCCGGTCGATGTTCGCCAGCATGAACGGGAACGTCGGGTGTTGAAGCACGGCGTTGAGCTTGCGCACCTTGCGTCCGGTGCGCTCCTGGTAGGCCGTGGCCACCATCGGCTCCAGCAAGGTGCCCCAGTAGCGCGGATCGTCCTGTCCGGGGCGTACTTCTTCCGGCGGCGTGCGACCGGTCTTTTCCATCCAGAGTTCGAGCTGGCTCTTGTACGGACACAGGCCCACGGCGGCAGCGGCATCCGAGCTGCCGATGCCATTGCGCCGCACATCTAGCCACTGCCCATAGGGCAACTTCTTCGTATCGACCAGCCTCACGGCTCCGCTTTGCTTGTTCATCGGTGTCCTCCAGGCATAAAAAAGCCCGACCGATGCGCAAGCATCAGCCGGGCGATGGGTGGTTACTTTTCAAGGTGGCGTTACCAACTGGCGCGGTAGTAGATGTCCCAGCCGCGTTCCTGCAACTTCTTAGCCTGCACCACGATGCGCAGGGTGTAGTCGACGTCGCCTTCGGTCATCGGTTCGTCGCCCTCGCTGACGAAGTATTCGCTGGCCGACTCTGGATCGTCGTCCACCTGATCGAGCTGTTCTTCCAACTCGGCCAGCACATCGGGCGCGATGTAGGCGGGCCGGCAGTCGTCGTGGCCTTCCTGCACGTTGTTCACGAACCACCGGTGCAGGGGATCGAACTTTCGCCAGTAGCCCACCCGCACGGTCACGCCCGTGATCTCCATCAGGGTCGCGTCGTTGTCGGGCTTTTCCGTGGGTGGCGTGTAGCCAATGGCCTTGCCGATGGCTTGCCGAACCGGTGCCAGCTCCTCGCTGTAGGGCGGCAGGTGGAGCTTCGCTTCCAGATACATGTCGAGTCCCATGACATGCCTCCTGTCAGGCCACCAACTTCATCACTTCGTCCCACGCCCGCTGCTTGATCTGGGCACCTTGCCCAAACCACGCCGCATCCCGGCGGTGATCGTCGCTGCGTGCGCGGCGGTGGTGGTCGATGAACTCGGTGACGCCGTTCAACAGCCCCCACGCCGTGCCACGGCTAGAAGCCATCAGCGCACCGCGGCCACCGCCCTCGTACAGAGCGCGGACATTGGCGACGGCTTGCTCGTTGACCACCGAGACCTTCCCGTCCGGGCCTGCGTAGGTCAGCACGCGACGCAGCAGTCCTTCCACCGAGTCCGGATCGAGCGGACGCTCCACCAGCGCCTTCATGCGCGCCACGAACCCATCCCACGACGACACCGTGATGCCGAGCTGGCGCTTCACCACTTCCGGATCGAACTGGCTGCGATGCGGCACCTTGATAGCCCCGCTGGTATTGCCCAGTGCGATCTGCAAGGTGTTGTTGCACACCACCCGGACGCTGGTGAACTGCGCCGTGGTCGCCAGCGTGCCGTCGCAGGCCGTGGCCAGCAGCAGGTAGCCATCCACCCGGTCGCGGCCCTTCAGGCTGACGCTCTGGCCGGTACGCGCCAGCGCCCAGAACTTGCGGCCTTCGCGCAGCACGCCAGCCGTTTCCAGCTCGAAGCCACCCGCTTCGGTGAGGTCGCGGTAGAACTCCAGAATCTCGCCCGGCTGGACGACCTGGAAGCGCTTGGAGACCACGGCCAACGGCGCCTTGGTGTCGGAGCGGTACAACACTTTCTGCTCGGGGAAGGCCTGGATCACGCCCAGACCGTTCTGGCCGGTGACGTAGCGGACTTCAGCGTCCTCAATCGCCCAGTCCATGCCCGCGTTGGCCTTCCAGACTTCGATGGGCTGTTGCGCTTCGAGCTTCTTGCCCAGGCCATGCCACGGCGTCTCGCCGGCATAGGCCATCGTTTCGACCAGATGCATGTTCGTTTCCTCTCGATGAGGCGGCATAAACGCCGAAGGCCCGGGAATCCCCCGGGCCTTCGGCGTATGTCGCGTGGGTTGGTTGGATCAGGGCGCTTTCGAGATGCCGCTCTTGCAGCGGGCAAAGCCCAACAGCAAGGTGGCGACAACAACGAGCACGCAGGTCAGCGGGTCAGCCTTCTGCGGGATCATGCTTCTCCCCCTCGATGGGCGCCTCAGGGCGGATGCGCCCAAACGCGAGACAGAGCCTCCCCTGTCTCATGTGGGTGATATGTGCCTGAAACTTTTTCCAATCAACACCGACAACCGCTACGGAGAGTGATGCTGTTCGCAACGCGTCCTTACCTCACCCTCCGAAGCATTTCTGCTGAATCCGGGACGTCCGCATACTTCGCAGGTGCGCAGCGATGCCCTTTCTGCACGTCTGATCCAGACCCGTTGACGGAGCGAGGCCTCCCACACACGAAAGCGCAAGCTGCCAAATTTCTCCTTCACCTGCACGGCCACCACCTGCGGCGCACCGCGCTGATCGGTTTCTCGCTGGAGTTTGCTGCAAAGGTCATCCAGCAAGGCACACCAGCCATCCCCCACCATGCATCCCCAGCCCATGCTGCATTCGCGAGGTGGAACATGGCAGTTTGCGAAAATGCGGGGGTACCGGTCGTACAGGGCTTGCTCCAGCTCAGGGCTCATGACGCTTCCTCATGATCGAAAGCCCCATTTCACGATCTCGAAGCGGCACTCAATGTCGCCAGACGCGCCCTCGGCCGTGTTTCTCCCAGCGACACTACATGTCGTTATCGTGGCTAGGATGATCCTCGTCCATCCGCCGCTTCGCAGGCTCGCCAATGCCAAATCCCACCGCAGCCCGTCTCTCCAAGTCGCGCATCGTCGCTGGCCTCCAGTGCGAACGTCGCCTGTGGCTGGGCACATATCGGCGCGATGCGATGGAGACCTCTTCCGCGAATCAGGCTGTGCTGGATACCGGCAACGCCGTTGGTGATCTGGCCAGAGAGCTTTACGGACCCGGCTTGCTAATCGGCCACGTGGACGACACTGCCAAGGCCCTTGCCGAGACCGCCGATGCGCTGCAAGGCAAAGGCAAACGCAAGACGCTGTTCGAGGCGGCCTTCCAGCACAAGGATGTTCTGGTTCGCGCAGATGTCCTGAAGCCCATTCCGGGCGGCTACGACCTGATCGAGGTGAAATCTTCCACCTCCGCGAAGGACTACCACCTGGTCGACTGCGCCATCCAAGCCTGGGTGATCCGCAACGCAGGCATCACGCTTCGCCACGTGTATCTGGCGTACATCGACACGGCGTTCGTTTACGCGGGCGATGACGACTACAACGGCCTGCTGATGGCCGAGGACATCACGGCCGATATCGCCGACCTCATCGAGCAAGTCCCGGGTTGGGTACGCAGACTTCAGAAGGTGCTGCGTGGCGACGAGCCATCCATCACCACGGGCGAGCAGTGCTCCAAGCCTTTCGACTGCCCCTTCTTCGAGCATTGCCGCGCGCAGGAGCCCCAGGAGCCCAAGTATCCGGTCACGATCCTCAAGCGATCAGCCGCGCTCACCCGCGCGCTACTCGACGAGGGTTACGTGGATCTCCGCAAGGTACCCGCCGAACGGCTGACCAACCCCATCCATCAGCGCATCCGCAAGGCCTCGGTGACGGGGAAACCCTTTCTCGACCCGGCTGCAGCCGAACAACTCGACGAGCTCGGGTATCCACGCCATTACCTCGACTTCGAAACGATCAACTTCGCCATTCCGCGCTGGGCGGGCACGCGTCCCTATCAGCAAGTCCCCTTCCAATGGTCGTGCCAGATCGAACAGCGCGATGGCAGCCTTAAGGAACGCGTCTTCCTCGACCTGAGCGGCGACGATCCGACCCGCGACTTCGCGGAATCCTTGCTTCGCACGCTCGGCAGACGCGGCCCCATCCTCGTTTACAACCGGAGCTTCGAAGCAGGTCGGGTCAAGGAACTGGCCGACTGGTTTCCCGATCTGGCGGATGCCTTGCTGGCCTTGAACGAACGCATGGTGGATCTGCTGCCCATCACGCGTGAGCACTACTACCACCCCGCCATGCTGGGCTCGTGGTCGATCAAGAAAGTGTTGCCCACCATCGCCCCGGAGCTCGATTACGACGACCTGGACGATGTGGCCGATGGCGGCCAGGCGCAACTGGCCTACCTGGAGGCCGTCCACCCGGAAACGCCCACCGAGCGGCGCACCGTTCTGGATACGGCCCTGCGCCGCTACTGCGGTCGGGACACCATCGCGATGGTTCGCCTGCTGCAAGCCCTGACGGGCCGTTGATCCGTCCCGCGCCAGAGGCCATGCCGGCGCGCCCCACTTCCACAGGAATTCTTTCGTCATGCAGACGACCCTCGATTTCCCGCTCGAACAAGTCTTCCGCGAGGCCTATCTCGCCCAACTCGGTGCAAGCTTCGCCGAGTTCCGCGAGAACCCCCAAGGCACGCTGGAGAAATACGGCCAGCACGATGCCATCGCGATCATGCGGCTCGGCTACCGCCCCTTGCTCCCGGTGCAAGTTCGCCTGCGGGAGACGCTGCTGGCCCAATGGCGCGCCGAAGGCACCTGGGATGATTCCATGGCCGTGCATCCCGTCTCGCCCGGCGCCACAAGCCGCATCTTCCAGCACATCCGGCAAGCCATGGGAAGCATGCTGTACGCGGCCAAACAATGCCTGCCGGAGCATGGCAGGGCGCCGACCGGAAACACGTTCCGAACCCGGTGACCGCGCCACGTCAAAGCGACACTACATGTCGCATCGCATGGCATGATGGTATTCATCCCCAACCGGGGCTTCGATCCAGGATGCCGCCATGAACGATACTTCCCTGCGCTATCTGGAAATGTTGCGACAGATACCTCGTCTCCCGAATAGCATCACGGCGACCGACCTGCACCGCAAACTGCAGAGCCTCGGCCATGAGATCGACAAGCGCAGCATCGAGCGAGACCTCAACAAGCTTTCAGGCATGTTCCCGCTGACCACCAGTGATGGCCGACCGGCCCTGTGGAGCTGGGCACGCGAGGCCGACCTGACCCACCTACCGGCCCTAAATCCGGCGACTGCACTGACTTTGGAACTGGCGTATCGCCATCTGGATTCACTGTTGCCGCGTAGCGCTATCGTCGCCCTGGAACCGCTGTTCAAATCGGCACGCAAGGTGTTGGATGAAACCAACCAGACCGGGCTCGCGCGCTGGTCGGACAAGGTGGCCACCGTGCCGGAGAATCAACCGCTGATGCCTGCATCCATTGCAGCAAGCGTGCATGAAGCCGTCCATCAAGCCCTGCTGACGGAAAAGCGTCTTGAGATCGGCTATCGGGCCGCAGGGCAGGAACGCCCCAAGCGCTACCCGGTCAATCCGCTGGGCCTGGTCAGTCGGGGTGGCAGCTACTATCTGGTCGCCACGGCCCGCGACTACCCGGAGCCGCGCAACTTCGCCCTGCATCGCATGGCATCCGCCACACTGCTGGACGAGCCTGCCAGCAAGCCAACCAGCTTCAACCTGCGACGCTACATTGCGGAACACGGCTTCGAGTTGCCGCTAGGCGGCGATCTCAATCTCGAACTGCGGGTCTCGCCCTGGATGGCGAGCTATCTGGACGAACGCAAGCTGTCGCCCGACCAGACGCTCACTCCCATTCGCGGCCGCGAGGAACAACGCCTCAGCGCCACCGTAGCCAATACCGACCAACTGCGCTGGTGGCTGCGCAGCTTCGGGGCGAATGTCGAAGTGGTGAAGCCGGCCTCGCTACGCCGAAAGCTGGCCAGCGAGTTCGCCGAGATGGCGGAGCTGTATCAGGGTTAGTCCTTCAATCCTCGATCACCCGCTGGGCACGCACTTCCCGCTTCGCGACAGGCCATACCGTCTGGTAGTCATGGAACTCCAACGTCGCCTCGATCTCGTCGATGCAGGGCAGCATCTCCCACGGAAGCGGGAGATGATGGACGATGCAGTGGCTCAGGTAGGTCATGTGGCAGGTGCCTGAGAAAAGTGGATGGTCCGGGTCATGGAACTCGCTCCAGTTCTCGATCTCCCCGTTGTTCATGCCAAGGAAGTATTCGCAACCAACCCTGATCCGGTACTTGCCATCGCCTACATAGGTCTGGTCGATGCGGTCGTAGATCGACCGCACGGAGCCATGGTCCAAGGTCAGCATCACTGCCACGCTTGCAAGCATGCTCCAGTCGAAGATGGCGCCCGGCTGTCCCTTGAGAAGCACGCCGCGCGCCTCGCGCAGGCTTGCTTCCAGTTCCAGGTCGAGCGCATTGATCTGTTCGACCACCTGCTTTGCACGGTCGATCCATGCCGGCGGCGGCATGCGTGGTTCCACGCGCTCGAAACGCCACCATTCGCCGGTTCGCTTCCTGCGGGCCTGCTTGATGGCGCGCAAAGCAGGTGCCGCGACATCGCGCAAGCGCGCGTATGCCGCTTTGTACGCCTTCGGCAGGCCCTTCCCCACGGCCAATGCCTTCAGCTCGTCATGCACGTACTCGATGTCGGCATACGCCTGGCGAAGCTGGGCCTCCAGCTTCTCTTCCAGCGACTTCAGAATCAGGCCGTCAATGGCTTCGTAGGGCTCATACTCCCTTTTGACTCGCGCGGCCATGATGGCTCCGATGGTGGCTTCGCAAACTTAGGATGCACGTTCACCACGACACCCACTGTCGCATGGCCTACGTCAGCGCCACGAACTGCCAGACAGCGACGACAGGGTGTGGGCCGTTCTTAGGAACGAGAGCGCATGCACGCCCCAATGCGTCTCGAAACTGCGGCACCAGCACTCGCATGCACGTGCCTGGTGATCTGCATGACCCTGCAGCCACCACGCATAACCCATCAGCAGGCTTGCATGGATATCCACGAGGTCGCAGCGCATTTCGTTGAGAAGAACCGGGATACTTTCCGAGTACGCAGGCATCGGGGCGGGCATCCGCACCTCGCCTTCAATACGCCGGCGAGGCTCCACGCCCGACAGGGACTGGATGGCCGCCTCGACATCCAGCCGATAGGCACGCAGCGCATCATCCATGTCCGGCCAACGGCGCATGCAAGATGGCCAATCGAGATTCCTGCTTTCCACCAGGCTGAATTCGACGGCCACGGCATGCAGCCTGGCCACGCAGCGATGCAGCCATCGCCACTGCTCGATAGGCGAGCGGGCATCCTGGTTGGCACATGCCGCAATGAAGGCGCCCACGGCCTTGCCGTAGTTCCGGCATGCCGGGCTGGGATTTGTGTCGGGGGTCATGCGTCCACCTCGCGAGTGGAAGCATGCTGATTGACCGCGCCGACACCGGCTGTCGCATCACGCCGTCAAAGCGTTCACGAGCCCCGAAAGCGCCTCGCCAGCCGTGCTGCGCAAAGCCAAGTCCGCCTGGTCGGTCAACTGCGTGTGGAGCGGATTGATCTCCACCACCTTCGCACCGCGCTGCTTGGCCACGCCCGGCAGGCTCGCCGCAGGAAACACGAGGCCGGATGTCCCGATGGCGATCAGCAAATCACTTGCGGTCGCGCACCGCTCGGCCTTGCGCCACGCCAGTTGCGGCATGGGTTCGCCAAACCAGACCACACCGGGGCGAACGTAGCCGCCGCAGTGCGTACAACGAGGCGGCATCAATCGAAGTAACGGCTTGTGCGCCGCTTCCGACGGAATATGCACATCCTCGTGAGGTCTGCCGCAGGCAAAGCAGCGCGAGGCAAACAGGTTGCCATGCAGGTGGACGACATCCCTGGCGCCGGCACGCTCGTGGAGGTCGTCCACGTTCTGCGTGACGATCGACAGGCCCGGCTTGATGTTGGCTAGTTCCGCCAGCGCCCGATGACCCGCATGAGGCTGCGCGGCCCTCACCATCGCCATGCGCCACACGTACCAGCCCCAGACCAATGCCTTGTCCTGCTGGAACGCGCTCGCCGTGGACAGATCCTCGGGATCGAACTGCAACCACAAGCCATTCTGTGCATCGCGGAAGGTGGGAATGCCGCTTTCGGCGGACATCCCAGCCCCAGTCAGAACCACTACGCTTCGGGCAGCCCTGAACCAATGGGCCAGCTCAACGATGGGGTCGTTCTTTTGCATCGCCTTTTCCTTTCGCTCCGGCGGACTTACTCCGCGCCAATCCCCGTATAGGCTTCGAAGCGACGGGAGTCGTAGTGAAGCAGGCAGAACTCGTCATCCTCGTCCAGAAAGCCGAGGATGATGTCCAGGCGCTCACGAAAATAGATTGAACCCGACTCGAACGTGGTGTCGATGACCGGCTACTCCAGCACCTCCACCACCATCATCGGGACGTCGTAATCCGGCGTCCTGCGATTCTTCATGCCCGGCTTCCACTGCGCCAGCATGCCCGGCTGCAGGGACTGCTCGGTGCCGCTGGAGAACCGCAGGAAGCTCCCAGCCAATTCTGCGCAGTACCTGCGTGCCGCGACGCGCTTTTCGTCGGTGTTGCCGCCCACCAGCTTCAGGGTGCGGTTTTCGTGCGCTGGGATTTCCATGCTGACCTCCGTCGATTGATGGAGGCCATGCTGGCATCATCTGACGACATCTAATGTCGCTTCTAGCTACTCCGCCGTCTCACACACTTGCCGACATTCCACGTCGGCCCGAGAGCCTAGTCTTTCACAGGGTCCCATCAGAACCACGCCTTGTCTTTTGCCATCGACTTCGCCCTACCACCTCAAAGTTGACGTGGCATGCGATCAGCGATAAAGGTCACGGCGAATTCATGCTGGCCGCAGCGGATGGCGCACCGGTGCGAGGGGAGCCGCACAACTGCACGAACGATGAATCAGAACTACGGCCTGAAGTCGATGCGGATGTCTGATATTTGCTCTTGAGCCTCGGGCGGCAACTGCACGAGCCGCTCGGGAGGAAGTACTTCGCCAAATAGCTGCGCGCGTAACAAGTGTATCCGCTCCTGCACCACTGACGAACGCAGGTCGTCGTAGGTGCCCTTGACCGCGAGCGTGTACACCTCGATCTTCGGCGGCGTCACGCCATTTTGCAGCGCATCTTCACATGCGTTCATCCATGCGCTGTCCTCCCTGTCCACGCGTCCGATCTGCTGTTCGATCCGCCCTGGATTCCAGTCCAGGTGGAATAGGACCACCGTTCGGCACGCGCGATGGAGGTTCAGACCTTCGCTCATCACGTCCGCCTGGCCCAGGAGCACGCGCGGATTGAGATTCGGATGATTGAACGTGCCCTGCCGTGCGCGACGCGTCGGCGTCTTTGTATCACCGATCATCAGTTGCGCGAGTGGGCTCATGCGGAACACATAGTCGCCGCCATCGTTGCGCTGCAACTCGTCCTTGAGCTGGTCGACAATCCTGTTCCAACTCTGAACTTCCCGGTTGGCCTTCTGCTCGTCGTCGTCTTCGGGTGGATCGGGATCGCGCAGGCTCGCGAGGCGATTGCGAGCTTCCACGCGCACGGAATCCCTCTCGTCGGGCGTGTCGACGATCCACAGCTGATCCTCAACACAGAGTTGCTGGACCAGCCACGTAGTCAGCACACCAACCAGCTCCACGGAGAGCTTGGGAACGAGCCCGGCCTCTTCCACCACGCGACTGCATACATCACGCAACTGCTCGCGCTCCCGCACGTATTGCGCCGTGAACTCCGCGGCCTTCGACTCGAATTGCTGGTCGCTCATTGTGGCGAGACCGAACTCCGGATCGAGGCGCCAGCGCTGCATGTCAGGATCGGCGGCCCGCACGCCCAGCGGCAACGGGATCGGCTTCACGTCTCGCATATGCCGCAGGTAGTGGCGAATGTTCAGGCTGCGGTTCAGCGCATGCAGGGAGGCCAGGTATTCGCCGAAAACCAGCACTTTCTCCCCTTCACGGCCGCCCGCGAGCTTCTCGATCAACCGTACGGCCTCCCGCACGCGCGGGTGCCATTGCAACGCATAACGCGGATCGTCACCGACCTTGCCGAGCTGCTCCCTATCCTCCCCTGCGGCGACCGCGCGCCAGTATTCGCAGCGTTGTAATCGGGCCTTTTTAGCCTGGTCCACGACGGCCGCCACGACCGCAGCCGCTTCACTGCTCTGCTCTGGCTCTTTCTTGTCGCCATCCGCGTCCCGGACAGACTCCGAGAGGTGCGGCAGGGCCTGCGAAAAGCGAATGCCCGCCGTCTTCAGTTCGTGTCCGACGCTCGCACCCCGAGCCGCCGCGGCCAGCGCCTCGGACAACGCGAGCTTGCGGCGCTCGTCCGGTCGCAAACAGGCCGGCGCAAGCGAGTGCGTGATGTATTTGCGATGAGGATGCGCGCTATTCGGCACGCCAGGCAATTCCGAGTAACGCTTGACCAACGGATGATCGCGCCATAGGCGCCGCGTGACGACGTCTCGCAATTTCAGCTGAAATTCGCCGGCGGCCTCTCTGAGTTCGTTGATTTCGCCTTGCGACCCTGAGCGCAGTTTATCGACCGCTTCGGCATAGCGTTTCACGACCCCGCCAAGGCTCACGACCCGATCTGCACCCAAGCCAAGTCGGCTAAAGATCGCCTTCCACTGATCGACATCGAGCTCCATGGGCGTAGCAGTCAGCGCGACTCGCTTCGACGGCTTCGCCCGTGAGTCCGACATCAGGATATGGTCGATCAGCTTGGTCAGCCGGCTGCGCAATTTACCCTGCGCCTGCTTTTCCGCGAGACTGAGATTCGCGCCCGCGCGGCTCTTGTGCGCCTCGTCGATGATGAGCAAGTCGAAGTTGCCCAACAGTTCGCCGATCGTGTTCTGAAACAGCTCGGCGCGCTGTTCGTCTTTGAAGGTTTCCGGCGCCGGCTTGCCGAGCATGGCTGCCCCTAGCCGACGGCGCAAACCGGCACTGCCTTGTTCGCCGATGTACCGCGCGGCGCGCTCCTGCATCGCGCTGACCACCAGTTTTCCGGCGCCGTATGCAACAAAGCCCGCAGCCTTCCTGGCGAGGTAAGGCAGTGCCCATAGCTCCTGGTTCACCACCTTGCCCACCGGGGGCAAGCCGAATCCGTGCGAGATGAACAGAATCGGGAATGCGTCGGCCAGCGGATACGGGCTATCGTCGACGTTGCCGCCAGCTTCGTCGCCATCGCTGTCGTCAGCGAATAGATCCGCGTAAGTCCGCAGGAAGCGATGCGGGAGCGGGTTCGGTAACCAAGGCAGCGACAGCGCGCTCAAATGCCCCAGGAAGCCTTGTAGTTCCTCGCTCTGCCATTGATAAGCTAGTCCCGGTGGAATCAGCACGGCGACGCGACCTCCGCTCGCCGCCACGCAGACCGCGAGCGCGATGGCCAAGCGCGTCTTGCCGAGCCCGACTTCATCGGCAACCAACACGCCTGGCTCCTCTCTGAGCCGCTTTGCCATCCAGCGTAGTGAAGCATGTTGATTGGCCCGCCACAGCGCCTCGATACTGGCGATCTGTTCGAGCCGCTCCAGCGCCAGATTCCAGTCCGAAGCGCTATTCCTATTGTGGTTTGCTCGGCTTACGCGCATACAGCCCTCGCGTTAGAAGGCGCGCACCATGCCCCGCGCAAGTCTCGAAGGAAGACCTGGTACGACGCGAGAAGGTCTGGTTGCTCTGCGAACCAGGTCGGCACGAAGCCCGGCTTGTCCAGCGCGTCGAACAGGTCGACGTCGAGTGCCCGGATCGCCTCCCGCTCGGCGGTCGCCGTCTGCTCCAGCAGCAACGCACGCAGCTGCGCCAGCCAGTAAGGGAATTCCTCGGGCGTCGTCAGCACGTTGCGCTGCGCGATCGTCTCGACCAGCATCGCGAGCGTCCGCAAAGGGTAGCGAGCCGAACAGACATGCGTAGCCGTGGCGGGCACCGTAGCGTGGCCGAAGTCGTCGTCGCCCTCGTGATCGTGCGGCGGGAGCGCGGGGAATACGAGTAGTGCCTGCAGGATGCTCGCCATTTCCAACTGCGGCATCGCGCGCCTGCCCAACAGCCCGTTCGCGGAAAGCACGGCTATATCCCAGCCAGCACCGACGGCTTGCGACGCTGGGTCCACGCTCGTCACACGTACCGACGGAGGACAGACAGCCCCCCATAGCACGGACTCTTGGTCCGGTTCGACCGGCAACCAGCGACCGTCGGACGCTTGCAACCACAGCGTCGTCGGCAGCACTTCGCTGCGAACGAGGTGCAGATGCTCGCCAATCTGACGCAATAGCAGCACGGGCGGTGGATCGAGCGGCTCGAACATGTCTTCGCCCTGGCCCTCGACTGCATTCTTCAGATCCGCTGCCGATGTCCATCCTCCGCATGCAAGACGCTGCCAGACGCGCGCGATACGTTCTTTTGGCAACAGGACCACGCCGGCCTCGACATTGCCGATGCGCGAAGCAATCGAAACACGGCCGTCGAGGTTTGCCCGCGTGAGGAAACCACGGTGCGAGAGATTGCCGGAACCGAGGTAGAGAAAGGCCAGCGTCGCAGTGGCGTCATCCTCGCCACTGACACGATCGAGCCCGGCGATGTACTTGGCGTGCATAAGCTTGCGGCCGCCCCTCGGCTTCTTCTCCAGCGGATCGCGCGGCAGGCATAGCCACCATTGCCCGGCCCGGCTTTGCAGCAGCCCGCGTTCGCCCACCTTGGTTTTGCGCAATTGCTCGAACCAGTCCGCAATACCACCAGCTCGTTCGGGATTGAAAACCAACAGACGCTTGCCGGGATTGCCCAGCGACTCCAGTTTTTCCAGCACCGTGGGTTTCGAATCCGCGGTCGACTTACTCGCTTGCTCGAAGAAGCCCGAGCCCGCTACTAAAGTCGAGACGCCTTTCTTCGGGAAACGCGTCCGGACCTGATCGAAAAGCGACCGATCCAGACTGTGAATGAATTGTGGTCTCAGACGCGATGCGGCCCCGCGTACCTGCATCCGCTCGCGCCAGACCTTCAGCCACCCGGTGACGAGCAAATCGTTGGCGAGGCTGGCGTAGTGCTTGCCGTAGAGGCTGTGCAACATCCGCTCGAAGAATCCGAACGCGGCATGGACGTCGACTAGCGCCTGGGTTGCGTTCACCTCCTCGCTTTGCTCGTCCCACTCTGTCGTCCAGAACAGGTCGATCTGCGCTTGGCGCCCCCAGGTTTCGGCGATCCAGTTCCCGGTGGAGACGACGAGACGCCAGCGCCGCGGCGCCCCAAGCGTCGATGGCCCGAAACCCATGAGCGCCACTTTCGCGTGCATTAGTGACGTGCGGCTGCGCCATATCTCCTTTAGGCAAGGCGCGAGTTGCAGCAGACCCGGAACCGGTTGCGCCTGCGACTGCCGGTTCGATGCGTCGACAAGCAGCAGTCCACGTACGAGGCCTCTGGCCCGGCGCTGAGCTGGAGTCTCGTTCGTGAACGCAGTCAGCGCCCGCTCGACGGTTTCTGCGTCGCTGCTGAGTCCGCAGAGCAGCAGATGCGTGCCGTGCTCGCCTTGCGGTGGCGAGAAGAGCGTTTCGAGGTCGCCTCGGTCGTTGATGTCGCTCATGGCTGCGCCTCCGCGTCGGCGAGCAACTGTCGCAATCGCAACAGCGGGCGCGGTACGCGGTAGGTGTCTTCCTGTATGTCGTTTTCCTGCAGATCGTAGGCGTCATCGGCCACCAGTGGCTTGCCGCTGTAGGCCACACCCTGGTCGATGCGCCCATCGATCACAGAGAACACCATTGGCGCACGCGCGGCCAGCAACGCGACTCGCTCCTCCAACCCGCGCGAAGCCGATTGCTCCGCGCAAAAGCCTGACGCATCCACTGGTGTCCCCGACGCAGCACCCGCCCGCAGCACGTCGCAGTCACGGCCCAGCGCGGCGAAAGCATCGGCCACGTCCTGGCGTTCCGCCAACGCGCGCACCTTCTGCGCCGAGCTACGGATCGCATTGCTCATCGCCTGCGCAGCATGCAAGGTGCTTGCTCGCACGTCCTCGAACGCGAAACACGTAGCGAGCCTCGCGGCATGCTCGGCGTGCTGCACATTCGCAAGGAAATCGCCGCGGCCGCTCTTGGTCGCAAGCGTTGCGTCGGTATGGCGCCCCAGCAATCTCTCCAGATCCGCTCGACGCGCATCGTCGCGCACACGCGCCAGCACGAGACGCTTTTCCGCTTCGCTGGCCAGCGATGGCTGGAGGGCAGCCTTGATCGCCGGATGCACTTTTTTAGTGTCCCTATTGCCTTCCTCGATCCAGTCCCTCAGCCAGCTGCGTGCATCTCCGCCAAGTTCCTTTCCGCTCGCGAACGCCAGCTCGGCGAGCTCGATGCCGGCAGGCGTCAGCTCTAGCACGCTAAAGCGCGCCTCCTCGCGAACACAAAGTTTTAGCCCCGGCAGCGCTCGCGTCGCGGAGCGGCGGAACGGGACGGTGACGTACGCGCCACCCTTCGCAATGTCGCTGAACGAGAGGCTGGTGCGGCCAGCGAATTTGCGCTTGCCCTGCACGCGATGTTCCGACCGGGCTTGCGGGTCACGGCGCACCACGATCCAGCTCGCGAATGCTTCCAGCGCTTCCGCAATGCGCGCGGCTGTAGCCGGCGTATCGACCTCCTGCGCGAGGCGCAGTCCCATGCATGCCCAGCTGAGCTGGCGCACAAAAAACGCACCGCCCAGGCCGGGCACAGCCCATTCGTTGAAGCCCATGATCGCGCGTCGTAGGCCAAAATCCAGCCGCAAACGCATCTGGGCAAAATCCTTCGGTTCCACCGCACCCCACATGACCCCTACCTTCGTATTGTTTGTCGACCACATCAATCCAGTTCTTACTGAAGAAACCCGATGCCGGGCTTGGACACCGCCTTGAGTGCAGTCTCATCCTTCAACGCCGCCAAGAATCCCTCAAAGCAGGTGACTGGAAGAAACCGTTGTTGGCGCATTACAGCAGCGAAGTCACCCGGTGTGACATACCGAAGATGGGCGACAGCGAAGTGTTCCACATTCTCCGGCAAAGCAAAGCTCAATCGTTCCCCATATCGCCGCAGCAAGGCCGCAGCTTGCCTTGCCTGCAGGTAATCGAACTTCACCTTCAGATCAAAGCGCCGCAACGCTGCTTGATCTATTCCGGCCATCAGGTTGGTTGATGCCACGAAAATACCCTGGAATGATTCCATTTGAGTCAGCATTTCGTTGACGAGGGTAGCTTCCCAGCTACGACTGGAACCTTCGCGCTCGCGCAGGAAGCTGTCCACCTCGTCGATGAGCAGCAACGCACCATCACGCGTCGCCGCATGGAAGGCCTCGGCGATGTTGCGCTCGTTTTCACCCACGTACGGCGACATCAGGTCCGAGGCGCGCCTCACCAGCAAAGGCATGTCCAGTTGATCGGCCAGCCAGCGGCCATAGGCCGTCTTACCTGTGCCAGGCGGCCCATACAGGCACAGGCGCGCCGAGCGCGAATCATTGAGTCGTGCGGCGATCGCCGCCAAGTCCACATCGGCATTGATGAAAGCCGGGTCGTAGATGTCCGGCAGCGATTGCGCATCCTTGTTCCCCAGACGGGCATGACCCTGCGCTACCAGCGTGCTGTCCACCAGGTGCAGCAACGCCTTGCCCGCCTGCTCGCGCGACAGATCGGCTCCCAAGCGACGCATGACGCCGTTGGCCTGAGCCACCACCGCCGGTGCAAGCTTTTCCTCCTGCGCCAGCCTCCGCACGACGCCATCTTCGACGGCGTCTGCGCATAGCGTGCGCACGATGTGTTCGCGCTGCACCCTGGGCGGAACGGGGACTTCCACCACCATGTCGAAGCGGCGGATAAAGGCAGGATCGATGTCGTCGACACGGTTGGACAACCACAGTGTCGGGATCGCATTGCCCTCCAGCAGCCGGTTCATCCACGCCTTGTGCGACTTGGCCGTGCTTGCCTTCCCAAAACCACCATCGTTGAACACGTCTTCCATTTCATCGAAGACGATGAGCGCACCACTGTTGGCGAGAAAGCTCTGGCCTGCACGCACGGCACGCAGGCGCTGCTCTGCACCGAGCGGGTCGCCATCGTCATCCGCATCAGCCACCTCGAAGAGCTCGCTGCCCACTTCGGCAGCAAGGACGCGCGCCAGTTGGCTCTTGCCCGTGCCGGGCGAGCCATGCAGGAAGATGTTCACGCCCTTGCGACCTTCCCGAAGTACCTGCTTCAGGTAGGGCACGAGAATGTCGAGGGAGGCACCGAGATGGGGGTAGTCGGCCAGGGTCAAGGTTGCCGCGGAGGCAAGCTCGACACGGCCTCGGAGCAGCACCGCCGGATCAGCCTCCCCGGCGAGCATGACCTCAACAAAGTTTCTTGAGATCAGATTCAGCCGATCCTTGATGTCGCAGCAGTCATCCAAATCCAGCCGCACCAAGCCGCATCGCGACAATGCGCTTCGTCCGCTGAAAGCGTTCCTTATGTCAGCCTCCGGCAGGCAAAGGATGGCGGAAAAATGGGCGAACAGCCGCTGCGAGGACTGGCAGCCAAGGCCAAGGTACTGCATGACTTCAACCAGATGTTTCTCGCTGTGCACCATGACGGCAAAGCCAATCAGCGCCTGCTCGACCTCGTTCAGGCTGGTCAACCTGGCCAGGCGCCTGATGTTGCGGGTCAGCGTCGCCGGCCAGCAGCAGTCGTCCGCCACGCGCTCGATGTCGCGGTGAAGAACCCGTAACCGTGCGGTCACCGCACGTTGATCGAACTCCTCATCCTGTTTGTCGACCCAGGCTCCCAAGCCAACGGCTCTGGCCACGTTGTCGTCATCCAGGCCTTCCTTCTGCACCAGCCTCTGGTATCCACGCAACGGCACCAAGCACCGCAGCATCCACAGACGGACGATGGCCGGCACCTCAGCCTCGGCCAACGACGACCCACCCATCTTGCGTAGCTCTTTAATCGAGATAACCATGGAGACAGCCCCTTTTCTCCATGCCATCATCCGTATTGAAGCGACACATGGCGTCGCACCACGCTCAACTTGGCGCTCGCTCTGTGGCGTGCTGCTGGCACCCCGCTAGACCACTGGGTAGGCAATGGCCTCGAACTCGTCGCCCCCGGCCTGCATCATCACTTCGAGCATGATGGGCACCAACGTTCCCAGGATCGCGGCGCCATCCTTCACCTGCGCCCTGTTGGTCTTCCCGCCCCAGGTGGCCCCACCGTGCACCAATTGGTTCCGGAGCACGTAGAGGCGGTCCAGCACGATGGAGAGCAGCGTGCCCGTTTCCTTGCCCATCAAGGCTTTCATGGCCACCTTCTTGCTGGAGACGAATGAACCTTCCCAGGCGCCACTGCCATCATGCTCGCGCAGCGCCCGCCAGAATGGCTCGAAGACATGTTTGTTTTCGACCAGCGTGCGGATAGGGCCGCTGAACTGGCTGAACAGCGCGTGGTGGAGCTTTTGTTCGCTGTCCAGCCCAAGCAGCTTGTCGATGAACTGCTTCACCAGCAGTCGCTCGGTTTGCTCGAAACCGAATTCGCTGGCATAGGCGGCGTTGAAGGCGATCCACAGGAAGATGTAGCGGGCATCAGGATCGTCCATTTCCTGCTCTGCACGCGCCAGCCAACTGATCGCACGGTGGATGCGGACGCGCAACGGTTCCGGCTGACCATCCCGTATGCGCCGGTGTCGATCCTTCAATGTTCCCGCACCCATCGACTTCCCCCTGTATTCAGCCTGGCACACAGCGACAATCAAACCAGCCTAAGCGTCCGCCAGGCCCAATGACCGTTGGCGACGATGTCGCAACCGACTCAATCCAAATCCACTCAAGCGGATTTTGACGATGACTTGCGCGAACCGTCGCCGTTCTTGGCTTTCTTCAACAAGCCGTCGATGAAGTTCGCCCATTCCTGCATCATCACCTGGCGCTCGCCCAGATACTCCGCCTGGTTGTAGCTCGCGCGCACCTTGTTTCGCTCGGCGTGTGCAAGCTGTCGTTCTATCACGTCAGCGCGGTAACCAAGCTCGTTGAGGATGGTCGACGCGGTAGCCCGAAACCCATGAGCTGAGAAACCGATGCCGCCCTTGCCGTTGAAGCCCATGCGCTCAAGCGCTCGGTTCAACGTGGTAGCGGTCATGCACTCGATTGGCCGTCGATAGTTCGGAAACAAGAGGCCACGACCGCCCGTGTAGGTTCTCAGCTCCTGAAGCAATTCCACCGCCTGCTTAGACAACGGCACGATGTGCGGCTCCCGCATCTTCATCCGCTCGGCGGGGATGCGCCACTCCGCATCATCCAGGTCGAACTCGCTCCATTGGGCTTTGCGAAGCTCCACCGTCCGCACGAAGGTCAGGAGCATCAGACGCAAAGCGATCACCGTCGTGCGATAGCCGCCATACCTGCCTAGCTCATTCACGAAATGCGCAATCTGTGCACGCGACAACGGCCGGTGATGCACGACCTTGGATCGCTCAACGGCACCACGCAGTGCTGCGGCCGGGTCACCATCGGCACGGAGCGTCGCCACCGCGTAGCGGAAAATGGCCGACGACCACTGCCTTATCAGCAGCGCAATCGTCGCGGCTCCTCGCTTCTCAACGCGGCGAACGATCTCCAACAAGTGCGCTGCAGTGACCCTGCGAATCGGCAGCTTCCCGACATGAGGGAAGACGTCAGCCCGTAGGACGCTCTCTACCTGGCGATGGTAGTACGCGGTCCAGTTCGCCGATTTCTTCGCAACCCATTCGTTCGCCACGGCCTCGAACGTGTTGGCATTCGCCACCAGGTTCGACAGTCGCTCCACCTTTCGGCTGTGTGATGGATGGACAGCATCCGCGACGAGCGCGCGTGCACGGACGTGTTCAACCCTGGCGTCCGCCAGCGATACCGATGGGTATTCCCCGATGGCAAAAATGTTCTCCTTGCCAGCGATGCGATAGCGATACCGCCACAGCTTTGCGCCCGTTGGGCGCACCTCCAGATAGAGCCCGCCTCCATCCGCCAACTTGGCGGCCTTGGATGTTGGCTTGGCGGTTCGAACCTTGGCGTCAGTCAGCGGCATGTGCGGGTACCGGCTTCGATACCCGCAACGATACCCGCAATTTTCCTGGCTTGCCATAAACATCCTCGGACAAGGATGGAAACTTCAAGCCTGTTTTTAAGGGTTTTTTTCGCTATCGATGGATAGCTGCGGACTAGCCTGGATGCCGATGCTAATTTTCGATCATCAGGAGCATGGTGTGCTCTGCCGCCGCGGACATACCCAGAGACGCCCATGATAGCGGGACAACCGCGGCCGGTCAGCGCGGATGCGCGTCGGTCGGCGCCGGAGCGGGGTGCGAGAGCGGATAGCCGTGCTCCCGCAGCAGGCGCAGCACCCCATCTACGGGCAGTGCCTGCACCTGGTGGCCTTGCCAGCCGCGCATGTCGCCGGCGTGGAACAGGGAGTTGATGATGGCTTCTTCGGTCGCCTCGATGGCGGCCATGAACAGCGGCGACATGGCGTCGTTGCGCAGCACGGCAACCTGGCGCACGGACTGTTCGGCGGCGTACGGCACGCGGTTCGCCGCGTAGGTGGAGAAGGCGATCACGTAGTCGCCGCTGCCGTTGGAGGCGATGCCGCCGCTGCGGGCGAGGCCGAGGATCGCGCGTTTCGCCAGCCGTTTCAGGTTGCGCGCATCCAGCGGGGCGTCGGTGGCCACCACGATCATGCACGAGCCGTCGGGCGAGTCGTTCAATGCGTCGCTGAGGTAATACTTGTGCAGCAGCTTGCCGACCGGGACGCCGGCCACGGTCAGGGTGCCGCCGAAGTTGGTCTGCACCAGCACGCCGACGGCATAGCCGCCCAGACGGTCAGGCAGCTTGCGCGAGGAGGTGCCGATGCCGCCCTTGAAGCCGAACGCGACGGTGCCGGTGCCGGCGCCGACGTTGCCCTGCGCGACCTTGCCGCCGCTTGCCGATGCGATCGCCTGCAGCACGTCGCGCACGGCGACGTGGCGACCGCGGATGTCGTTGAGATAGCCGTCGTTGGTTTCCCCCACCACCGGATTGACCGACAGCACCTCGCGATTTTCGGGGTTGGCGAGCGCGTGCTCGATCAGCGCCGCAGCGGCCACCGGCACGCTCAGCGTGTTGGTCAGCACGATCGGCGTTTCGAGGTTGCCGAGTTCGTCGATCTGGGTGCTGCCGGCGAGCTTGCCGAAACCGTTGCCCACGTACACCGCCGCCGGCACCTTGTGCTGGAAGAGGTTGCCCGCGTGCGGCAGGATCGCGGTGACGCCGGTGCGCACGTCGTCGCCACGGATCAGCGTCTTCTGGCCCACTTCGACGCCGGGCACGTCGGTGATGGCGTTCAGGGCGCCGGGCGGCAGCACGCCGATGGCGACGCCGTAGTCACGCAGGTCGCGCTGCTGACCGAATGCCGGCAGGCAGGCCAGCAAGCCGAGTGCCATCGCGATGGCGCGGCGACCCATCAGCCCGCCTCGCGCCGTGGCCGCCGCCAGAAGCGGTAGATCAGCGCGCCGATCAGCAGCGCGATGGCGGCGGCGACCAGGTTGGCAACGCCGGCGCTGGCCAGCAGGCCCAGCGACAACGCCGTCGCGGCGAGCGGGATCAGCGGCCCGCCGGGCAGCCGCATGGCGCCCTCGCGCTGGCCGTGGCGCCTGCGCAGCACCAGCACCGCGACCGCCGTGGCGAGATAGCCGAACAGCCGCGCCACCACGGAGAGCAGCGCCAGCTGCACGAACGAACCGGACAGCGCCAGGATCACCGACAGCACGCCCACCGTGACGATGGCCACCGCCGGCGTGCGGAAGCGCGGATGGATGCGCGTGAGCGCGGCCGGACCCACGCCGTCGTCGGCGAGCGCGAGCAGGTAGCGCGGGCCGAACATGATCGTGTTGCTGTTGGTACCGAGAATGGAAACGGCCGCGCCGACGGTCAGCACCAGCGCCAGCCACATGCCGCCGAAGCGCGCCGAGGCATCGGCCAGCGGCGTGCTGGACGCGGCCAGCCCCGGCAGCGTACCCAGCGCCACCCACTGCACCGCCACGTAGGTCGCGGTGACGATCGCGATCATGGTCAGCATCGCGAACGGCACGTCGCGCTGCGGGTTGCGATATTCGGCGGCTGCCGCGGGCATGTTCTCGAACCCGGCATAGGCGAACAGCAACAACAGGGCGCCCTTGGCCAGGTCGTCCATCGGGATCGAGTCCACCGCCAGCGGCGAGGCCTGGCCCAGGTCGACGAAGAACGCGCCGATCAGCACGAACATCGCCAGCGGCAGGAACTTGGCGATCGCCAGGGTGACTCCGGTACGCGCCGCGGCGCGCACGCCGATCACGTTGATCCCGGTCAGCGCAGCCAGCGAGCCGACCACGATCAGCACGCGCATTTTGCCGTCGCCCGCCGCCGGCCAGAAATGCGTGACCGCATCGGCCAGGCCGTTGCTGAGTGCCGCCGCGCTGGCGATGCGGGTCAGCAGCAACATCCAGCCCACCTCGAAACCGGCGAAGCGTCCGAACGCCTCGCGCGCATAGAGATAGCTGCCGCCGGCCTGGTCGAAGTAGCTGGCGGCCTGCGCATAGCACAGCACCAGCAGGCTCACCGCGATGCCCGCCAGCAGCACGGCCCACAGGCTGGCCGGCCCCAGCAGCGCGGCAGCCGCTGCCGGCAGCAGGTAGATGCCGCTGCCGATCACGTCGTTGACCGACAGCCCGACCAGTTGCCAGCGCCCGACCGCGCGCAGCATGTGCGGCTGGGCGGTGGCGGCAGTTTCCACGGTCGCCGGCCGGGCGGGGGTGATTGAGATCGGCGACTGGTTCAAGAGCGATTCCGGAGGTGGCGGGATCAGGCATCGCCGCGATGCGCGCGACGCCGCGGCCACGGCCGTCGCAGTGCGACGAGGTCGACGCCGGGCGGCAAGCTGCCGCCCGGCGCACGGGCATCACCAGCGATAGGCGACCTTGCCGTACACGTAGGCACCCTGGGCACCGAACGGCGAGCTGCTCGGATACGGGAAGATGCCGTGGAAGTTGCTGCCGTCCGGTGCCTTCTGCGGATAGGTGTCGAACACGTTGTCCGAGCCAAGGGTGAAGGTCCAGCGATCGTGGTAGTAGTTGGCAGCGAGATTGAAGATCCACCGGGACGGGTAGACATCGTCGTAGATGTAGCTGGTCGAGCTGTACTCGGTGACCCCGCCGTAACGCACCGCGGTGCCGGTGAAGCCCCAGTGGCCGGTCTTCCAGGTGTTGGTCCAGATGAACTTGGAGCGCGGCATCTGGTCGGCCAGCAGGCCCTTGGCCTGGCTGCGCGTGATGCGCTGGAAACCGACATTGCCCAGCGCGTCGAGCACCGCGGGGTTGGGCAGCACCTTGGTCACCTTGTTCTTGTGGTACGACCAGTTGACCGTGGTCTGGAACGAGCCGCCGTCGGCAAGCTCCTTGATGTAGTTGGTGACCACGCCGATGCCCTTGATGCGCATCTCGGCCGCGTTGGTGAAGTAGGCGAGCGCCACGTACTCGGAGTTGACCACGCCGTTGGCGGCCAGGTAGTCCTTGACCGACTGGGTCACCAGCGACATCGAGCTTGACATCAGGATGCGGTTTTTCAGCCGGATGTCGTACAGGTCCACCGTGGTGGTGAAGGCGCGCGTGGGTGCCCACACTGCGCCGACGGTGATGCTGCGGGTGGTCTCCGGCTTCAGCGGCTCGCTGCCCAGCAGCTGCGCGGTCTTGTTGTCCGGCGGCACCAGGCCGCGCAGGTAGATGCCCTCGGGCAAGCCCAGCGAGTTGCCGGCGGGGTAGGACACCGAGGTGGTCACCGAGGCGTGCTGCTGGCCCAGGCCCGGCGCGCGGAAGCCGGTGGAATAGGTGCCGCGCAAGGCAAAGCCGTGGTCGAAGTCGTAGCGGCCGGACAACGCGTAGGAGAGGTTGGTGCCGAAGTCGGAGTAGTCCTCGTGGCGCGCCGCGATCGAGGTACTCAGCCGGTCGGTGATGTTGCCTTCCAGTTGCGCGTACTCGGCCACCGAATGCCGCGTGCTGTTGCTGGCGTCCTCCGGGCCCCAGCCGGCAAAACCTTGCGCGCCGCCGGTGACGCCCGAGGTGCCCACGTAGTACGAGGCGAGGTCGCCGGCCACGATCTTGTAGCCCTGGTGCAGGTACTGCGCGCCGAAGCCCAGGTGCCAGTAGTCGTTGAGCGACTTGCCCATCGAGAAATCGAGGGTGGCCTGCGAGGCGGTCAGGGTGCCGTCGTGGATGTCGGTCGGGGTGTAGCCGAAGTCGTTCCAGAAGGCGAAGTTCACCGTGTTGAAGGTGCCGTAGGACACGCGGTTGGCGCCCCAGGTGGCCGCGGTGTCCCAGTCCCAGCCCGACTCCGTCTCGCCGCGCACGCCCATCACGAAGGACTTGTCGCGCGACACGCCATGCTCGACCGGGTTGAAGCCGTCGCCGTCCGGGAACAGGTACTGCATCAGGTCGTTCTTCGGCTCCGGCGCGTTGGTGCCGTAGCGGTAGAACGCCATCGGCTCGGCCATCAGCCGGCCATAGTGGCCGTAGCCGTACAGATGCACCTTCGGCGTGAAGTCGTACTGCCAGTTGAGGAAGGTGTTGTAGTTGTTGGAATTGGGGATGCCGACGTGGTACTTGCGGCCCAGCTCGGTGAAGCCGGGGCGGTTGTCCAGCCCGGCGCGGTTGGTCGGGTCCTGCTTGCCGACCTGCGCGGAAAGCCGCATCCAGCCCTTGTCGCCCAGCGCGAAGCCGAGGCTGCTCTGCAGCCGCGAACTCGCACCGTCACCGGCCGAGTACTTGCCGTAGTCGCCCTGCACCTCGCCGCCCTCGCCGCCCTTTTTCAGGATGATGTTGATGACGCCGGCCAGCGCGTCGGAGCCGTACTGCGCCGAAGCGCCGTCGCGCAGCACCTCGATGTGGTCGATGGCGCCGACCGGGATGGTGTTGATGTTGACGCCCTGCGAGCCCTGGCCGACCTGGCCCAGGGTGAGCATCAGCGCGCTCGAGTGCCAGCGCTTGCCGTCGACCAGGATCAGCACCTGGTCGCTGTTGAGGCCGCGCATCTGGAACGGCCGCACGAAGGCGAACGTGTCGGACATCGAGGCCAGCGGGAAATTCAGCGAGGGTACGGCGAGGTCGAGCGCATTGCCCAGGCTCACCGCGCCGGAGTCGTTCAGCACCTGCGCGGGGATCACGTCCACCGGCACCAGCGAACTGGATTGCGTGCGGTCGCTGGTGCGCGTGCCGGTCACGATCACCTGCGACAGGTTGACGGCATCCTTCTTCTGCTTTTGCTGGCTCGATGATGCCGCATCCGCCGGCGCGGCGGGTGCCGACGCGGTTTCCTGCGCGGCAGCGGTGCCCGCCAGCACCAGCGCCACCGATACGGACAACAGCTTGGGAATGATTCGACCGAAACGCTCGTTCATCAGAGACCCCCAACGTTAGGATTGCACCGGAACCGCCCTGCCCCCGGCGATTGCTTGGTCCACTTCAGTCAAGCGATGTATCCGGGCGTCTCCGCACCGGCAAGGCGTTGGCGATGTCCCCGAGAACAAGCGTATTCAGGCCGGGCCCGAAGGCACGCTCCGCAACGTCTGGTCGAGCATAGTCACAAGCCGCCGCCAGCCACCAATGAAAAGACCGGCACCTGGCATAACCGAAAGTTGTAGATGCCCGTGAGCGTGGGCGCGATCAGCCCGGCGCAAGCGTCTGCCGCGCCAGCTGGCGCACCAGTTCGATGAAGTGTTCCTGCAAGGGATTCAGCTGGCTGTCCAGCCGGTACACCGCGTACAGCACCACGTCCAGCTCCAGCGCCAACGGCCGCGTCTGCACCACGTCGCCGTCGCCCTGGGAGGCGGTGAAGGGGTCGACCAGCGCCAGCCCGGCGCCTTGTGCCACCAGTGCGCAGGCGAGTTGATAGGTCTGCACCCACACCGAGATCTGCGGCGGCGGGTCGACATGCATCAGGTGGCTTTGCAGCAGGCTGCCCAGCGCATCCTGCACGGCGATGCCGATCATCGGCTCGCCGGCCAGCGCCGTCACCGGCAGCGGCTGCGCCAGTTCCGCGGGCGACCAGCGGCCCGGCGGCGCGATCACCATCACGCGGCCCTGGCACAGCGGCTCCTGGCGCAACTCGGGGTGGCTGGCGTCCTGCAGGGTGAGGCCGATGTCGGTTTCGCGCAGGGTCAGCGACTCGCACATCTCGGCCGAGTGCCGCGTGGACAGCTCCGCGGTCGCGGCGGGCCAGGCCTTGCGCAGCAAGGTGGTCGCGTCCGGCACCAGCGACTGCGCCAGGGTGGGCGTGCAGGTCACCCGCAGCGGTTCGCTCTCCGGCCGCGCGAAATTCGCGGTGAGCCGTTGCAGGTCGTGCAGGTCGCGGATGATTTTCTCCACGCGCGGACGCAGCAGCAGCGCCTGCTCGGTGGGATGCAGCCGCCCGCGCACGCGATGGAACAGGGTGAACCCGAGCTGGTGCTCCGCCTGCTGCAGCGCCTTGCTCGCCGCCGGCTGCGAAATGTTCAACAGATTCGCCGCGCCGGTGAGGCTGTTGGTGGTCATCACGGCATGGAACAGTTCGATGTAGCGAAGACGCATGTCGAGAGTTCACCCTGTGGCCGCGGCGGCGCTGCCTTCGAAGTGCAGCACAGCCGGTGCCGCCGGGCAACTCCCGTCGACCGGTTTCCACAACCCGCAGTTATGCCAGGTGTCGGTCTTTTCATTGGTGCCGCGCCGTGGCCGATCACTATGCTCGACGCCGTGTCGTGACGGGCTACCGGATGCCCGCGGGAGTACGCGCACCATGTCCGATCCAAGCAACGCCGCCGAGCCCGGTCACTGGGGCCCGCCCTACCTGCTGTACCTCGGCAGCGCCGCCGACGACCTGGCGATCAAGACCGCCCGGGGCCTGGCCTACTGGCGCCCGGACTGGTGCGTGGGCCAGCTGCGGCGCGGCGACTGCAAGCCGACGCTGGGCCTGCCGGAGATGAGCGTCGGCGAAGCGCGCAAGGCCGGCGCCAACACCATGGTGATCGGCGCGGCCAATGCCGGCGGCGTGATGTCCTCGCACATCGTGGCCGATGCCATCGCCGCGCTGGAGGCCGGCCTGCACGTGGCCGCAGGGCTGCACCAGAAGCTGCGCGACAACCCTGACATCGTCGCCGCGGCGCGACGCCACGGCCGCGAACTGTTCGATGCGCGCGATCCGATGCCGGGCCTGCCGGTCGGCAACGGCCGCCCGCGCGCCGGCCGGCGCCTGCTCACCGTGGGCACGGATTGCTCGGTCGGCAAGATGTACACCACGCTGGCGATCGAGCGCTCCATGCGCCGACGCGGACTCGCCGCCGACTTCCGCGCCACCGGACAGACCGGCATCCTGGTTGCCGGCTCCGGCATCCCGATCGACGCGGTGGTCGCCGACTTCATCTCCGGCGCCGCCGAGAAGATTTCGCCGGCACGCCTCGACGGCGGCTGGGACCTGATCGAAGGCCAGGGCTCGCTGTTCCATCCCTCCTACGCCGGCGTGTCGCTGGGCCTGCTGCATGGATCGCAAGCCGACGCGCTGGTGCTGTGCCACGAGCCCACCCGGCAGCACATGCGCGGCCTGCCCGACTACCCGCTGCCGGAACTCAAGCGCTGCCTGCAGGCCAACCTGGTTGCCGCGCAGCTGACCAACCCGGCGGTGAAGGCGGTGGGCGTGGCGGTGAACACCTCCAACCTCTCCGCCGCCGACGCCGCGACCGCCTGCCGCCGCATCAGCGGATTGCTCGAACTGCCTTGCCAGGACCCGGTGACGATGGGCGTCGAAGCGATCGTGGACAACCTGCTCGCATGCTGCGCCAACTGATCATCGAGGAGCGCCGTTTCCCGCTCGCCGCGCCGTTCCGCATCTCGCGCGGGGTCAAGCACAACGCCGACGTGGTCACCGTCGCCATGCGCCAGGGCGACAAGTGCGGGCGCGGCGAAGCGGTGCCCTACGCGCGCTACGGGGAATCCGCCGCGTCGGTGATCGAGCAGATGGAGCAACTGCGCCCGCAACTGGTCGCCGGCATGGGCCGCGACGAACTGCAGGCACGGTTGCCGGCCGGCGCCGCGCGCAACGCCCTGGACGCGGCGCTGTGGGACCTCGAATCGCAACTGAGCGGCGTGCCGGTCTGGCTGCGCCTGGCGCGGCCGCAACGCGCCGCGCTGGTGACCGCGCTGACCATCGGCATCGACACGCCCGAACGCATGGGCGCGGCCGCCGCGCGCATCGCCGGCACCGGGCTGATCAAGATCAAGGTCGACGCCGACGACCCGGCCGCACGAATCGACGCCGTGCGCCGCGCCGCGCCGCATGACCGGCTCATCGTCGACCCCAACGAGAGCTGGACCATCGAGTTGCTGCGCGACATGCAGCAGCCGCTGGCGCGCGCCGGCGTCGACCTGCTGGAACAGCCGCTGCCGGCCGACGCCGACGACGCGCTGCTGGGTTTTTCCGGCAGCATCCCGATCTGCGCGGACGAGGCCTGCCACGAGACGCGCGACCTGCCGCGCATGCGCGGGCGCTACCAGGCGATCAACATCAAGCTCGACAAGACCGGCGGCCTGACCGAGGCATGGCACCTGCTGCGCGCCGCGCGCCGCGAAGGTTTCAAGGTGATGGTCGGCTGCATGGTGTGCTCGTCGCTGGGCATCGCGCCGGCGCTGGAACTGGCGCGCGAGGCGGCCTTCGTCGACCTGGACGGGCCGTTCTGGCTGCAGCACGACCATCCGGACGGCGTGCAACTGCACGGCGGCTCGCTGCTGCCGCCCTTGTCCGGCTTCTGGGGTGGCTGAGCGCCGCGCCACAACCGCCGGTTATGCCAGCTGATCGTCTTTTCATTGGTGGCTGGCGCACGCCGGCGACTATGCTCGATCCGACAATCGTGGAGGGTGAACCCATGTCCGATCGCAACACCGCGCGCGCCGATGTCCGCCAGGCGCACCGCGCGCGCGCCGCGCGCTGGCGGCAAGCCGCGCTGGCGCTGGCGCTGACCGCGTGCAGCGCGCTGGCGTGGGCGCAGGACGTCAATCCCGATTCGACCGGCCGCGAGCCGGTCATCACCCGCATGGCGCTGGAGAAGGCCAAACCGGTCACCGCCAAACACGCCATGGTGGTCAGCGCGCAGCACCTGGCCACGCTGGTGGGCGTGGACATCCTCAAGCGCGGCGGCAATGCGGTGGACGCCGCCGTGGCGGTGGGTTTTGCCGAAGCCGTGGTGCACCCGTGCTGCGGCAACATCGGCGGTGGCGGGTTCATGACCATCCACCTCAAGGATGGTCGCAACCTGTTCCTCAACTTCCGCGAGAAAGCGCCGCTGAAAGCCACGCCGACCATGTTCCAGGACGCCGACGGCAACGTGGTCGAGGGGCGCAGCACCGACAGCTATCTCGGCGTGGGCGTGCCGGGCACGGTGATGGGTTTCGACACCGCGCTGAAGGCCTACGGCACGATGTCGCTCAAGCAGGTCATCGCGCCGGCCATCAAGCTGGCGCGCGAGGGCTACATCCTCAAGCAGGGCGACGTCGACAGCCTCGAACCGCACACCGGGGATTTCGCCAGGCACGCCAACGTGGCGGCGATCTTCCTCAACCACGGCAAGCCCTTCAAGGTGGGCGAACGACTGGTGCAGAAGGATCTGGCCAACACCCTGGAAATGATCGCCGACAAGGGCATCGACGCGTTCTACAAGGGCCCGATCGCCGAGGCCGTGGTCAAGGCCAGCGACGCCAACGGCGGCATCCTGTCGATGCGCGATTTCGCCAATTACACCGCGCAGTGGGAAAAACCGATCCAGTGCAAGTACCGCGGCTACGCCGTCGTCTCGGCGCCCCCGCCGAGTTCGGGCGGCACCACGCTGTGCCTGATCCTGCAGATCATCGAACCCTACCCGCTGGCCAGGTGGGGTTACGGCTCGGTCAACAGCGTGCACTACATCGTCGAGGCCGAACGCCGCGCCTTTGCCGACCGCAACACCTACCTCGGCGACCCGGCCTTCGTGCACAACCCGATCGACGAGCTGCTCTCGGCCGAACACGCGGCCAGGCTTCGCGCCACCATCCAGCCGGACCGGGCCACGCCGTCCTCCGAGGTCAAGGGCAGCCTCGGCGCCCCCGAAGGCAACCACACCACGCATTACTCGGTGGTCGACAAGGACGGCAACGCCGTCGCCGTCACCTACACCGTCAACTTCCTGTTCGGCAACAAGCAGATCGCCGGCAACACCGGTTTCTTCCTCAACGACGAGATGGACGATTTCACCTCCAAGCCCGGCGTGGCCAACGGCGCCGGCCTGGTGCAGGGCGTGATCAACCAGGTCGAACCGGGCAAGCGTCCGCTGAGCTCGATGACGCCGACGATCGTGCTGCGCGACGGCAAGCCGTTCATGCTCACCGGCAGCCCCGGCAGCGCCACCATCATCTCGTCCACGCTGGCCAGCATCATCAACGTGGTCGACTTCGGCATGAACATGCAGCAGGCCGTCAACGCGCCACGCCTGCACCAGCAGTGGTATCCGGACGTGGTCTACGCCGGCCAGGGGCTGCTCACGCCCGAGTCGCAGAAAACCCTGGAAGCGATGGGCTACACGTTCAAGCAGTTCAGCGGCGGCGCGGTCGAGGCGATCCTGATCAATCCGAAGACCGGTTTGCTGGAAGGCGCCAACGACCCGCGTCGTCCCGCGGGGCTCGCCGCCGGGTACTGACCTCCGCGGCGCCGTCCGGTGGGTGGCCTGCGCTAGATTAGGCAGCCGAACCACGAAGGCCGGAGTGAACACGTGGCGCGACTGCCCGAACCCGCCGCGACGAGGCCGCCGCGATGGATGCGCTGATCACCGCCGCGGCGCAGGCGCTGGCGGCGGGCGACCCGCTCGGTGCGATGACGCGGGTCGCCCTGCGCGAGGATGCGCCGGCGCTGGCGTTGCGCGGCCTGGCGATGGCCCAGCTCGGCGACTTCACGCGCGCGACGCTGCTGCTGCGGCGCGCGGCACGCGCATTCGGCCCGCGCGAGGCGACGGCGCGCGCACGCTGCGTGGTGGCCGAGGCCGAGATCGCGCTGGCCTCGCGCGAGCTGGCCGGTGCCACCGCCACCCTCGACGCAGCGCGCGCCACGCTCGACGCGCACGGCGACCACGTCAACGCGGCGCACGCGCGCTACCTCGGCATCCGCCGCCTGCTCCTGCTCGGGCGTCTCGACGAAACCGAACAGGCGCTGGCCGCGGCGGCCGGCACGCCGCTTCCGCCCGCACTGCTGGCGGTGCACGAACTGGTCGCGGCGGGCGTCGCGATGCGCCGCCTGCGCGCGACGGCGGCACGTGATGCGCTCGCTCGCGCCGCCCGCGCCGCGCAACGCGCAGGCATCCCCGCGCTGATGGCGGAGGTGGACGCCGCCACGCGCACCCTGCACGCGCCCGCCGCACGCTGGCTGGCCGGCGGCGAGGAACGCCTGTTGCCGCTGCGCGATGTCGAAGCCCTGCTGGCGTCGGAGACCTTCGTCGTCGATGCCTGCCGCCATGCCGTGCGGCACCGTGGCAAGACGGTTCCGCTGGCCAGTCGTCCGGTGTTGTTCGCGCTGATGCGGCAACTGGCCGAGGCGTGGCCGCATGACGTGCCGCGCGACGCGCTGGTCGCCCGCGCGTTCCGCGCCAGGCACGCCGACGAGTCGTATCGCGCACGCTTGCGGGTGGAACTCGGGCGCCTGCGCCGCGCGCTGAGCGGGTTGGCCGAGGTGCATGCCACCCCGCACGGTTACGCCTTGCTGGCGCATCGCGCGGACCAGGTCGGCGTGCTGGCGTGGCCGGTCGAGTCCGCGCACGCGGCGGTGCTGGCCCTGCTCGGCGACGGCGAATCGTGGTCCAGCTCGGCGCTGGCGCTCGCGCTGGGGCGCAGCCAGCGCAGCGTGCAGCGGGCACTCGAAACGCTGGCGGCAGCCGGCAGCGTGCAGTGCGCCGGGCACGGTCGCGCGCGCCGCTGGATGACGCCGCTGGCGCCGGGATTCGCGACGACCTTGTTACTCCCGGCGCCGCTGTCGTTTGAATAGCATGGCCCGCGTCTTCCATCCCCAAGGAGTCCGGACATGAAACGAAGCAAAGCCGACATCGTCGCCGAACACGGCCCCTACCCCGGCACCGATGGCGTGCATGGCGTCACCTGCGATGGCGAACACGTGTGGTTCGCCTCCGGCGCACGGTTGAACGTGTGGGACCCGGCCAGCGCCCGCGTGTTGCGCAGCATCGACATCGCCGCGCACGCCGGCACCGCGTTCGACGGCCGCCACCTGTTCCAGATCGCCGAGGACCGCATCCACAAGATCGATCCGCAAACGGGCGAGGTGCTGGCCACCATTCCCGCGCCGGGCGACAGCAGCTCGGGCCTGGCGTGGGCCGAGGGCACGCTGTGGGTGGGCCAGTATCGCGGGCGCAAGATCCAGCAGATCGATCCGGCGACCGGCGCGATCCTGCGCACCATCGAATCCGACCGCTTCGTCACCGGCGTCACCTGGGTCGACGGCGAGTGCTGGCACGGCACATGGGAAAACGACGAGAGCGCCTTGCGGCACATCGATCCGACGACCGGCGAAGTGCTGGAGCAACTCGACATGCCGCCCGGCGCCGGCATCTCGGGGCTCGCCGCCGAAGACGGCCAGGCCGTGTTCTATTGCGGCGGCGGCCACAGCGGCAAACTGCGCGTGGTGAAGCGGCCGCGAAGCGTCGCGGCGGCTGGCTGACGAGGCGCCGGATTCCAGCTTTCGCTGGAATGACGGCCAAGGAGCTTCAGCGGCGCAGGCGTGCCGGGCTCAACATCTCCATCGACAGCCCGGCATCGACCAGGCGCTGCGGCAGCGGTCGGCCCAGCGCCAGGTTGGCGCAGGTTTCGCCCATCGCCGCGCTGGTCTGGATGCCGTAGCCGCCCTGCGCGGCGACCCAGAAGAAACGCGGCGCATCGGGATCGAAGCCGCCGATCAGGTCGCCGTCGGCGACGAACGAGCGCAGGCCGGCCCACGTGCGCCGGGGCCGGCGGATCGTCATCGTGGTGGCTTCCTCGATACGGTGGATGCCCAGCGCGATGTCGTATTCCTCCGGCTGCACGTCGTGCGGTTCGACCGGGTCGGCATTCGCGCACGAGCCCAGCAGGAGGCCGGCGTCGGGCTTGAAATAGAACCTCTCACTGAAGTCGGTGACGAACGGCCAGCGTGCCGTGGCCATGCCTTCGGGCGGCTCGAACACGAAGGCGGAGCGGCGCTTCGGCACGATGCCCAGCGGCGCCACGCCGGCCAGCGCCGCCACGTGGTCGACCCAGGCGCCGGCCGCGTTGAGCAGCAGCGGCGCGCGGAACGACTGCGCCCCGCTGTGCACCCGCCAGCCGCCCGCCTCGCGCTCGATCGCGTCGATGGCGACGTCCACGCGCAACTCGCCGCCATGCGCGCGCAAACCGCGCAGAAAGCCAAGGTGCAATTCGTTGACGTCGATGTCGGCCGCGCCCGGCTCGTGCAGGCCGATCTGCGCGAACTCCGGCCGCAGCACCGGCACCGCGGCCTGCACGCGGGCCGCGTCGTGCAGCTCGATGTCGCGGCTGAACGGCACGATGGCCTCGTACAACGCGCGCACGTCGTCGCGGCGTTCCGCACCGGCGATGATGGTGGCGCCACGTGGACTCAGGATCGGCTCGGCCGAGAATCCCGCCGGTGGCGCCGCCAGGAACGGACGCGCGGCACGGGTTAGCGCGCGCACCTGCGGCGAGCCGTAGGTTTCGCTGAACAGCGCGGCCGAGCGTCCGGTCGAGTGCACCCCGGCATGCGCCTCGCGCTCCAGCACCAGCACCCGCACATGCGGTGCGAGGAAATACGCGACCGACGCGCCGGCCATGCCGGCGCCAATCACGATCACATCGGTTTCGATCCGTTCCATCATCAGTTCTTTCGTTGAGAAGGGAATAGGGAATCGGGAATGGGGAATCGCAAAAGCAGAGAGCACTGCTCTTGGCTCTTGGCTCTTGGCTCTTGGCTCTTGGCTCTTGGCTCTTGGCTCTTGGCTATTCGCTATTCCCCATTCCCTACTCCCTGGTTTGTTTCGCCACCACGCTGGTGGCGGTTAGGTCGGCGGTGACGTTGCCTAGCGTGGCGAGGGCGTCGGGCACCGTATCCACCGCCAGCATCAGGCCCAGCGGGGACAGCGGCAGGCCCATCGCCTGCGCCACCGGCAGGTTGGTGGCGACGAAGGTGACCTGGCCCGGCAATCCCACCGAACCGAGGCTGACCACGACCGCCAGCAGCGCACCGGCCAGCAGCTGTGCAGTGGACAGATCCACGCCATAGGCCCACGCGATGAACGCCGCCGACGTCATGTACTGCACCGGGCTGGTCAGCCGGAACAGGCTCACCGCCATCGGCAGCACCAGCGCGGCGACCTGCTTGGGATAGCCGAGGCGGCGGTCCGCGCTTTCCAGCATCGCCGGCAGCGAGGCCAGCGAGGACTGCGTGCTGATCGCCACCGCCTGCGCCGGCACCAGCGCGGGCACGAAGCGGCGCAGCCGCTCGCCGCCGAACACCAGCGCCACCGGCAGCATCATCGCGGTGACGGCGAGATACAGCAGGCACTCGGTCAACACGTACACGCCCAGCGCACTGAGCATGCCCAGTCCGGAGCGCGCGCACACCGAGAGGATCAGCGCGAACACGCCCAGCGGAGCCACCCACAGTACCCAGCGCACGATCACGATCATCGCGTCGGCAATCGCCTGGAAAAACTCCACCAGCATCGCGCGCCGCGCCGGTGCGATGCGGGTCAGCGCGAAACCGAGGAACAGCGCGAACACCACCAGCGGCAGCATCGCGCTCTGCGCCGCGGCCATGATCGCGTTGCTGGGCACGATCGCCACCAGCGTGTCGACCCACTGCACCGGCGCCACCGACACCGCCGGCGCGCTGGCGTGGTCGAGCGCGGCGACCAGCTCGGGGTTGTGCGGAAACAAGGAAAACACCAGCGGCGCCGCCAGCGCGGAGAACAGCGCGCCGCCGGTGAGGATGACGATGAACACCACGATCGCGCGGCGCGCGATGCGGCCGGACGCCGCCGCGTCGGTGGCAGTGTTGACGCCCACCACCACCAGCGCCAGCACCAGCGGCACCACCGTCATCTGCAGCGCGTTCAACCACAGCTTGCCGACCGGGTGCACCGCGTTGGCCACCTGCAGCGCCACGGATTGATTCCAGCCGGCCAGCAGCAGGCCGATCACCGCGCCGGCGGCCAGGCCGGTGAGCACGCGCGCGGTGGCGCTCATCGCGCGCCGTCCGCGTGGAGGACGGGCAACTGCCAGGTGTTGCGCAGGCGCTCGTACTCGGCCTGCGGCAGCAGCACGAACACCGGATGGTCCTGCGGCTTGAGCCAGGCCAGCAGCGACTGCATCACCGCCGGCGTCATCGCGGTGCAGCCGGCGGTGGCGTCGGTGGGCGACTTCCACAGGTGGGCGAAGATGCAGCTGCCCGCCTGTGGCACGTTGCGCGGGTTCTGCTCGATCACGAAGCCCATGCGGTAGCGCTGGTCGCCGTTCGCGTGCAGGTCGCGCCGCATCGGCTCGGTGGAACCCTTCACCGCGTCCAGGCCGACCACGTTCGCGTCGACGATGCGGTTGTAGTGCTTCGCGCCGCTGACATCGACGCAGTACTCGGTGGCGTTGAGCGCGAGGTACGGCATCGCGGTATCGACGCTGGCCGCATAACCGAACGAGTCGCCGATACGGAACACCCCGGCCGGGCTGCGGTTGTCGCCTTCGCGTTTGACCGGACCGCCTGCAGCGGTCTGCGGCGCATTCAGGCCCAGCCCCCAACCGGAACCGTTCTTGCCGATGGTCACCGGCGTGGAGGTACGCACCTCGCGCCAGCCGTCGCCTTCGCGCACGAAGGTGCGCAGGGTGCCGTGGTCGACGTTCCAGTCGGCGGTGGTGACCAGGATCATCTGGCCGGCGTTCCGCCACGGCACATCTGCGGCGTCCGCGTGCGCGACGCCGGCAAGCACGACGGCGAAGGTCAGCAAGGCAAGGGGGCGGCAGTGAACAGTCATCAGCTTTCGTTCCGCATGGTGAAGATGCTTGACCTCGTAGGGCGGGCACCGCCCGCCGCCTTCGTGAAGCCACACGGACGACGTATCGAAAAGCCGGCGGGCAGTGCCCGCCCTACGAAAGCATCGCCCGCGAGCGGGCTCCTGCGATTCCCTATTCCCGATTCCCTGTTCCCGGCCCTCATGGCTCCAGCATCTGCTGGATCCGGTCGAGGTTGCCCAGCAGCAGGGCACGGCGATCGTCGTGGCTTTCGCACAGCTGCACGAATACGCCGTCGAGCAGGTGCTGCAGGGCGGACTGGTACAGCAGCGGCTGGATGTAGGGCAGCTCGTCATGGGCGGACACCACCAGCGCGATGTCGGCCAGCGTGCGCAGCGGATTGGCGGTGTGCCGCGTCACCGTGATCAGCTGGCCGCGGCGTTCGCGGAAATAGCGGGCGATCTTGCACAGCGCCGGGTGGTTGCCGTGTTCGGAGAACATGATGAGCACGTCGCCGGCGCCGGCGGCGGAGACGTTGGCGGTCATCCGCGCGGTGTCGAAGTTGTGCACGGTGAGGATGCCCAGCAGCGACAGCCGCAACGCGAAATTGCGCGCATAGATGTCGTCCTCGCCCAGGCCGATGATGAACACCTTGCCGGCGCGGCCGGCCTGGCCGATGGCATCGGCCACCGCGTCGAGCATTTCCGGCGGATTGATCAGCCGGGTGGCCTCCTCCGCCTCGGACTTGCGCCGCCACAGGTTGCCGGCGAACGCACCGGCGCCAGTGCCGTCCGCGGCCGGCTGGACGTGCAAGGTGTCGCCGTTGTCGGCACGGGCGATCGCCTCGCCCACGGAATACTTGAGGTCGGGGTAGCCTTTGAAGCCGAGCTTCTGGGTGAACTTGACCACGCTGGACTGGCTGATGCCCAGCGCATTGGCCAATTGCTGCGAAGAGTAGTCGCGCAGCAGGTGCGCGTTCTCCAGCACGAAATCGGCGATGCGCCGCTCCACCGCGGACATCTGGTCGCGTTCCGAACGGATTTTGACCAGCGGCGACATCAGTCCTCGATCCTCTCCAGGCCGCGTATCTCCCGAATGCCCAGGCCGGGCGCGTCCGTTACCGAGATCTCCGATTCGTTGAAGATTACCCCACCGTCGACCGGGTTGAACTGGCACAGCGAGGGGCCGTCCAGGTCGATCTTGGTGATCGCGTTGGACTTGGCCACCGCCACGTGCACCGCGGCCGCCACGCTGATCGAGGTTTCCAGCATGCAGCCGATCATGCACTCGATGCCGTGCATGCCGGCGATGTCGGCGATGCGGATCGCATTGGAGATGCCGCCGGTCTTCATCAGCTTGATGTTGATGATGTCGGCCGCGCGCAGGCGAATCAGCTCGATCACCTCCATCGGGCCGAACACGCTCTCGTCGGCCATCACCGGCGTGTGCACGCGCTCGGTGACGTAGCGCATGCCGGCCAGGTCGTTGGCCTTGACCGGCTGCTCGATCAGCTCGAGCTTGATACCGGCCTCCTCCAGCGTCTGCAGCGCATACACCGCCTGTTTGGCCGTCCAGCCCTGGTTGGCATCCAGGCGCAGCAGGGCGCGCCCTTCCACCGCGGCGTAGATCGCCTTGACCCGCTCGATGTCGACGCCGATGTCCTTGCCGACCTTGATCTTCAGCGACTCGAAACCGCGCTCCACCGCGGAGACCGAATCGGCCACCATCTTGTCGATGTAGTCGACGCTGATGGTGATGTCGGTGGTGATCACCGGATCGCCGCCGCCGAGCAGCTTGTACAGCGGCGCGCCGTAGAGCTGGCCCCACAGGTCGTACACCGCGATCTCCACCGCCGCCTTGGCGCTGGTGTTCTTCTCCATCGAGGACTGGATCAGCTGGGTGATCTGGTTGAGGTTGGCAATCTCCTGGCCGATCAGCCGCGGGGAGATGTAGTGGCGGATCGCGTCGATGATCGAGCCATGGGTGTCGCCGGTGATCACCGCGGTGGCGGGCGCCTCGCCGTAGCCGACCTCGCCGGTGTCGGTATGCATCATCACCACGATGTCGTCCACCGTGTTGACGGTGCGCAGCGCGGTCTTGAACGGGGTCTTCAGCGGTACCCGCAGCATGCCGAACTGGATGTCGGTGATTTTCATGGGAAGGCCTTCATGGAATCCGTGTCCTGTTTTCTTTTTGGTGCCGGCGGGCTCAGCGGCGGATGCGCACGATGCTGGTCATGCGGTCGACATAGGTCTGCTTGTCGTTGTAGAGCAGCGGCAGCAGCGGGGTCACCGACACCGCGTTGAGCTTGATGCGCACGCGGCTGCCGTCGGCCTTGCGGTAACTCATGCCGCCCACGTCGTGGATCACCCAGGGCTGGCCCTGGTACTGGCCGATCACCATCATCACGTGGCCGGGGACGTAGACCAGGTCGCCGACCTCCAGCGCCTGCGCGGCCTTGAGGCGCGTCTCGCGGCTGTCCTTGGCGGTGAACGCGCGGTGCTCCAATGCCGGGCTGATCGCCTGCCTGCTGGTGTTGCGCGGCATCTGCACGCCCATGCTGCGGTACACGTCGGAGACGAAGCCCGAGCAGTCGCGGCCATCGTACGCGTGGCCCCAGCCGTAGCGTTCGCCGAGGAACTTGAACGCCTGGCGGATGATGTTGGCGCGGGTCAGCGGCAGGTAGTCGGCAGCCGTGTCGGTGTTCTTCTGCAGCAGCGCCGGGGTGAAGCCCAGCGTGCCGTCGGCCTTGCGCAGCGGCAGGTCGAGCACGTGCGCGGCATACGGCGTCTGCCCGTTCACCGGCTGGTCCGGCGGCAGATCGGTCGCCAGCGGCAGGCGCGTGCCCATGTCCAGCGGCAGCTGCGAGACGGCCGGCACCTCGCGGGTGAACACGGTGCGTTCGACCGCGCCGGTGATCACCCGGTACGGCGTCCTGTCAACGTAGCCGAACACCTCGGCCGCGCTGCCTTCGGCCACGTTGTCCTTTTCCGTCCACGCCGCATAGCGCGGGCTGACCACGAACAGCCACTGGCCGTCGGCGCTCGCATGCACGATCGCCACCGGCGTGCCGGGAAATTCGGCGGTCTCCTGGAAGCGGTCGATGTCGGTGTCGCCCTTTTCATTGAACACGCGCAGCGTGGTGGGGAACGTGCGCAGCGCAGCGCGGCGCACCACCAGGCCGTAGCGCGTCTTCTGCTGCGCGGGAATCGCATCCAGTGCGAGGTTGGCGACCACCGCGTCGAGCGTGGCCGCGCTCACCGATTTGCCCTCGACGTCGAACAGCGGTCGATCCGGCCGCTGCGACAGATCCTTGATCCAGCCTTCGACGCGGGCGCGGTCCAGCGTCGAAGGCAACGCGCGCAGATCGTGCATCGACGGGTCGATCTTCAGCAGCCTGGCGTTCTGCGCCGCGATCGCCGCGCGATCCATCACCGGCGCATCGGGCTGCGCCAGCCGCTCCACCCAGAACTGCGGCGTCAGCTGCGCCTCGCCCACGCCGAGCACGCCGGAGGGCGGCACGACCAGCGCGTCGTCGGCGCCGCGGGCCTGCGGCGCCGCCGCGGCGAGCAGGGGCGCAAGCAGGAGAGTGGCAAGCAAGGGAAATCGCATCATCGTGTCCTGTCGCAAGAACGCATCACGGAAGGGCCAGCTGCTTCAGGATCGACGCCACCACCAGGCCGAAACCGGTGCCGAGGATGTAGCCGAGCAAGGCCAGCAGGATACCCACCGGCACCAGCGCGGCCGAATAGCTGGCCGCCAGGATCGGCGTGGCGGCCACGCCGCCAATATGCGCCAGCGAGGAGATGCCGCACAGGTAGAGGTCGAAACGGAACAGCTTGGCGAAGCCGATCAGCAGCAGCGCGTGGATCGCGATGACGGTAACGCCGCACAGCAGGTACAGCGGTGCCGCGGCGATGCCGTGGAAGTTGCTCTGCGAGGCCAGCACCGCCACCACGCTGATCAGCAGGGCGCCGGAGATCGTGCTGGCGCCCGGATAACGCGCCAGCGGCGTATGCGCCACCACCAGCCCTGCGCCGGTGGCCAGCAGGATCGTCCAGGTGGTCGCGCTCAACATGCTGGAGGTCGGCAGTTTCGTCGCCACCCAGCCAGCCAGCGCGGCCGCCAGCAAGGCCATGCCCAGCCACAGCAGCACGCTGTCGGGCGTGGTCGGGCCGGTGGGTTTCGTTTCCGCCAGCGGGATGTCGCCGCTGGACTTGGCCCGCGTCCAGCGGTTGAACGCCGGCGCCAGCCGCGCCACCGAAAACAGCACCACCACCCACATCGAGTAGCACAGCGCGTCGGTCAGCAGCGACATCGCCAACAACTGGTCGGACATGTCGATCGCCTGCTTCACCGCGATCATGTTGGCGGTGCCGCCGACCCAGCTGCCGGACAGCGCGGCCAGCGGTTGCCACTGGTCGCCCGGCAGCCAGTGCCGGTAGATCAGGAACGCGCCGATGAAGGCCACGAACAGGCTCACCGAGGTGCAGGCGAACACGGCCAGCACGCGCGGCCCCAGCCGCCAGATCGCGCGCAGGTCGCAGTTGATCATCAGCAGGAACAACAGCGCCGGCACCAGGTGCGAGACCAGCATCGTCTGCGCCGCATGGATCTCGTCGTTGACCTGCCACAGCCCCGACACGGCCAACGCGGTCACCAGCAGATAGGTCAGCACGATCGGCGGCAACACCGAGAAGACCTTCCAGCCGTAGCGGCGCTCGATCGCCGGAAACACCCCGGCGGCCAGCAACATCACCGCCAGGTAGGGCCAGACCGTTTGGATCACATGCGTCCCCTCGTGGTTCGTGCGCGGGCCAGTGCCAGCCTCGCTGTCGTGTCGGCAAGGAATAGCTGATTCGAGTCGAATTGGTTTGAAGCATAAATTATTGACCAGCATTTGCAAGCGTGTTACACAGCCATTTCAGGGGATCGGATGCGGAGACGCCGCTCGATGGATACACCATTGCCTGCCACCACGAGAATACGACGCCATGCCCGGGCCGCGCGCCTGTTGCTGGTGGCCGCGCTGGCGCTGTCCGCCGGCCTGCCGGCGGGGGCGAGCGTGGGTGGCTCACCGCTGAATCCCGTCATTGCCCAGATCGACGCCGGCCATTTCAAGGCGGCGCAGGCGGCGATCGAGACCGCGCTGGCGCAGCCGGGCGTGTCGGCCGAGCAGCGCCAGGCACTGCTGTTCCAGCGCGAGCGCATGCGCCGCATCCTGCTCGACTTCACCCTGAGCGCGGACGAGGTCGAGGCGCGCGTGCGCAAGCAGATCCCCGACCTCACCGACGCCGAGTTCGCGAAGTGGAACGCCGCCGGCCTGTTCGAACATCAGGTCATCGACGGCCGCACGCTGTACTTCAAGCGTTCACCCGGCAATCTGTTCCGGCTCAGCCCCGAGGCGGTGGCGCGGCGCGCGGTGCAGGCACCGATCACCGACGGCCCGATGGAATCGCTCAACGACCACCAGCGCGCGATCTTCCACGCCGCGCTCGACCAGCATCGCGCCAGCGTGCTGCCGCAGCGCCTGCGCATGACGCAGACACTCACCGTCGACGCCGATGCGGTGCCCGCGGGCAAGATCGTGCGTGCGTGGATTCCCTACCCGCAGGCGATCCCCGGCCAGCAGGAAGACATCCGCTACGTCGCCAGCGTGCCGGCGAAGCACGACATCGCGCCGAAATCGGCGCCGCAGCGCACGGTGTACCTGGAAAAGCCCGCGGTGGCCGGGCAGAAGACGGTGTTCTCGGTGACCTATGAACTGACCTTGCTGGCGCAATATCACGCGATCGACCCGGACAAGGTGCAGCCGGAAACCATCACGCCGGAACTCGCCCCGTTCGTGGCCGAGCGTGCGCCGCACATCGTGTTCACCGACGCCATGCGCGCGTTCTCGCGCAAGGTCGTGGGCGAGGAGAAGAACCCGTACCGCATCGCGCAGAAACTGTTCGCCGCGGTGGACCGGATTCCCTGGGCCGGCGCGCGCGAGTATTCGACGATCTCCAACATCAGCGACTACGCGCTGCACGCCGGCCACGCCGACTGCGGCCAGCAGACCCTGCTGCTGATGACCCTGCTGCGCCTCAACGGCATCCCCGCGCGCTGGCAGTCCGGCATGGTGTTCGCCGCCGACGGCAGCGGCTACAGCAACATCCACGACTGGGGCTTCCTGTACCTGGCGCCGTACGGCTGGGTGCCGATGGACGTCACCACCGGCCGCCTGCATCCGGCCGCGGGCGACGACCCGGCGCTGGAGTGGTTCTACCTCGGCGGGCTCGACAATTGGCGCATCGCCTTCAATGCCGACTACGGGCGCCGCTTCGAGCCGCCCAAGCACCACTTCCGTTCCGACGACGTGGATTCGCAGCGCGGCGAGGCCGAGTGGGACGGCGGCAACGTGTACTTCGATCAACTGGACTACGACTTCGACTGGCAGGTGCTGCCAGCGGAGCACGGACGCGGCGGCAACTAACCGGCAGCTATTCACAAAAACTGGCATCGACGGCGTCGATGGGGAGATGGGGAAATGAGCAACAGTCGCAGCTTGCGCAGAACCGTACTTTGCATGGCGCTTGGCATGGGCCTGGCCTCGCTGGCCGTGCCTGCCGCCTTTGCCGGCAGCAACGACGGCGCCGTGGTCGGCCACACCGCGGCGGGCGCGGTGGTCACGGTGACCAGCACCGACACCGGCCTCACCCGCAGCGTCACCGCCGATGCCAAGGGCAACTACCGCTTCCCGTTCCTGCCGGTCGGTACCTACACCTTGCAGAGCAGCGGCGGCGGTGCCGCGAGCGAGCCGATCAACGTCACGGTGAGCCTGGGCAACACCACCACCGTCAACGTCGGCTCGGCTCCGACCGCGACCGAACTGAGCGCGGTCACGGTCAGCGGCTCGGTCCTCCCCGGCGTCGACGTCACCTCCACCGAGTCGGCCACCAACGTCACCCGCGAGCAACTGGCGCGGCTGCCGGTGGATCAGAACATCACCTCGGTGGCCGTGCTGGCGCCGGGCGTCAACAAGGGCGTCGCCGGCTTCGGCGGCATCTCCTTCGGCGGCTCGTCGGTGGCGGAGAACTCGTTCTACGTCAACGGCCTCAACGTCACCGACTTCTACAATCGCAACGGCTTCTCCTCGGCGCCGTTCGCGTTCTACCAGGAGTTCCAGGTCAAGACCGGCGGCTACTCGGTCGAGTTCGGCCGCACCACCGGCGGCGTGATCAACGCGGTGACGCGCTCGGGCACCAACCAGTTCAAGTACGGCGCCGAGCTCACCATGGAGCCGGCCAGCTGGCACTCGCGCGCCGACGACCACTACCGCGCCGACGGCACGCGCTACCTCACCGCCAGCCGCGACCGCGACGCGCTGGCCAAGCTCAACGTCTACGCGTCCGGCCCGATCGTGAAGGACAAGCTGTTCTTCTTCGCCATGTACGAGGCGCGCGACTCCTCGCCGGAGAACACCAACGACGCCGGCACCACGCTGACCAAGAACAGCGCCGACACCGGCTTCTGGGGCACCAAGATCGACTGGCACATCACCGACGCCAACCTGCTTGAGTTCATGGCCTTCTCGGACAAGAACAGCAACGTGGGCGACGTCTACGACTACACCTACACCGGCGACATCACCGGCAACAAGACCAACGAGATCTACACCGACACCGGCGGCAGGAACTGGAACCTCACCTGGACCAGCTACCTCACCAACGACCTGTCGATGAAGCTGATGTACGGCCGCAACGACCGCGAGTCGTTCAACCGCGGGCTCAGCGACGTGGAATGCAACCGCGTGGCCAGCGACGGCAAGATCGCCCTGCCCGGTGTCGCGCTCGGCTGCACCACCAACTCATCGGTGAGCCATCGCAACGACGTGCGCAAGCAGGCGCGCGCGGACTTCGAGTGGACGCTGGGCGACCACCTGCTGCGCTTCGGCTTCGACCACGAGCAGAACACCTCCGACTACGAGCGCTACTACCCCGGCCCCGGCGCGATCTACTACAACGTGTACAAGGCCGACCCGGGCTCCTCGATCTCCAACCCCAACGGCGGCGGCGTGATCCCGCCCGGCTACACCGGCTACGTGCGCGCGCGCCGCTACGAGATCGCCGGCAACTTCGAGACCACCAACTCGGCGTACTACATCGAGGACAACTGGCAGGTCACCTCCAACCTGCTGCTGAACGCCGGCATCCGCAGCGACGGCTTCGACAACAAGGGCGGCGACGGCAAGAGCTACATCAAGATGGACAACATGATCGCGCCGCGCGTGGGCTTCTCGTGGGACATGAAGGGCGACGGCAGCACCAAGCTGTTCGGCAACCTCGGCCGCTACTATCTGCCGGTGGCCAACGTGATCAACATCAAGCAGGCCGGCGGCCTGCTCGACGAACGCACCTACTACGCCTTCGGCGGCTGGCAGATCGAGGACCGCAACGGCTCGCAGTACGCCATGCCGATCCTCGGCCCGCAACTGGGCGGCGTCGACACCTCGCAGGGCGACGGCACCGTCGGCGACCTGCGCTCGGAGGTCGACCACGACATGGACCAGGTCTACCAGGACGAGGCGATCCTCGGCTTCCAGCAGATGATCGACGACAAGTGGTCGTGGGGCGTCAGCGGCACCTATCGCCGCCTGCACAACGCGATCGACGACATGGAGATCAGCGCCACCGCGCAGTGCGGCGAGGATGGCTACATCGGCTGGGTGATGGCCAACCCCGGCTCCAAGGTGCAGGTGTGGGGCGACTCCAACTGCGACGGCACGCCCGACGGCTACATCACCGTGGACACCTCCAAGGAAGGCTGGGCGATGTACCGCCAGGATGGCGTCGACGCCGACGGCGACCCGATCATGACCTACATCGGCCAGCGCGGCTGGGTGAAGCCCAAGCGCAGCTATACCGCGGTGGAGTTCCAGATCAACCGCGCCTGGGACGACCAGTGGGCGTTCAATGCCTCCTACACGCTGTCGTGGAGCCGCGGCAACGCGGAAGGCCCGGTCAACTCGGACACCAACTTCGACGACACCGGCCGCACCGAGAACTTCGATGACCCGTGGGTGAACTTCGGCGGCGACGGCTACCTGCCCAACGACCGGCGTCACCAGTTCAAGCTGCGCGGCACCTACGCGCTGACTCCGCACTGGCAGCTCGGTGCCGACCTGCAGGCGCTGTCCGGCACGCCGATCACCGGCTTCGGCGTGGGCAACCCGTTCGACGCGTCCAACTACCACAGCTACTACACCTGCGTGCAGAACTGCGATTCGGAGTTCTCCGCCGACCGCGTCTATGTGAACTCGCCGCGCGGCAAGTACGGCCGCACGCCGTGGACCTACAACGTCGGCGCCAGCGTGAGCTACATCCTGCCGATCGGCGACACCGGCCGCTTCAAGGCCAAGCTGGCGGTGTACAACCTGTTCAACACCCAGCAGACGCTGAACGTGGACCAGGACCTGCAGACCACCATCGGCAACGGCACCAGCGACACCTTCGGCGACGGCATCAGCTTCCAGGCGCCGCGCTTCACCCAACTCACCCTCAGCGTGGACTTCTGAACGTACTCCCCTGGCGGCGACCCACACGGAATGGTGGGTCGCCCTTTTTTTGCCCGCCCTGCGGGCGACCGACAATGGCCCGCCACTGCCCATGAACCACCTCCACGCCACGCCGGCCGCCATGCCCGGCAACCTCGCGGCCACCGGGATGTCGGCGCCGCGCTGGCTCGATGGCGTCGACCTGCAGCGGCTGGCCGAACGCATCCCCACCCCCTTTCACGCCTATTCCGCCAGCGCGATCCACCAGCGCATCGACGCGCTGAAAACCGCGCTGGCCGACCTCGACGCCACCATCTGCTTCGCGGTCAAGGCCAACCCCAACCTCGCCATCCTGCAGCTGATGGCGCAAGCCGGCGTCGGCGCCGACATCGTCTCGGTCGGCGAGCTGCGCCGCGCGCTCAACGCCGGCATGCCGGCCGAACGCATCGTGTTCTCCGGTGTCGGCAAGAGCGCCGACGAGATCGCCGGCGCGCTGAACGTCGGCATCATGCGCTTCAACGTCGAATCGCTGGACGAACTGCATACCCTGCAACGGGTCGCGAACGCTCAGGAAGTGACCGCGCGCGCCGCCGTGCGCATCAACCCCGACGTGGACGCGCAGACCCACGCGAAGATCTCCACCGGCAAGTCGGAGAACAAGTTCGGCGTCAGCATCGACGAGGCGCGCCGCTGGTTCGCCCAACGCAAGTCGTTCGACCACGTGCAGCTCGACGGCCTGCACGTGCACATCGGCTCGCAGATCCTCAGCCTCGATCCGTTCCGCCTTGCGCTGCAGCGGGTCGCCGCGTTCTGGCGCGAACTCGAGCAGGCCGGCCACCCGCTCAACAGCATCGACGTCGGCGGCGGACTGGGCGTGTGCTATCGCGCCGGCGTGGACCGGCCGGTGGCCGCCGCCGATTACGCAGGCGTGATCCGCGAGGCGCTGGCCGGTTTTCGCGGCCGCCTGCTGCTGGAACCAGGGCGCTACCTGGTCGCCGAGGCGGGCGTGCTGCTGACCCGGGTGATCCGCGTCAAGCCCGGCATCGAGCGCACGTTCCTGGTGCTGGACGCGGCGATGAACGACCTGCAGCGGCCCAGCCTGTACGACGCCTGGCACGACATCGTGCCGGTAGCGGACGAGCCGCGCCCGATGACCACCTACGACATCGTCGGCCCGGTGTGCGAGACCGGCGATACCTTCGCCCGCGCACGCGAACTGCCCGAATGCGCCGCCGGCGACCTGTTGCTGATCAAGGCCACCGGCGCGTACGGTACGTCGATGGCCTCCACCTACAACTCGCGGCCGCTGGCCGCCGAGGTACTGCTGCAGCGGGGCCGCTACGCCGTGGTGCGGCGGCGGCAGCATTTCGAGGAAATGATCGCCGGCGAACAGCCGGCCCGGAACTGGGAAACGCCATGAACACGACTGTCCGCCTCGCCCTCCTCACCGCCTTGAGCTTCGCCGGTGCACTGCCCGCGCAAGCGCAGCAGGATCCGCCGATCACCATCGACACCCACGTCGACATCCCGTTCAACTACATGGGCGAGCCGCGTTTCGACGTCGGGCACGACACCCGCCTGCTGGTCGACCTGGGCAAGATGGAGCGCGGCGGCCTGAACGCGGCGTTCTTCGTGATCTGGGTGCCGCAGCACAAGCTCGACGCCGCCGGCTACGCCAAGGCGGTGAAACAGGCCAGCCAGAAATACGACGGCATCGGCCGCATGCTGATGATGTACCCGGACCGCATCCGCCTGGCCACCACGCCCGAACAGTTGATGGCCAACCACAAGGCCGGTCTGCTCTCGGCCACGATCGAGATCGAGAACGCCTACTCGCTCGGCCACGACATCCGCCGCCTCGACGCCGCGTTCGACCGTGGCGCGCGCTCCGTCGGCCTGGTCCACGTCGGCAACAACGACCTGTGCACCAGCTCGCTGCCCGACACCGAACATGGCGAGCCGGCGATGAACAGCGCCGGCGACAAGGGCATGAGCGACTTCGGCCGCGCCGTGGTGAAGCGCGCCAACCAGCTCGGCATGCTGGTCGACATCTCCCACGCCTCGGACAACTGCGTGCGCGATGCGCTCAAGGTGTCCAGCACGCCGATCATCGCCTCGCACTCCGGCGCCCGCGCCGTGCTCGACCACCCGCGCAACCTGCCCGATGACCTGCTGCGCGCGATCGCCGCCAAGGGCGGCGTGATCGACGCCGTGGCCTACAAGGAATTCCTGAAGAAGGACCCGGGCCGCGAGGCCGCGGAGAAGAAACTGCAGAACGCCATCGCCAAACAGGCCGGCGAGAAGGAATACGACAGCGACAGCGACGACTACCGGCCGGAGATGGAAGCCGGCATGGCCGAGATCCAGAAGAAATATCCGCTGGCCACCCTGGACGACTACGTGAAGCAGATCCGGCACATGGTGAAGGTCGCCGGCATCGACCACGTCGGCATCGCCTCCGACTTCGACGGCGGCGGCGGCATCACCGGCTGGAAGGACGCCAGCGAAACCCGCAACGTCACCGCCGCGCTGCGCCGCGCCGGCTTCAGCGACGCCGACATCGCCAAGCTGTGGGGCGGCAACCTGCTGCGCGTGTGGGGCGAGGTCGAGCGCCATGCCGATCGTCATTAAGCCGCGCCTGCTGCTGGCCGCGGCACTCGGGCTGGGCTGCACGCTCGTCCACGCGGCCACGCCCGGGGCGGAAACCGCCGCCCTCGACAGGATCGTCGACGCCACCGTCGCCCGCTACCATCTGCCCGGCATCGCCGTGGGCGTGATCGAGAACGGGCAGGTCGTCTACACGCGCACCGTGGGCGAAACCATCGCCGGCTCGGGCCAGCCGATCACCCCGCAGACGCTGTTCAAGATCGCCTCCAACAGCAAGGCAATGACCACCGCCCTGCTCGGCCGCCTCGTCGATCAAGGCAAGCTGCGCTGGGACGATCCGGTGACGAAGTACCTGCCGCAGTTCCGCATGAATGACCCATGGGTCACCGCGAACATGCGCGTGGCCGACCTGCTCACCCATTCCAGCGGCCTGCCCGAAGGTGGCGGCGACCTGATGCTGTGGCCGGAACCGAACGCGTTCACCCGCGCCGACATCATCCACGGCCTCGCCTTCATCAAGCCCGGCTACAGCTTCCGCTCGCAATACCAGTACGACAACCTGCTCTACGTGGTGGCCGGCGAAGTCGCCGCCGCCGCGGGCGGTGCACCGTACGAAACGCTGATGCGCCGCGAAGTGTTCGCGCCGCTGCACCTGGACCGCTGCCAGGTCGGCGCGTGGAACCGCGACACGGTGGGCGACGTGGCCACGCCGCATCGCCGCGACGGCGGCCGCAACGTGCCGATCCCCGAAGCCGCGGCGATTCCCGCGATCACCTCGGCCGCCGCCGGCGGCATCCGCTGCGACCTCACCGACATGCTGAGCTGGGCCCGCAACTGGCTGGTGCCGACCCACGCACAACTGCAGTGGCTGTCGTCGGTGCAGCGCGACGTGCTGCAGGCGCCGCACATGCTGATCCCGGTTTCCGCACAGCGCCGCGCCTGGGACAACAGCCACATCATGGCCTACGGCTACGGCTGGCGCATGGCCGACGTCGACGGCCAGTGGAGCGTGTGGCACACCGGCACGCTGAACGGCATGTACTCGATGCTGGCCCTGCTGCCGGACCGCAAGAGCGGCTTCGTGTTCATGATCAACGGCGAGGCGGACGACGCACGCACCGTGCTCGGCGAAGTGCTTATGAAGCATTTCACCGCACCCAACTCCAGCCGCGACGTGAGCTGGTACGCCGACGCGCTGGAGCAGCAGGCGAAGCAGCGGTCGCCGTCCTCGTCCGCCCCGGACACCTCGACGCAGCGGCCAGCCAGCACCGCCGAACTGGCGCGCTGGAGCGGGCAGTATCGCGACCCGTGGTTCGGCTACGTCACGCTGTGCCCGCGCGACGGAAAAATGCATTTCGCCGCCGCGAAGTCGCCGACGCTGGCCGGCACGGTGATGCGCCTGGGCAAGCGTTATTTCGTGCACTGGGACGATTCGGCCGACCTGGATGCCTGGCTGGATTTCCATGCGGCCACCGCCAGCCAGCCGATCACCCTGCGCATGGCCAAGCTCGACCCGCTGGGCGACTTCAGTTCCGACTACGAGGACCTCGATTTCCAGCGCGTGGGGAGCTGCCACCCATGACCAACCCGTCGCCCATCACCGCCGGCAGGAGCCCGCTTGCGGGCGATGCTCCCGTGCCTGGCGGAAGAAAAGGCATCGCCCGCAAGCGGGCTCCTGCGAAAGCCGGGCATCTGATCGCGTTTGCCCTGCTCGTCGCCGTCAGCGGCATCACCCACGCGGACCAGCCGCCGGCGCTGTCGCCGGCGACGACTGCCGCCGCGGCGAACCTGGTCGACATCCGCACGCTGGTGCCGGACATCGCCGAGGACATCAAGTACGCCGGCAGCGACAACTTCATGGGCACGCCGGCGGACGGCTATCGCGCGCCGGCCTGCCTGCTGCTGCGCCCGGTCGCCGAGGCGCTGGCGAAGGTCGAGCACGAGCTGCGCGCGCAGCACCGGCGCCTGAAGATCTGGGACTGCTACCGCCCCGCCCGCGCGGTGGCGCACTTCGTGCGCTGGGCGCACGACCTTTCCGACCAGCGCACCAAGCCGCAGCACTACCCGCGGCTGGACAAGTCCGAACTCCTGCACGGCTACATCGCCGAAAGCTCGGGTCACAGCCGCGGCGCCACCATCGACCTGACCATGCAGCAGTGCGCCGACGACGGCACGCATTGCACGCCGCTGGACATGGGCACCGATTTCGATTTCTTCGACGTGCGCGCGCACACCGACTCGCCCGAGGTGACCGCGCAGCAGCACGCCAACCGCGTGGTGCTGCGCGACGCCATGCAACGCGAAGGCTTCCGCAATTACCCGATGGAGTGGTGGCATTACACCCTCGAGCCGGAGCCGACGCCACACACCATCTACGACGTGCCGGTGAAATGAAGCCACCGTGTGCGGAAACCCGTAGGGCGGGCACTGCCCGCCGGCTCTTCGGCGCGGCGCAACGCGCTTCGCAAATGCGGCGGGCAGTGCCCGCCCTACGAGGCACGATCAACGAGGGGAGATCCGCCATGCACAGACTCTTCATCGGCCTCGCCGCTGCCATCCTGCTCGCCGGCTGCGGCGGAACCAAGCCGGTCGATCCGGTCGACGCGCTGATGGCGCCCTACGCCGGCGACGTGCCCGGCGCCTCGCTGCTGGTCATCAAGGACGGCAAGGCCGTCGTCGATCGCAGCTACGGCCTGGCCAACCTCGAGGACGACGACAAGGCCACGCCGGCCACCAACTACCGGCTGGCCTCGGTGAGCAAGCAGTTCACCGCCGCGGCGATCCTGCTGCTGGCCGAACAGGGTCGACTCACGCTGGACGATCCGATACGCCGCTGGCTGCCCTCGCTGCCGCAGACGACCTCCGCCGTCACCCTGCGCCAGCTGCTCGACCACACCGGCGGCCTGGTCGACTACGAAGACCTGATCCCGCCCGGCACCACCGGGCAGGTCAGCGACAACGACGTGCTGCGCATGCTCTCCGCCACCCCGAAGACCTACTTCGCGCCCGGCACCGCCTACCGCTACAGCAACACCGGCTACGTGCTGCTCGGCCTGGTGGTCGAGCGCGCCTCGGGCTACAGCCTGCCGCTGTACCTCAAGCAGCAGATTTTCCAGCCGCTGGGCATGAATCACACGCTGCTGTACGAGAAGGACGGCCCCGACGTGGACGACCGCGCCTACGGCTACAGCGAGGTGGGCGGCCAGTGGACGCGTACCGACCAGAGCGTCACCAGCGCCACCCGCGGCGACGGCGGCATCTATTCCTCGGTCGAGGACCTGGCGAAGTGGGACGCCGCGCTGTACGACGACCGCCTGCTCAGCGACGCCTCGCGCAAGCTCGCCTTCAGCCCGCACGTGAAGGTCACCGGCGAACCGTACGAGGCCAGCTACGGCTATGGCTGGCGCATCACCGGCGACACGCTGTGGCACTCCGGCGAAAGCATCGGTTTCCGCAACGTGATCGTGCGCTGGCCGAAGCAGCGCCTCACCGTGATCCTGCTCAGCAACCGCAACGAGCCGGAGCCGTACCGCACCGCGCTGGAGATCGCCCGGCCGTGGTTGCGTTGATCACCGCCATCACCCATCACCGTCATTCCAGCGAACGCCGGAATGACGAGAAAGAACGCGAAACCATGAGACCCACCGCGATGCGCGCATTCCCGATACTCCGCCTGCTGCGCGCCGCCTCCGTGCTGCTTGCGCTCGCCCTGCTCGCCGCCTGCGCCCCGCTGCCGCCGCGCAATCCGCTGGCGACCTGGGTGCCCTCGCCGAACCACGACATCCGCCGGCCGGTGCTGATCGTGCTGCATTTCACCGACCAGCAATCGGTGCGGCAGAGCCTGGAAACCTTGCGCACGGCCAACAGTGGCGGTCCGGTCAGCGCGCACTACCTGATCGGCGCCAACGGGCATCTCTACCAGCTGGTGTCCGACCAGCTGCGCGCCTGGCATGCCGGCGGCGGGCGCTGGGGCACGATCACCGACCTCAACTCCGCCTCGATCGGCATCGAGCTGGACAACGACGGCCACAGCCCGTTCGCGCAAGCGCAGATCGACAGCCTGCTGCGCCTGCTCGCCGACCTCACCGAACGCCTGCAGATCCCGCGCGAGCAGATCATCGGCCACCAGGATCTCGCGCCTGCGCGCAAGAACGATCCCGGCCCGCTGTTTCCCTGGCAGCGACTGGCCGCCGCGGGCTTCGGCCGCTGGCCGCAGGGCGTGCTGGTCGATCCGCCCGCCGGCTTCGACCCGTGGATGGCGCTGGCCGTGGTCGGCTACCCGCTGGACGATCGTGCCGCCGCGGTGCGCGCCTTCCACAACCACTTCCGCGGCCTCGGCGACGATGAACTCGACCCGCAGGACCTGCGCATCCTGTGGAACCTCGTGCAGCAGATCGAGGCGGGCGGCGGCTGAGACCTTTCGACAGCCGGAAAGCGGCGGGCAGTGCCCGCCCTACCCGGCGGCAGGCGTAGGGCGGGCACTGCCCGCCTGCTCTTCCGCGAATACCGGCGAAAATGGAAGCGTGCGGTCGCCCTACACCTGCAACCGGTCGCCCGGCCGTGCGACCAGCGCATACAACGCCGGCATCAGGTACATGCCGATCAGCAATCGCGACAGCATGCCGGCCACGATCACCAGCGCGAACGGGCGCTGCGAATCGGTGCCGACGCCGCTGGCGATGGCTGCCGGCAACAGGCCGAGCGCGGCCACCAGCGCGGTCATGGTGATCGGACGCAGGCGCAGGATCGCCGCCTCGTGCACCGCCCTGGCGATGTCCATGCCGCCCAGCCGCAGCTCGTTGACGCAGGAAATGTAGACCACGCCGGTCAGCACCGACACGCCGAACAGCACGATGAAGCCGATCGCCGAGGACACCGAGAACGGCGTGCCGGTGAGCCACATCGCCACGATCGCACCGAACGGTGCGGACAGCAGCACGCCGGCCACGGTGATGAACGGAAACTTGAAATTGCCGTAGAGCACGAACAGCAGGCCGAAGATCAGCAGCAGGGTCAGCGGCAGGATCACGTTCATCTGTGCGCGCGAGGCGGTGTACTCCTTGTACTCGCCGCCCCACTCCAGCCGATAGCCGTGCGGCAGCTTCACGTCGCGGCCGACCCGGGCGATCGCTTCGTTCACCGCTCCGGCCAGGTCGCGTCCGCTCACCGAGAACTGCACGCCGATGTAGCGTGAACCGTTCTCGCGATAGATGAAGGAGGCGCCGTTGGCGATGCTGATGTCGGCCAGCTCCTTCAGCGGAATCTGCTGGCCGCCGGGCGTGGCTACCGGGATCTCGCCGATCTGCTGCGGGTTGTCGCGGTATTGCGGCTGCAGCCGCACCAGCAGGTCGAACTGCTTTTCTCCCTGCGCCACCTCGGTGGCCACGTCGCCGCCGATCGCCGCCTCGATCAGCTTGTTGATGTCCTCGACGTTGATCCCGTAGCGCGCGATCTTGGCGCGATCGATTTTTATCGACAGGTTCGGCTGCCCCAGCTCGTGGACCAGGGTCAGGTCGGTGATGCCGCGCACCTTTTCCATCGCCTGCTTGATCGCCTTGCCCTTGGCCTGCAGCACGTGCAGGTCCGGGCCGTAGATCTTCACCGCGAGCGAGCTTTTCAGGCCGGTCTCGGCCTCGTCCACCGCATCCTCGGCCGGCTGGGTGTAGTTGAACTGGATGCCGGGAAACACCTGCAGCTTCCTGTCGATCGCCGCGATCAGGTCGGCCTTGCTGCGGTACTTGCCGTCCCACTGCGCGTACGGTTTCAGGCCGACGAAGAACTCGTCGTTGAAGAAGCCGGTCGAATCGGTGCCGTCGTCCGGGCGACCCAGCTCGGAGCCCACCGTGGTGACCTCGGGGAAGGAGCGCAGGATGCGCCGGATCTGCGGCGAGATCTTCGAGGCCTCGTCGAAGGAGATGGTGTACGGCATGGTGGCGCGCACCCACAGCGAGCCTTCGTCCAGGTGCGGCATGAACTCGGCGCCGATGCCGCGCATCATCACCAGCGCGATCACCAGCAGCAGCAGGGAGGCCCCGGTCACGCGCCACGCGTGCTGCTGCAGGCGCTCCAGTCCGCGCACGTACCACGTCTTGAACCTGTCGTAGATGGCGTTGCGCCGCTCGCGCACGCCACGGCGCATGAACAGCGCGCAGAGCACCGGCAGCAGGGTCAGCGTGACCAGCAGCGAGCCGACCAGGGCGAAGATCATGGTGTCCGCCATCGGCTTGAACAGCGTGCCGGAAGGCCCGGTCAGCACGTAGATCGGCAGGAAGCTGGCCACGATCACCGCCACCGCGTAGACCAGCGGGCGGTCCACTTCCGAGGCGGCGCCCTGGATGACTTCCCTGATGCTGAACTCGCTGCCCTGCCGCGCGGCCAGCTCGCGGAAGATGTTCTCGACCATGAAGATCGCGCCATCGACCAGGATGCCGAAATCCACCGCGCCGATCGACAGCAGGTTGGCCGAGGCGCCCTTCAGGTCCAGGCACACGAAGGCGAACAGCAGCGCCAGCGGGATCGTGACCGCCACGATCAGCCCCGCGCGCACGTCGTAGAGGAAGAAGATCAGCACCGCGATCACCAGCGCCATGCCCAGCAGCAGGTTGTGCATCACCACCGCCTTGGTCTGGCCGATCAGGTCGGTGAGGTCGTAGAACGGGTGGATCTTCACGTCGTCGGGCAGCACGTCGCGGTTGAGCTCCTGCGTCTTCGCCTCGACCCGCTGCAACACGTTCTCGGTCTTCGAGCCGGTCAGCGCCAGCACCACGCCCTCCACCGCGTCGTCCTGGTCCATGTAGCCGAACTCGCCCAGCCGCGGCGCGATGCCGACCTGCACGGTGCCCACGTTCTTCACCAGGATCGGCGTGCCGTCGTGCACCGCCAGCACCACGTCGCCGATGTCCTGCACGGTCTCGAGCCGGCCCAGCCCGCGCACGTAGAAGAACTGCCCGCCCTGGGTGTAGAAGCCGCCGCCGGCGTTGCCGTTGTTGGCCGCCAGCGCGGCCTCGACCTGCGCCACCGACATGCCCAGCGCGGCGATCTTCACCGGATCGAGCAGCACCTGGTATTGCATGGTGCCGCCGCCGAAACCGGAGTCGTCGGCCACGCCCGGCACCGAGCGGTACTGCGGCGCGACGACCCAGTCGTTCAGCGTCTTCAGCTCCATCGGCGAGCGGTCGGTGCTCTGCAGCACGTAGCGGTACACCAGCCCCGAGGGCGGCGACATCGGCGACATCGACGAGGACACGCCGTCGGGCAGTTCGACATCCGGCAGGCGGTTGCGCACGCGCTGGCGCGCGAAATACGGATCGGTGCCGTCGGCGAAGCCGAGCGTGACGTCGGACAGGCCGTACAGCGACACGGAGCGCTTGGTCACCATGCCGGGGATGGCATTCATGCCCAGCTCCACCGGCACCGTGATCAGCCGCTCCACTTCCTCGGCCGAATGCCCCGGCCACTGCGTGACGATGTCGACCATCGGCGGCGACAGGTTCGGGTACGCATCCATCGGCAGGATGTTGTAGGACCACACGCCGGCCGCGGCCAGGCCCAGCGCCAACAGCACCATCAGCATGCGCTGCTGCAGCGCGAACGCGACGATGCGGTTGATCAGCGAGGCGGGGCGCGGCGGCAGCCCCTCGGGTGGGGTCTGCGCGCTCATTGGGTCTGCATGAAATGCAGGAAGATCGCGCCGTCCACCACGACCTTGTCGCCGGCGTGCAGGCCGTCGGGAATCTCGAAGGCATCGCCCACGCGTCCGCCCAGCGTGATCGTGCGCTGCGCGTAGCCGCCGTCGGCCGCCGCCACGTACACGAACGGCAGGTTCTCGTCATCGCGCAGCACGGCCGACACCGGCAGCAGCAAGCCCGTGCGCGCATCGCCGGAGCGGATCTTCACGCGCACGTACATCTGCCGCTTGAGCACGCCGTCCGGGTTGTCGACCAGCACGCGGGCGCCGACGGAGCGCGTATCGGGATCGACCACGGCACCGACGTTGGTCACCTTGCCGGGCATCGCCGCGTCATCGCCGCCGACCTCGACGGTGGCCGCGTCGCCGTTCTTCACCGCCGCCAGGTCGTCGCCGAACAGCTGCGCCATCACCCACATTTTCGACGTGTCGGCGACGGTAAAGCAGGGCGTCGAACCGGCCGCCAGCAACTGGCCGGGCGCGATCGACTTCTCCACCACGGTGCCGGCGATCGGGGCGCGGATCACGCCCTGGCCATGCGCCACCGGCTTGCCTTCGCGTATCGCCGCGATGGTTTGCGGATCGACATGCAGGGCCAGCAGCGCCTGCAACGCGGCGTCGCGATCGGCATCCGCCCCCGTCGCATCGGATTGCGCCTGCGCGTGCTCGCGCTGCGAGATCGCCTGGTGTGCGTACAGGTCACGATCGGTCGCCGCCAACTGGTCGGCGGCATGCGCCGCGGCGAGCGCCTTGCGATACGCGCCGACGGCGGCGGCGAAGTCGGGCGAATCCACCCGCGCCAGCGGCTGCCCCGCCTTGACCTTGTCGCCCGGGTTCACCAGCACCTCGGTCACCGGGCCGGAGAACGGTGCCAGCACCTGGGTGGCGCGGTCGTGGTCGAAATCCACCACACCGCTGGTTTCGATGCTGCGATGGAAGCTGCTGCGTTCGATGGTCAGCAGATGGATGTGCTGGCGCTGCGCAGCGGTCAGCGTCACGTTGTGCGGCGTGTCGGCGGCGGCCTGCGGCGCGGCCTTCGACGAGCAGGCGGCCAGCGTCGACGCGGCCAGCAGCACAAGCGCGGACAACAGGACGGGCGCGCGCCGGGTCGGCGCGGAGGATGGTCTATTTTTCATCGCTATCCCGGGTGGCAGCGGCATCGGTGGAGTGGGTGTCGGCGTCGTGCCACCAGCCGCCGCCCATGGCCTGGAACAGCGCGGCGGTGTCGACATAGCGGCTCGCTTGCGCCTGCACCAGCGCGATGCGCGCCTGCTGGTCGGCCTGCTCCGCACCAAGCAGCGACAGGTAGCTGGCGTAGCCGTCCTGGTACTGGCGCTGCGAGATTTCCAGCGCGAGTTTGGCCGCGTCCGCCGCCCTGGCCGCCGCCTGCAGGCCCTCGGCATCGTGCTGCAGCGCGGCCAGTGTGTCGGCCACGTTCTGGAACGCGGTCAGCACCGTGCCGCGATATTCCTCGGCCGCCTGCACGTAGGCCGCCTTGGCCGCGCGCTCCTGATGCAGCAGGCTGCCGCCCTGGAAGATCGGGGCGGCCAGATCCGCGCCCAGGCTCCAGAAGCCGGTGCCGCTCTTGAACAACTGCTTGATCGCCAGCGCGCTGCTGCCTGCATTTGCCGTCAGCGTGATGTCGGGCAACCGGTTCGCGATGGCTACGCCGATCTGCGCGTTGGCCGCATGCAGGTTGGCCTCTGCCTGGCGAACGTCGGGGCGCTGCGCCACCAGGGTCGAGGGCAGGCTCACGGGAAGCTGCTGCGGCAGATGCAGGCTGGCCAGGTCGAACGCCTGCGGCGCCGCCTCGCCGGGTAGTTCGCCGGCCAGCACGGCCAGCAGATGGTTCTGCTGGTCCAGCTGGTTCAGCAGCGGCGGCAGCGTGGCCTGCAACTGGGCCAGCTGGGATTCCTGCGCGGCGAGATCGAGCCGCCCCGCGTAGCCCTTGACGAGCTGGTAGCGCAGCAGCTCGACCATCTTCGCGTTGGTCGCGATCAGCTCGCGGGTCGCGGCGACCTGCGCGCGCAGCGAGGCTTGCTGCACTGCCGCCACCACCACGTTGGCGCTGAGCGTGATGCGGGTGGCAAGCATCTGGAACCGCACCGCCTGCTGCTGCGCCTTGAGCGATTCCACGTTGCGCCGGTTCAGGCCGAACACGTCCGGCACGTACGACACGCTGACCTGCGGCGTGAACAGGTTGTACAGGTACGCGTTGTTGCTTGGCACCGGCGCCAGCGCGCCGGGCGGGTCCTGTTCGCGGCTGGCCGAGAAGCCGGCGCTGACGCTTGGCGCGTACGCACCGCGTCCGGCGCGGGTGTTCTCGCGCGCCACCGCCAGTGCGGCCTGTGCGGCCTTGAGATCGGGGTTGTGCGCCAGCGCCTGTGCGATCAGCGCGTCGAGCGCGGCCGAATGGAACAGCGTCCACCACTGCGCGGGAATGTCGCCGCCGGAAACGAAACGCTGGGGCTGCCCGCCGGCGACATTCGCACCGGGGGTGCGCTCCGGCAGCGGCCCGGCGGCCACGCTGGCAACATCCGGTGCCGCCGGCTTCCGGAAATCCGGCCCCACCGCGCAGCCGCCGATCGCCAGCACCGCGACGACCGCCAGCAGCGACCCGCCTGCCCGTCTGATCATCGCGGCCGTCATCGCGACGGTGCCAGCAGACAATCGGACCGCGGGGTTTTCATGCGTGCGCGTCTTGAGGAAAAGATCGGAACGCAACGATATAACGTACCAAGCCGACGCGAAAGCCTGCAAGAAATTGCGTTTGCGCAGCCCGTCCTGCGGGAAGCCGCATCGGGAGGGCGCGACACTCGCCCCCTCCCGATGCGGATCAAGCCATGCAGATCAAACCCACGCGCCACGCGGTGCCCGGGAAGTCGGGCACGCCGGCGCGCGCCGCCCTAGAAGCGCAGCGCCACCCCCAGGTTGACGGAACGGCCATAGCGGTAATAGCCCTGCGACAGCAGCGGGTTGCCGTTGATGCTGTAGGTCTGCGCCTTGTCCAGCAGGTTCTGGCCGTCCAGGCTGACGCTGATCATGTCGTTGAACTTGTAGGAGACGTGCGCCGTCACCCAGGTGATCGCGTCGGCCTGCTCGTTGTAGCCGGTACCCAGCACGTTGATCGCGGTGACGAAGCCGTTGGTGCGGTCGGCGTTGGCGCCCACCGACCACTTGCCCTTCTCGTACATCACGCCCAGCGAATAGGTCGCCGGGGCGATGCCTTCAAGCGGCCGCTGCTCGCCGTCCACCCAGCTCGTGGACAGGTTGCGCGTGTACTGCGCACGCACGCCGAAACCGTTGTTCCAGAAGTGCTGCAGGCTCATCTCCATGCCCTTCACCCTGGCGTGGTCGCCATTGATCGGACGCATGATGTTGAACAGGTAACCCGGCACGCCGATGTCCTGGCCGGTTTCCCAACTGGTGGTGATCTGGTTGGTGATGCGCTTGTAGAACACCGCCAGGCTGGCGACGGAGTGCTCGGCGAAATACCACTCCAGCGACAGGTCGCCCTGAGCCGCACTGTAGGGCTTGAGGTCCGCGTTGCCGCCGTAGACCTGGGTGAACTCGCCCCACGACACGCTTTCGGTGGTGTTGGTCGGCGCCAGCTGGTTCACTGCCGGACGCGCCATGGTCTTGGCCGCGCCGGCGCGCAACTGCAACTGATCGGTGAAATGCCAGGTGAAGTTGGCCGAGGGCAGCAGATAGCTGTAATGGGCGTCCTGGACGACCGGCGTCGGCGCGTCGTATTGGGCGGTGTAGTTGAAAGGCCCGTTCTCGGTGATGCTCAGGATCTTGGCGTCCCAGGCCTGGGCGCGGGTATCGGTCTGCACCAGGCGCACGCCGACGTCGCCTTCCCAGCGATCCCCGGACATGTCCGCCTGCACGTAGAACGCGTTGGTCTTCTCGCTGACGCGGTAGCTCTGCAGCGGGTTCCATTGCGGGCCGGCCAGCGCGTAGTCGTACGGCGTGCCGTCCGGGCGGAGATTGCCGTTGTAGGCCTGCAGCCGGGCCAGGTAGTTGGGCACGTCGAAGGCCAGGAAGCTGCGCGGGAAGCTGCTGCCCACGCCGGACATGAAGTGCGGCAGGTGGAAGGAGTGCGAGATCACGTTGCCGCCGAGGTCGGCCACGTTGATGGCGTTGTCCTCGGAGTAGTAGTCCGCGCCGCCGTTGAGGGTGTTGTTGACCAGGTCGCGCGACTTCTCGCGCTCGGTGCGGGTCACGCCGAAGCGCAGGTTGTCCACGCCCCACTTGCCGACGAACAGCTTGCCGGCCACGGTGCCGCCGGTGATCTCGTCGCGGATGTTGTCGCCGCTCAACTCCATGTAGTGCGTGTTGAAGTCCGAATCGCTGAACTGGCCGCTGGCGAGGCCCGAGATGAGGTCGCGGCCGTCGTCGAACTTGACGTCGACGTTGGGCACCGCATACGGGCCGAGGGTGATGCGGGCCGTGTTGGGCTGGTTCATGCGCAGCACGACGTAGGTGTCCTGGCCGCCGGAGCGACGCTCCGAGGTGGAGCGGTACAGGTCGCCGGTCAGGGTCAGGTCGTCGGTGGCCTTCCACTCGCCGTTGATGCCGTACAGCGCGGTATCGACGACGCGGTACTGGGTCTGGTTCAGCAGTTCCGGATTGAGCCGCAGCTCCGGGTCCGGGTTGTCCATGGTGAAACCGGTGACGATGCCGTTCTGCACGGTGATGTCGGACCAGCGCCCCGGCGCGAACAGCGGGTAGTAGGACTGCTGGAAGGACACCTGCGGCGAATCCAGGCGCGTCTTCAACCCATCCACCACGATGCGCACCCGGTCGTTCGGACGCCACTCGATCTTGCCGGAATAGGCGCTGCGCTTCTTGTCCTCCAGGATCGAGCCGACCCGGAACTGGCCCGGGGCAATCAGGCCGTAATCTTCCGGGTCCAGTTCGCCGTTGCCGTTGAGGTCGATGTTGCCGCCCCAGGCGTTGCCGTACCAGTTGGGATCGTTGGGGTCGGGGTTGCGCGTCCAGCCGCCGTCGTTGCCGGCGACGTCGGTGCGATCCTTGCGCTTGGCCTTGACCACGCCCAGCAGCACGCCGACGGTGTCGTTGGCGAAGGTGTTGCTGTAGGCGGCCGAAAACTTGTGTCCGTTGAGTTCGGACATCTGGTTGCGATCGCCCTCCAGGCGCACGATGCCGTGCTGTCCGGGCCGGTCGAACGGGCTGGCCGAACGCAGGTTGATCAGGCCGCCGATGCCCCCTTCGGTCAGCGAGGCCTGCGCGCCCTTGATCACGTCGGCACCGCTGATCACATCGGCGGGCAGGACGTCGAAGGCAAAGTCGCGACCGGCGCCATCAGTCGCCAGGATGCGGCCGTTGAACGTGGTCAGCGTGAACTCCGGGCCGAGGCCGCGCACGCTGACCTTCTGTCCCTCGCCGCCGGCCGTGCGCGAGATGGCCACGCCGGTAATGTGGCTGAGCGAGTCGGCCACGTTGTCGTCGGGGAACATGCCCAGTTCGAGCGCACTGATCGAATCCTGCACGGTGCCGGCATCGCGCTTGAGTTCGGTCGAGCGCGCCATGCTGCCCCGCTCGCCGGTGACCACCACGGTGGCCAGCTCGGTGGCGGCGCGCGGCGTGGCCTGGTCAACCGGGACCGCCCGTGGGCTCGGCGTCGTGGCGGCGCTGGCAGGCGCTGTCTGGGCTGTTTGGGAGAACGCCGCCGCCGGTATCAGCAGAGCCAGGGCGACGGCACAAGACAGTGTGTTTCGGTGAAAGGAAGCGGCGTTCAAGGGCTCTCTCCTGGGGGCGCGATGGCGGACCTTGCATCTAAACAACGAAACCGAGCCTATAACATGTTTCGTTTCGTATCAATAGCGAAATACAACGAAATGCGGCATAATTTCTCCATCCATCGGAACCCTTGAATGGCCGCCACTCGCGACACCAGTCAACGACGCCTCCAGATCAGCGAACTCGTCCGCCAGCATGGAAGCGTCCAGGTCAGCAGGCTTGCCGACCGCTTCGGCGTGAGCGCGCAGACCGTGCGCAAGGACCTGCGCTACCTGGCCGAGCGCGGCGTGATGGCGCGCGCCTACGGCGGCGCGATCGACAGCGGCGTGATCGGCAACGGCAGCCCCGCCGAACCCAATTACGAAGCGAAGATCACCAGCTACCTGGCCGAGAAGCGCCGCATCGGCGTGCGCGCGGCAACCCTGATCAAGCCCGGCGATACCGTTGCCATCGACTCGGGCACCACGGCCATCCAGCTGGCCAAGGCGCTGCCGGATATCGACATCACCGTGGTCACCAATGACTACGGCGTGCTGACCGCGCTGGCATCCAAGCCGAGCATCAACCTCGTCATGCTCGGCGGCGAACTGCGCCGGCGCAACATGGCGTTCTACGGCGGGCTGACGGTCGAGGCGCTGGATGCGCTGCACGTGGACAAGCTGTTCCTCGGCGTGGACGGCTTCGACCTCGAACGCGGCATCACCACGCATTACGAGCCCGAGGCCCTGCTCAACCGCAAGATGGTGGAGGCCGCGCGCGTGGTCATTTCCATCACCGACAGTTCGAAATTCGGCAAGGTCTGTCTGCATCGCATCATCCCCGTCACCGCGTTGAACGTGTTGATCACGGACACCGGCGCACCCGAGGACATCATCCAGGCCAGCCATCAGCTCGGTTTCGAGTTGTTGCTGGCCTGAGAGCAGGGATTCGGGATTCGCAAAAGCATGAGAGCGCCGCCGCCGCAGGAGCCCGCTCGCCGGCGATGCTCCTGACGCTCCCGCAAATCCCCAATCCCCCATTCACTGCCCCGAGCTTGTCGAAGGGCCTTATCCCGGCTCAAAGGCATCGCCCGCAGGCGGGCTCCTAGGTGCCCGGCCTGACGAACACGCGCATCGCATTGCCGTAGTAGATCTTGTCGATCACCGCGCGCGGCAGCGCCAGGCCCGGCACGTCGGCGTGGATCATGTCCACGTGCTGCGTCTCGCCGGTGGCCAGGTAGCGCCAGTCGGAGCTCCACGCCGCGTGCGCCTCGCGGCGGAACTCGGCGGGGTCGGCATCGGGGCCGTAGGTCAGGTCGGTGCCGTACATCACCCGATCCTGGTAGCGGATGAAGAAGTTGCGCACCTTCTCGCGGTCGCGCACCGACTGGTATTGCACCTGGCTCATGCGCGCGGCCATGTCCACGGTGGCATCGGGAAAACGGTCGAGGAAGGCGGCGATGCGGTCGACGTCATACTCCAGGCTGGCCAGATGCGCGCCGACGAAGCGCAGCTTCGGGTGCGCGGCCACGAAGCGGTCGCGCACCGCCATCAGATCCTCGTAGCGCGGCATCTCCGGATGCAGGTGCATGTAGTACTCCGGATGCTTGCTGAAGTACTCGCGGTCGTTGTCGGTGGTCATCTGGTCCAGCGGCAACCAGCAGTTGCGCGGCTCGCCCTGGTGGTCGATCAGGGCCACGCCGAGCGCGCGCACCTGCTCGGCCACGGGCGCCAGGCCCGGATCGTCGAGCATGATCAGTTTGCCGTCGGCGCTCCGCTCCGCGAGGCCCACGTTTTTCCAGATCTTCACTGCCAAGGCGCCCGCCGCCACGTCGCGGGCAAGTTTCGCGTCGACGCGTTCGGTCCAGCCCGGCGTGCCGAACCCCTTCATCGAGAAGGTGGTGGCCCAGTGGAAATGCGCCGGGTCCCTTGCCGCCAGGGCCACGGCGGCCGCGTGCTGCCGCGCGATGCTCGGGAAGTCGGGATAGTCGACGTTGATCGACAGCAACTCGAAACCGTCCGCGCGCGCCTGTTCGAGGAATGCCGGATCGGGCGTGTTGGCGTGGACGTGGGCGTCGAACTTGCGCACCTGGCCGAAGTCGGCCATCGAATAACTTTCCGCGGCATGCCGGCTCGCCGTCGCGCAGGCGCTGGAAAGGGCTGCCGCGATGGCCAACAGGGCAAGGACGGCGGGACGGAAGATCGTGTTCATCGGTCCACCTCGGCAATATAACGAAACATTTTCGAACCATACCGAAACGAAACGCTTGCATCAAGAGCAACGGCTGACGCAGAATCGGGACGACGTCTCAAGAGGAATTCGCCATGCGCCCGATCGGACGACGCACTGTATTGAAGCTCGTGGCCGGCAGCGTGGCCGGTGGCGCGGCGTGGCTCATGCTGCCGAAGGCGCTGGCGGCATCCCGGCCTGGCTATCCCGGTGCCGGCCGCACCGATGGCGGCACCGGCGCCACCGCCGGCGATGCAGTACTGGCGATCGCCTTCGATCACCGCCTGCACACGCGCCTGGTGGTCCGCGGCAAGCCGCTCACGCCGTGGCAACCCAGCGAGAGCCTGCTGTTGGCCGATGGCGCGGTCGACGACTTCGCCATCACCGGCCACCGGGAACAACCGATCGCCGACGCGCGTCACGGCAGCGGTCACCAGTCGATCGTCACCGGCCGTTCCGGCAACCTGGAAAAGGAAGTGGCGCTGACCTTCTTCGACGGTCTTCCCGGCTTCGCCGTGCTGCAGACGCGCTACCGCAACCTGGGCAGCACCGCCGTGCAGGTCGCCGGCTGGCGCAATGCCGCGCATGAACTGGCCGAGGCGCCCGGCGGCTTCTGGAGCTTCTCCGGCACCACCCACACCGATCGCCGCGATTGGGTGCAGCCGCTGCGCGCGGGGTTCGACCAGCGCAATACGCTGGCGATGGATTCGTCCGACTACGGCGGCGGCACGCCGGTGGCCAACATCTGGCGCCGCGACGTCGGCCTGGCAGTCGGTCATGTGGAGCCGGTGGTGCGTCCGCTGGATCTGCCGGTGCGCAAGACCGACCGCGGCGCGCACATCGCGGTCGAATCGCTGCAGGCATCCGCCCTGGCGCCGGGCCAGGCCCTGGTCACCGAACGCACTTTTCTGGCGGTGCACACCGGCGATCATTTCGCGCCGCTGCTGCAGTACCGGCAATACATGCAGGCCGAGGGCCTGGAGGCGCCGCGGGCTCCGGAATCGGCCTTTGCGCCGGTGTGGTGCGCGTGGGGCTACGGCCGCGACTTCACCGTCAAGCAGATCCTGGACACGCTGCCGAAAGCGCGCGAACTGGGCTTCGGCTGGGTGGTGATGGACGACGGCTGGCAGACCAACGAGGGCGACTGGCGCATCGACAGGCGCAAGTTCCCGCGCGGCGAAGCCGACATGCGCGACTTCACCGCGAAGATACGCGCCCAGGGCATGCATCCGCGCCTGTGGATCGCGCCGCTGGCCGCCGACCCGGGCAGCGACGTGCTGCACGACCATCCCGACATGCTGCTGCTGGACCAGGACGGCGGGTTCCAGAAGGTGACCTGGTGGAACGCGCTCACTCAGTGCCCGGCCTACCAGCCCACCGTCGACTTCTACGTGGCCCTGGTGAAGAAGGTCATCGGCGACTGGGGCTTCGAGGGCATCAAGTTCGACGGCCAGCACCTCAACGCCGTGGCGCCCTGCTACAACCCCGCGCACAAGCATGCGCATCCGGGCGATTCAGTCGAAGGCTTGGCCACGTTCTGGCAGGCCATCCACAAGGCGGCGCACGAGGCCAACCCGCAGGCGGTGGTCGAGCTGTGCCCCTGCGGCACGGCTTTCGATTTCCACAACCTGCCGGCCACCGACCAGTACCCGGCGTCCGACCCGACCTCTTCGTGGCAGGTGCGCAGCAAGGGCAAGAGCATGAAGGCGCTGATGGGCTCGCGCAGCAGCTATGCGGGCGACCACGTGGAACTGTCCGATCGCGGCGACGACTTCGCCTCCACCGTCGGCATCGGCGCGATTCCCTCCACCAAGTTCACCTGGCCGAAGGACACCGAGCATCCCTCCGAGCCGCTGCCGCCGGGCGGCCTGGTCCTCAACCCGGAGAAAGAGGCGCTGTGGCGCAAGTGGGTGGCCCTGTACAAACAGCACATGCTGCCCAAGGGCGAATACCTGGGCACGCTGTACGACATCGGCTTCGACAAGCCCGAGGCGCACGCCATCGCCAAGGACGGAGCGATGTATTACGCCTTCTACGCCGACCGGTTCAACGGCAAGGTGCCCTTGCGCGGGCTTGGCGCCGGACGCTACAAGGTGCGCGACCTGTTCAACGAAGTCGACCTTGGCGAGGTGGAGGCCACTGCGGCGAACCTGCCGGTGGCGTTCAGGCACTTCGTGCTGCTGCAGGCCACGCCGCTGGGGACGCCGGCATGAGCCTGGCCGCCAGTGCGATCGCCGCGCCGCGCCGTCGCCCCTGGCTGGTTTTCGCCGTCGCCACCGTCGCGCTGTGGGGCGTGTGGGGCGCGCTGTCGCCGCTGTCGGCCGAGCACGGTTTTCCCGAAACGCTGGTGTACTGCGTGTGGGCGCTGACCATGATCCCGCCGGCGCTGTACATCCTGTGGCGCAGCGGCTGGACGCTGGAGCATTCACCGCGCGCGATCGGCTACGGCATGGCCATCGGCCTGCTCGGTGCCGGCGGGCAGATGCTGCTGTTCCACACGCTGACCATCGGGCCGGCGTATTTCGTGTTTCCGATCATCTCGCTGTCGCCGGTGGTGACGATCGCCCTGTCCTTTGCGTTCCTGCGCGAGCGCACCGGCTGGAGCGGCGCGCTGGGCATCGTGCTGGCGCTGGTGGCATTGCCGATGCTGGACCTGTCGTTCGGCCGCAGCGCCGGCGGCGGACTGGGCTGGTTCCTGCAGTCGCTGCTGATCATGCTGGCCTGGGGCGTGCAGGCGTACTTCATGCGCCTGGCCAACCACACCGTGCGCGCCGAGAGCATCTTCTTCTACATGATGCTGGGCGGCCTGCTGCTGGCGCCGGTGGCGCTGGCGATGACCGACTGGTCGCAGCCGATCAACACCGGCATCGACGGCCCGTGGATGACCGCCGCGATCCAGTTGCTCAACGCCATCGGCGCGCTGACCCTGGTCTACGCCTTCCGCCACGGCAAGGCGATCGTGGTGGCGCCGCTGACCAATGCCGGTGCCCCGCTGGTGACCGCCGCGCTGGCGCTGGTGTTCGCCAGCATCGTGCCGGGCCCGCTGAAAATGATCGGCCTGGTGCTGGCCCTGATTGCCTCGTTGCTGCTGGCACTCGAACCCGAGGCCGTGGCCGAAGCCGAGGGCGATCCCGACGTTTCCACCCCCTCCCCCGAATGGACTCCGTCCCCATGCACGTCCTCTCCGAGCTCATCGCCCGTCACAAGCAGGGACACGCCGGTGGCGTGACCTCGATCTGTTCCGCGCATCCCCTCGTGATCGAAGCCGGCCTGCGCCACGCGCAACGCACGGGACAGGCATTCGTGCTGTTCGAGGCCACCTGCAACCAGGTCAACCAGGACGGCGGCTACACCGGGATGAAGCCGGCCGATTTCGTCGCCTTCGTGCATGCGATCGCCGACCGCGTCGGCTTCGACCGCGCGCGCATCGCGCTGGGTGGCGATCACCTGGGGCCCAACCCGTGGACGTCGCTGAACGCGGACGCGGCGATGGACAAGGCCGAGGTGATGGTGGCCGCGTACGTGGCCGCCGGCTTCCGCAAGATCCACCTGGACTGCTCGATGGCCTGCCGCGGCGATCCCGAGCCGCTGCCGGAGGCGGAGATCGTGCGCCGTGCGGTACGCCTGTGCCGGGCCGCCGAGGTCGCTCACGCGCAGGCCGGCGGCGAGGCGCCGGTGTACGTGATCGGCACCGAGGTACCGGTGCCCGGCGGTGCCACCGAGGCCATCGAAGGCCTCGCCGTGACCACGCCGCAAGCCGCGCTGGCCACGATCGAGGCGCATCGCCAGGCCTTCGCCGCCGCGGGGCTGGACGCCGCATGGCAACGCGTGATCGCCTCCGTGGTGCAACCGGGCGTGGAGTTCGATCACCACGACGTGGTGGATTACGACCCGTCGAAAGCGCGCGAACTGAGCCACGCCATCACCGGCGTGCCGGGCATGGTGTTCGAGGCGCACTCGACCGACTACCAGACCCGCGACGCGCTGGCGGCGCTGGTACGCGATCATTTCGCCATCCTCAAGGTCGGCCCCGGCCTGACCTTCGCCCTGCGCGAGGCGCTGTGGGCGCTGGACGCGATCGAGCAGGAGTGGATCGGGGATGCGCGTCGGGCACGCCTGCGCGAGGTAACCCTGGCGCGCATGCGCGAGCAGCCCGGCTACTGGCGACGCTACTACCACGGCGAGGGCCACGCGCTGACCATCGACCTGCAATACAGCCTCAGCGACCGCATCCGCTATTACTGGCCGGACCCGGTGATCGAGCAGGCCTGCCAGCGCCTGTTCGACAACCTGCGCGCGACCCCGCCGCCGCTGCCGCTGATCAGCCAGTTCCTGCCGCACGCGCTGCGCGCGCTGCGCACCGGCGGCGCGACCAACGACCCGCTCTCCCTGACCATGGCACACATCAGTGCCGCACTCGACGACTACCACCATGCCTGCCATGACCATGACATCCACTGAATACCTGGGCGCGTCCGAGTCCGAGCTGACCGCCGCGGGCGCGCTCTGCACCGCACGCGAGATCGAGCAGCAGCCACGGATGCTGCAGCGGACCCACGCGCTGGTGGCCGGGCTGCATGCGCAGATCCGGGCGTTTGCCGGCCCGCTGATCGACGACCCTGCCGCGCGGGTGATCCTGACCGGCGCCGGCAGCTCGTCCTATATCGGCCAGTGCGTGGCGCCGCTGCTGGACCGCCGGCTGGCCGCCCGCGTGGACGCGGTGCCGACCACCGACATCGTGTGCGCCCCGCGCTTGTATCTGGAGCCGGAACAGCCACTGCTGCTGGTCTCCTTCGGCCGTTCCGGCAACAGCCCCGAAAGCCTGGCCGCGGTGGAACTCGCCGAGTCCCTGGTGCGCGACGTGCGCCACCTGGCGATCATCTGCAATGCCGACGGTGCGCTGGGCAAGGCGCCGGTTGCCCGTTCGATGACCCTGCTGCTGCCGGCCGAGACGCACGACGCCGGCTTCGCCATGACTTCCAGCTTCAGCTGCATGATGTACGCGGCCATGGCCGCGTTGTTGCCAACCGGCAGCATGGACGCGCGCATCGACGCCATTGCCGATGCCACCGCGCGGGTCATCGCCGGATCGCTGCCGGCACTGAACGAGCTGGCGCGCGGCCAGTACGACCGCGTCGCCTACCTCGGCAGCGGCGTCTTGCAGGGGCTGGCCCGCGAGGCGGCGCTGAAGCTCGGCGAGCTCACCAATGGCGCGGTGGCGACCTGCTTCGAGTCGCCGCTGGGTTTCCGCCACGGGCCCAAGACCTTCGTCACCGAACACGCCCTGGTGATGGTCTTCGTGTCCAACGACCCGCTGACCCGCCGCTACGACCTCGACCTGGTGGACGAGCTGCGTCGCGACGGCCGCGCGGCGCGCATCATCGAGGTGAACGCCCAGCCGCGCGCTGCCGCGGGCGCCGACGGCATCACGGTGCCGGCGATGGCCGATGCCGCCGATGCGGATCTGCTGTGGCCGTACCTCGCCATCGCGCAGATCCACGCCTTCCTCCGTTCGCGCGCCATCGGCGTGACGCCCGACAATCCCAACCCCGCGGGCCTGGTGAACCGCGTCGTGCAGGGCGTGCGCCTGTACGCTCTGAGCGCATGAATCGGGTGACTTACCTGGGCGTGGACGGCGGCGGAACGAAAACGCGTTTCGCCCTGATCGACGCTGACGGCCGACTGCTCGGCGAAGCGGAGCTCGGCACGACCTACCATCCCCATGTCGGGCTGGACGGCGTGCGTGCCATCCTGGCCGAGGGCGTGACCGCGGTGCTGGGCACCGCCGGCCGGACCCTGGCCGACATCGGCCATGCCTTCTTCGGGCTGCCCGCCTACGGCGAGGACAGCCGCGCCACCGCGCTGTTGCAGGCGTGCCCCGCGGCGATCCTCGGCCACGACCGCTACACCTGCGACAACGACATGGTGTGTGGCTGGGCCGGCTCGCTGGGCTGCGCCGACGGCATCAACATCGTCGCCGGCACCGGTTCGATCGGCTATGGCCAACGCCAGGGCCTCGCGGCCCGCGCCGGCGGCTGGGGCGAGGCGTTCTCCGATGAAGGCTCGGCCTACTGGATCGCCATGCGCGGACTCAACGCCTACTCGCGCATGAGCGACGGGCGCCTGCCCCGCGGCCCGCTGCACGCGATCCTCAACGCGCACTTCCAGCTCGACAACGACCTGGACATCTGCGCCCATGTCTACGGCGGCAACTCCTACGCCCGCGGCGACCTGGCGCAGCTCTCGCGCCAGGTGGCCGAGGCGGCACGGGCCGGCGACGGCGTGGCCGCCACCATCTTCCGCGACGCCGGCCACGAGCTGGCCGGCATCTGCGACGCACTGCGACTGGCCCTGCACTTCGAAGCCGGCGAAACCGTACCGGTGTCCCATTCCGGCGGCGCCTTCAATGCCGACGAACTGCTGCTGGCACCGCTGCGCGAGGCGCTTGCCGCCGCAAGCACGGATTTCGACCTGCGGCCGCCGTTGCACGCGCCGCATTACGGCGCCGCGCTCTACGCGGCCCGGCTCGCCGGCCACCCGGTGCAGGCGGCAACGCGGGCTGCCGTCGCCCCCTGAGCGAGACTGTCCGGTTCGCCGCGGACTTTTGCCGGGACCGCCCTACAAGCCTTTCGCCGCCTGCGCCACCGCGCGGAACAACGCGCGGCCCTTGTTCATCGTCTCCTCCCACTCGGCGGCGGGGTCGGAGTCGAACACGATGCCTGCGCCGGCCTGCACGTGCAGGCGGCCGCCGTGGATCACCGCGGTGCGGATCGCGATGGCGGTGTCGGCGTCGCCCCACCAGCCGATCCAGCCGATCGCGCCGCCGTAGATGTTGCGCTTGTGCGGTTCCAGCTCCTGGATGATCTCCAGCGCGCGCACCTTCGGCGCGCCGGAAAGCGTGCCGGCAGGGAAGGTCGCCTTGAGCACGTCCATGTAGCTCAGGCCTTCGCGCACCGTACCCTGCACCTGCGAGACGATGTGCATCACGTGCGAGTAGCGCTCTATCGCGAACGAGTCGCCCACTTCCACGCTGCCGGTCTCGCTGATGCGGCCGAGGTCGTTGCGGCCGAGGTCGATCAGCATCACGTGTTCGGCGCGCTCCTTCGGATCGGCCAGCAACTCCGCTTCCAGCGCGCGGTCCTCTTCCTCCGTGGCGCCGCGCTTGCGCGTGCCGGCGAGCGGGCGCACCACCACCTTGCCGCCCTTCAACCGCGCCAGGATCTCCGGCGAGGAACCCACGATCTGGGTGTCGCCGAGATCGACGAAGTACATGTAGGGCGAGGGATTCATCGCGCGCAGCGCGCGGTACACGTCCACCGGCCGCGCGTTGAAGCGCACGGAAAGGCGCTGTGACGGCACCACCTGGAAGATGTCGCCGGCGCGGATGTATTCCTTCGCGCGCTCGACCATCGCCTCGAACTCGTCCCTGGTGAACGAGGACTTGAAGTCGCTCTCGTCCAGCGCGACCGACTGGGTCAGCTGCGGATACGAGGCGCCGCCCTGGCGCAGCCGATGGACCAGCGCATCGAGCCGTCGCTGCGCCTGCGCGTAGGCGTGCGGCTGCGACGGATCGGCGTGCACGATCAGGTACAGCCGGCCCTTGAGGTTGTCGAATACCGCCACCTCCTCGGCCAGCATCAGCAGCACGTCGGGCGTGCCCAGCTCGTCGAGGCGGTCCCACTGCGCCAGCCGCGGCTCGATGTAGCCGATCGTCTCGAAACCGAAGTAGCCGACCAGGCCGCCGGTGAATGCGGGCAGTTGCGGCAACTGCGGCACGTCGTACTGCGCGCGCAGCTTCTCGATCTCCGCCAGCGGATCGTCGAGATGGCGGCGCTCGGTGATCTCGCCGGAATCCTCCACTTCCAGCTCATGCCCGCGCAGGCGGAACACCCGCTTCGCCGGCAGGCCGATGATCGAATAACGCCCCCAGGTGGCGCCGCCCTCGACCGACTCGAACAGGAAGGTATACGGACCGTCGGCGAGCTTCAGGTACACCGACAGCGGCGTGTCGAGGTCGGAGAACACCTCGCGCACCAGCGGGATGCGCGTGTGACCGCGGGCGGCCAGCGCGTCGAATTCGTTTCGGCTGATGGGGTCGGGAGAGCTCACGGGTCGCGGTTCCGGGTGGTCACGAAGGGGAAACGAACATTGTAGGCCAAGCGCAGGCGCCGCCGCGGCGCGCTTGATACGCTGGTGGCGGCGGTCTACTCTCGACGGTCGGGCTACAGGGGACCGTGCGTGGATCAGTATTGCGTCGTAGTGTGCGGCTTGCGGGCCGGTGCGTCGGACGAGGCGTCGACGTGGGCGCCGGTGGCGGCCGCGCTGAGGATGGAGCACGACGAATTTTCCCGGCGCGTGGTCGCCGCGCTGCCGCGGATCGTGCGCCAGCAACTGGACCGCTCCAGCGCCGAGCGCATCGCGCAGTTGCTGCAGGGCCTGCACGTCGATGCCCACGCGCTCCCCGGCGACGAAGAACTGGCGTACATCGACCGCGACGGCAGCAGCCGCGGGCCGTTGCCGCGGTCGGCGCTGGACGCGTTCATCGCGCCGGGCGAGTCGTATCGGCTGCACGGCAGCCTGGCATGGCAGATCTGGCCGGAGCCGCTGGAGTACGAGTCCTCGCCCCCGCCGGCACAGGCATTCGACGAGGTGATGGCCGCGCCCGTCGACGAAGCCTTCGCCGCGGCGCCCATCGAGCCGCTCGACGATGAACCGCCTGCGCCCGCGGCCGTGAGCGCGTCGCCCGGCCTGCCGCCGCCATTGCCCACCGCGTCGTCGCCCGCGGCCGTCGAGCCGCCGGTGCCTGGCGACGAGATGGCGACAGACGATGCCCTGATCAATCCGTCGTCGGACGAGCCCGTCGGCGAAGCCGACGTCGCCGCCCCGCCAGCCGAGACCACAAGCCACCCGCCACGACGCTCGCGGCTGGGTCGCATGTTGCTGCTGCTGGCACTCGTCGGCGTGGCCGCGTGGGCTTATCTGAATTGGGGCGCCGATACGCACGTCGACGATTCCCCGCCGGCGGCAGCGGTCGGCCATGCGCAGCCGGCGAACAGCACCACCGCGGCAGCGGCAGCGGCAGCGGCGACTTCGGCCGCGGCAGCGCCCGCCATGGCCGCGTCCACCCCGACGGCAAGCGCCAGTTCGACGCCCGCGGCGGCGACGTCGGTCCCGGCCTCCGGCGGCACGGCGGCCTTGCCTGCGGCGGCCGCGACCACGGCGGCACCGGCAGCGGCATCCAGCGCGGCGCCCGCTGCATCGGCCAGCGCCGTGCCGGCGCATGCGGCCAGCGCGATGGCCACGCCCACCACGCCCGCGGCGGCGGGCTCGTCAGCGCGGGGCTGAAGCTCAGGCGGTTTCGGTCACCGGCTCCACTGCCGGCGCGGCATCCGCCGCCATGTCTGCCGACGCCTCCGCACCACCGGCGAGCGCGAGCAAGGCCTGGTTCTCGCGCATCACCTCGCGCAAGGCCAGCAGCGCACGCACGTTGCGTTCCAGCTCGGCGATCGAGATCGGGAAGAAACCGTCGTCGCGGTCGCTGACCACCCAGCTGCGCGCACGCGCCAGGTCGACCGGGATCTGCGCGGCATGCAACGCCTCGACCACATCCGCGGGACGCAACTCGGCCAGCTCGCACACCAGTCGCCACAGCCAGTTCATGCGTTGCGGATCGGTGGCACGCAACAGCGGCGGGCGGCGATAGGGTTGCCGGCTGAGATTGGGGACATCCATGGCGACATTTCCGCGGGAAGCCGAGATGTCCGGATAGCGGCACACGGCGGCGAAGCTTTAACCGCCCAGCCGCTGCCGCGGCATGCCGCGCAGGGTGAGGGTGAACGCCACGCCGCTGCCGTCGTCGAGATTGCGCGCGCTGACGCTGCCGCCATGGCGCTCGGCGACCAGGCGCACCACGTACAAGCCCAGGCCCAGGTGCGGCGCCTCGCCGGGCACCGCCTTGTCGCGCAGGCTGACCAGCGAATCGAACAAGCGGCCCTGCATCGCCGCGGGCAGCGGCGGGCCCTGGTTGGCCAGCTCGATCTCGGCGCCACCGTCGAGCGCACGCAGGCTCAGCCGCAGCCAGCCCTGCGCGGGGGTGAACGAGAGGGCGTTGTCGAACAGCTTGTCCAGCGCCTGCGCGATCAGTTCCGGCGCGCCGTGCAGCGGCAGCGGCGCATCCGGCAGGCGGCAATCGAGCCGGCGCGTGCCGACCAGCGGGCGGTAGCCGTCGGCGCAGCCGCGCACCACGTCGCACAGGTCGACATCCTCGGGCTCGGCCGCTTCGATCGAGCGCTCCATCCGGCTCGACTCGCTCATCGCCCGCACCAATGCGCCCAGCCGCGCCACCCCGTCGCGGGCGCGTTCCAGGTAGGGCTTGGCCGGCTCCGGCAGCGCGGCGTGCTGCTGCAGCGCGTGTTCCAGGTTGTCCAGCGAGGACTTCACGATCGCCAGCGGCGTGTTCAACTCGTGCGACAGCTTCGAGGCGAGCGTGCGCAGGTAATCGGTGTAGCTGCCCACGGCCACGAACAGCTTCTCGAAGCTGCGGGCGAGATCGCCGATCTCGTCCGGTGCGTCGATCATCGGGAAGCGGTCCGGATTCAATTGGCCGTCCAGACGTCCATCGTTGCGCTGCGCCCGCTCGACGGCATTGCGCAGCCGCGCCAGGCGCAGGCTGAGCCGGGTGGCGAACGCCAGCAGGATGCCGCCGGCCAGCAGCAGCACGACGAAGCTGGTCAGCAGCACGCCGAAGAGCGCGCGGTTGGCCAGCAGCGGCACGGTGCGACTGGACTGCTCCAGCAGCAGCACGCCCTCGACCTGGCCGGCCCGCTCGATCGGCACCGCCGCGGCGAGCACCACGCTGCCGCGCTCCTCGCCGTGGCGCCAGCGGCTGACCGCATGGCCGGCGCGCGCCTGCTCCACTTCGCGGGTATCCAGCCGCGGCACGTCCTGTGCCCACAGGTTGGCGTCGTCCAGGCGAGTGGCCAGCAGCGAGCGATAGACCAGCGAGGCAAACCAGCCCGGGTCACGCTCGGCCGCGCTGCTGCCATGCAGGCGGCCGCTGCGCGCGAGCAGCCAGCCGGCCGGTGACAGCACGCGCGCCTGCACACCTGTCGGCACCAGCTGCGCCAGCTCGCCGGACAGCACCGCCGAGTAGCGGCGCAATGGGCGCGACTCGACGGCCTGCCGATCGCCGCCGCTGCTGGCGTCATAGGCGCCGATACCCAGGCGGCTCGGCGCCGGTTGCCTCGGCAGGCGCAGCTCGACCTGGTAGCCGCTGCCGTCCTCCTGCCAGCTCGCGCCGAGCTGATCGGGCAGGCCGGGCACCGGCGGGTCCAGCGGCAATGCCTGCAGCGGCCCCGGTGCCGCGCTGGCCAGCAGGTAGCGCCGCTGGCCGGCGGCGTTGCCGAGGGCGAGAATCAGATGGTCGGCCAGCAGCGCGTTCGCGTCTTCGGCATCGGCGCGGGTGCGGTGGGTGTCGGCCATCTGCGCATGCAGGTAAAAGCCGTCCGCATCCTCGGCCAGCAACAGCTGTCCGCGTCGCGCGAACGGCTGGCTCCATGGCGTCAGCGGTGCCCAGTCGTCGCCGTAGCCGTCGACGGTGATCGGCGTGGGCGCCTCCTGCACGTACCAGCTCGGGCCGTCGGCCGGCGGCAACGCACGGGTCACCACCAGGCTGCGCGCCACCACCTGCGCCGAGGCCACCAGGGCCTGGGCCTGGCCGTCGCGCAGCAGCGACTCCATCTGGCGCACGTCGAACCAGCCGGCCACCGGCAGCGCCAGCGTGCACAGCGCCACCAGCAGCAGCTTGCGACGCAGGCTCATGCCGCTCCGGTCCGTCGCTCAGCGGGCATCGGCCGGTGCCGTGGCACGCTGGTAGCGCGAGGCCATCACCACCCGCATGAAGTCATCCAGTAGCGCGCGCCGCGTGGGGTCGCCGTCATCGAAGGCCATCGACCAGCTGTAGCGGATGCCGCTGGCCTGGCCCGGGTCGCAGAACACCAGCACGTCGTCCACGTGGTCGCTGCCTTCGTAGACGCTGGCCTCGCAGGACATGTGCGGATGGCGCACGGCGAAGCTGGCGGCCTTGCCGGCGGGGTCGAGCTGGAGGTAGCGCTTCCGGTCGGCCTGCACCTCGGCGGCCAGGCTGCTCAGCACGCGCGGCCACACGTTCAGCACCATCACCCGCTGCGGCTTGCCGCTCCACTCGCCCTGGTACAGCACCGCGTTGACGCCGATCGCCTGGGCGTAGGTGCAACAGTCGCGCGTCCAGCCCGGCGGCGATGCCACCGCGATCGTCCAGGCCGGCGCGTTGCCGTCGCGGGCGCCGCGGGCCAGCACGTCGTCGTCGGTACCGGTCGCCCAGGTCAGCGCCGCGCAGAACAACAGCGCCAGCGCCACGCACAGACGCGCGCTCACGGTTTCCACCGGTAGCCCACGCCATGCACCGTCTCGATCGCGTCGAACTCGGGCGCCACCGCCACGAACTTCTTGCGGATGCGCTTGATGTGCGAGGTGATGGTGGCGTCGTCCACCACCAGCTCCGCCTCGCGCATCAGCTGGTCGCGGTTCTTCACGTGGCCGGGGAAGCGCACCAGCGTGTGCACCATCCAGAACTCGGTGACGGTGAGCGGGATTTCCGCGCCGTTCCAGGTGATGCGCATGCGCTCGGACTCCAGCTTCAGCGGGCCGTGCTCGAGCACCGTCTCGCTGGAGGCGGGCGCCTTCAGCGACTCGATCCGGCGGAACAGCGCGGCAATGCGCGCGGCCAGCTGGTGCAGGCTGGTGTCCTTGCTGAGGTAGTCGTCCGCGCCCAGCCGCAAGCCGGAGATCACGTCGAAATCCGAATCGCGCGCGGTGAGGAAGATCAGCGGCAGCGTCGACGATTTCGCGCGCAGTTCGCGGCACAGGTCGAAGCCGCCCTCCGGTTCGTCGCCCAGGCCGATGTCGATGATGACCAGCTCGGGCAACTTCATCGCGAACGCGCTGGACGCTTCCTGGCGCGAACCGTAGCCGCGCGCGTCGTAGCCGAAACGGTTCAGCGCCTCGACGTAGTTGGCGCGGATCAGCGGTTCGTCCTCGACGATGGCAATGCTGCGGCCCATGGCGCACTCCTTGGATGATGGCTGCAGCGTGCTATGCGCGCCGCGCGGGCGCAAGCGGTCGCAGCACGCTGCCAGCGATTTGCCACAAGCCGGCGGCAAATCGCCCGGCAGCGGCCGGCGCACGCGCCGCGACGGAGGCTTTGATGTGATCCACGCACTCCATCACGAGGTCACTCATGGACACCCGCCGCAACGAACACGACCCCCGCGCCGAACTGCACGGCTTCGAGCCGCTGCGCACCGGCCTGGCGCTGGGCGCCCTGCTGCTGGGCCTGTTGGTCGGCTTCTTCTGAAGGAGGCGCGCCATGTCCCGTCATCTGTCCAGACTCGATCCGTTTGCCGTGGTGGAAGTCGTCCGCGCACCCGGCGCGAAAGGAATCGCGCCGGGTGCGGCCCGGGACGACACCGATCCCGACTGGCAACCGCTGTAACCGTGGTCCTCCCCCTGGTGGTTGCTTGCCCCTCGCTTGCGAGGGGCTTTTTTTCGTGCGCGTGCTGCCCGCCCTTTGCCACGACTGGCCCGAACGCCGCCGCCGGCGCGGCTCCCGCGCGACCTTCACGCGTGCGGCAATGCCATCGTGGCTCGGGCCACAGGAGGACACCGACATGCATGCAGTAATACGGCTTTCGCGCACATGGCGTCACTGGTTGATGGTCGGCAGTCTGATGCTGGCCGCCGGACTGGGCCTCGATGCGGTGTGGCTGCACGCCCGGGTCGCGCTGGCGCAATGGCTGAACATGCGCGCGCAGGCTCGATCCAGCCGGCTGCGGCCGCGATCCGCACAGCGAACCTGAACGACACAGTTGGCAAATTGAGCCTCGCCGCGGGAACCAATCGGCAGGTACCGGGTCGGACCTGATGATTGGCGTGCGTTCCTCTTTGCCGTGGAACCTGCCGGTGCGAGGTTTGCGAGCTCCCTGGCGGACTTTCGCGCCGGCACGCGCCAATCCATGGTGTTTTCCCCCTTGCGTCCCCGACGACGTTTATCCCGGTGCCTCCCTCCTGGCGCCGGGATTTTTTCTTTGTGCCGTCTGGCCAGGCGATCGCCTTGCGCATGGCGGCGGATATCCTCAACCGATCGCCTTGCGCATGGCGGCGGGCATCCTCACCCGATCGCCTTGCGCATGGCGGCGATCTCGGCCGCGTAATCCTTCGCGTGGAAGATCGCCGAGCCGGCCACGAAGGTGTCGGCGCCGGCGGCGGCGATCGCGCCGATGTTGTCGGCGGTGACGCCGCCGTCGACTTCCAGCCGGATCGCACGGCCGCTGGCTTCGATCCGCTCACGCGCCTGGCGCAGCTTCTCCAGCGTGCCAGGGATGAACTTCTGCCCGCCGAAACCGGGGTTCACCGACATGATGAGGATCATGTCGAGCTTGTCCATCACGTAGTCGAGATGGTCCAGCGGCGTGGCCGGGTTGAACACCAGCCCGGCCTGGCAGCCGGATTCCCGGATCAGCCCCAGCGTGCGGTCGACATGCTCGCTCGCTTCCGGATGGAAGCTGATCAGGCTGGCGCCGGCCTTGGCGAAATCCGGCACGATGCGATCGACCGGCTTGACCATCAGGTGCACGTCGATCGGCGCCGTGATGCCGTACTTGCGCAACGAGGCGAGCACCATCGGCCCGATCGTGAGGTTCGGCACGTAGTGGTTGTCCATCACGTCGAAATGCACCCAGTCCGCCCCCGCGGCGAGCGCCGCGGCGGTGTCCTCGCCCAGCCGGGCGAAATCGGCGGCGAGGATGGACGGGGCGATGATGGCGCTTTGCTTGCTCATAAGCCGGGAATCGGGAATCGGGAATCGGGAATCGGGAATCGGGAATCAGGAAGATTATGAAGCCTGACGCGGCAAATGCCACCGCAAAGCCGCTTCTGCCATTCCCCATTCCCTATTCCCCATTCCCGGCCCCATCATTTGAATCCCCGTGCTTCCTTGATGCGGTCGTAGGCGGCGTTGATCTCGCTGGCGCGCGACTCGGCGCGCTTGCGCATGTCTTCGGGCAGGTCGCCGAGGCGGTCGGGGTGGTGCTCGGAGATCAGCTTGCGGTAGGCGCGCTTGATGGCGCGCTCGTCGGCGTTGCGGTCGATGCCCAGCACGGCATAGGGATCGGGCCCTTGCGGCGTGCGTTGCGGCGGCACGTAGCCGCCGCCATTGCCGTACTGCTGGCGGCCGCCGCGCGGGCCGCCCGCGCCCTGGTTCCAGGCGTAGCCCTTCATCGCCATCAGCGCCATCAGCTCCATGTCGCTGACGCGCAGCGCGAAGGCGAGCTGGCGCAGGATCGACATCTTCTCCGGCCCCGGGTTGCCCTCGGACAGTACCGTCTCGATCACCACGTCCAGCACCGGGAACGCGTGGTCGCGGCGCAGGCCGACCCAGCTGCGCAGCTCGGCGATGGTGCGGGTGACGTCGAACTCAGGCTGCTTGCCCGCATTGAAGCTGGCCACGGCCTGCGCGCGCTGCTCGGCGGTCAGGCCCATGCGCGTCATCAGCCGCTCGGCCACCGCGATCTCGGCCTCGGAGACGCGACCGTCGGACTTGGCCACCGCGCCAAGCAGGGTGAACAGCGGGCCGACGAAACCGCCGGCCTCGGGCGTGGCCTGGCGGCGCTGGCTGTGGCGCAGGTTGTCGAAGATGAAACCGAGCACCGCGCCCACCACCGCGCCCGGCATGTGGCCGACCAGCAGGCCGAAGATGCCGAACCAGATCGTGTAGGTGAAACTCATGGCTGCACCTGCGCCGGCGCGGCTGCCTGCGCGCTGTACCAGCGTGCCAGCGCATCGAGCTCGGCGGCGTTCAGCGGGCCGATCGCCGCGCGCATCACCGGCACGTCGCGGCGGCCGTCGCGGTACTGCTTGAGCGCATCGCGCAGATAATCCAGCCGCTGCCCGGCCAGGTTCGGCACGCCGGGCACGTGCGCCTGCCCGGTCTCGCCGTGGCAGGCCGCGCAGAGGCCGAGCCGGCCGGGCCGGGAGGCAGATTGGGCAAGGCTGGGCGAGGCGGCCAGGCAAAGCGCCGCGATCAGGAATATTCGCATCGGCAACACATGGGGCCAAAGGATGCCAATTCTAGCAGTGCGCCCGATCGGCCCGGCGGCACGCTCCCGGCGCCGTGCCGGCAGTCGCTACAATAGACATTTGCCGCCTCGTGGAACCCGCCGTGCCCACCACCCTGCCCCAATCGAACCTGCCTGGCCTCGAGCTGATCCATCGCGGCAAGGTGCGCGATGTCTACGCGCTGGATGATCAGCGGCTGCTGATGGTGGCCACCGACCGGTTGTCGGCGTTCGACGTGGTGATGCCCAACCCGATCCCGGGCAAGGGCGAGATGCTCACCCAGATCTCCAACTTCTGGTTCGGCAAGACCGCGCACCTGGTACCGAACCACCTGCTCGACGTGCCGCTGGCCGAGGTGCTGCCGCCCGGCACCGACCTCAAGCTGTACGAGAAGCGCGCGGTGGTGGTGCGGCGGCTGAAACCGGTGCCGGTGGAATGCATCGCCCGCGGCTACCTGATCGGCTCGGGCTGGAAGGATTACCAGGCCAGCGGTGCGCTGTGCGGCATCGCGCTGCCGACCGGCCTGAAGCAGGCGCAGCAGTTGCCCGAACCGATCTTCACGCCCTCGACCAAGGCGGCGGTGGGCGACCACGACCAGAACGTCAGCTTTGACGCCGTGGTGGACGCGGTCGGCGCCGACCTCGCCGGGCAGGTGCGCGACGCCACGCTGGCGATCTACCGCTGGGCCGCCGCCTATGCGGCCGAGCGCGGCATCATCATCGCCGACACCAAGTTCGAGTTCGGCACCGATGCGAGCGGCAAGCTCTACGTGATGGACGAGATGCTCACCCCGGATTCCTCCCGCTTCTGGCCGGCCGACGAATACCGCACCGGCATCAGCCCGCCCAGCTACGACAAGCAGTTCGTGCGCGACTGGCTGGAGACGCAGCACTGGAACAAGACCGCACCCGGCCCGGTGATCCCGGACGAGGTGATCGCACGCACCGCGGCCAAGTATGCCGAGGCGCTGCACAAGCTGGCCGGCATCCGGCTCGACTGAGGTTTCATCGAGGGGGAACGCTCATGCGCACCATGCAGGACTGGCTCGACAGTTACAGCAGCGACCACCAGAACCCGACCAACCAGATGTTCCACTGGTTCTGCGTGCCGCCGATCGTGTGGTCGGTGATCGCGCTGCTGTGGGCGGCCCCGGTGCCGTTCACCGCGCTGCGCCCCGGTTCGTGGGCGGTGCTGGTGATGGTGCTGGCGTTCTACTGGTACTGGAAGCGCTCGCACCGGCTCGCGGCGGGCCTGCTGATCGCGTTCGCCGTGCTGGGCCTGTTCACCAACTTCCTGTACTGGCGGCTGGGCGCGCCGGCGCTGGCGTGGTGGGCGGTCGGCGTGTTCGTGGTGGCCTGGATCGGCCAGTTCATCGGCCACAAGTACGAAGGCCGCAAGCCCAGCTTCCTCACCGATCTGTCCTACCTGCTGGTCGGCCCGGCGTGGCTGATGGCCAAGCTCTATCGCAAACTGGGACTCCGCCAGATCACATGAATACCGCACTTGCCGTGACCAGCACCCTGCTCTGGTGGGTGCTCTACAGCAGCATGGCGGCGCTGGTGTTCGCGCTGATCGGCTGGTCGGTGCTGCGCTGGACCGAGCGCTGCGCGGTGGTGTTCAACCGCGTCTACCTCGCCTGCCTGCTGTGGACGATGCTCGGACTGTTGCTGGTGTTCCTGGTGGCCGTCTGCGAAGGCGCGGTGCATCCACCCTACGGCGGCCTGCTGCACTCGGGCCTGCTGCGCGTCGCGCTGGTGCTGGACATGCTGCTCGGCGCGGTCCTGCTGTGGCGGCTGGTGCCGCGCATCGACGCCCGCCGCATCCGCCCCGGCAGCGCCTGCATGGCGGTGGCCGCGAGCATGGCGATCGGGTTCGGCGTGGCCAGCACGCTGGTGTGATCCTCGACCCATGGCGGAGGCGGCCGGCGCCCCCGCCATGCATCGAGGCTCAGTGCAGGCCGAACAGCGCCGCGCCAAACACCATCGCGAAGATGAAACCGATGATCAGCGCCAGCACGATGCCGATCACCATGTTGACCAGCTCGACCACGCAGGCCTTGCCGAAGCCGATCTGGCTGCCGTCCGCGGCCAGCAACAGGTAGTTCACCACGACGGCACCGACGAGGAAGGTCACGATCAGCGACAGCACGCTGCTGTGCACCACCATGCCGAGGATCAGTGTCACCACGAACACCCCGACATAGGTCAGCACCACGGCACCCAACGCACGCAGGTAGGACGGCATGAAACCGACCACCAGGCGAAAGGACACGGCCAGCACCAGCGCGCCAAGCGCGATGCCCACGACGATCATGATCAAGATGGCGAACAGGCCCATGCCGGCCAAGGCGGCAAACGTAGAAGTACCCATAAAATCCCCTGCATTGCGATGGAAGGAAAACCGCCCGGTGGCATCCCCATGCCTGGCCGGGCGGCGGCTCCAGCCTAACCGATTCCCTGCGCGGCGGCAGCGCCGGAGTCAGCGGAAATCGCGCGAGCGACTGTCCAGCTCGCCCAGCCACGCACTCATGTCGGTGAGCCGCCGGGCGATCAGGTGGGCCACGCCGTCGACGCACTCCCACTGCCCTTCCACCCCGAGCAGGCGCGCCTCCAGATACGCGCGCCGCTGCCGCTCGGCCACCTGGTTCCACACCACCACGTTGATCGCGCCGTGCTCGTCTTCGATGGTGATGAAGGTGACGCCGCTGGCGGTCTGCGGGCGCTGGCGCTGGGTGACCAGGCCGGCGGCGCGCACCGTGCTCTGGTGCGCTTGGCCGCGCAGGCTGCGCGAGTCGGTGAAACGCGCCGCGCGCAGGCGCGGGCGGATCAGTTGCAGCGGATGCGGGCCGAGGCTGAGTCCGGTGCGCGCATAGTCCGACTGCAGGTTTTCCGCCACCGACGGCACCGGCAGCACGACAGCCTCTTCCGCCGGACTGGCGCGCCCGAACAACGGCAGCTGCGATTCGACCCCGGCCACCGCCCACTTCGCGCGATGCCGATGACCCGCCAGGCCACGCAAGGCGCCCGCCTCGGCCAGCAGCTCCTGCTGGCGGCGGTCGATGCCGGTGCGGGCGCACAGATCCGTCACGTCGACGAAGGCACGCGCGGCGCGCGCCGCCGAAATCCGCTCGGCCACGTCTTCGCGAAAACCGCGCACCTGCCGCAGGCCGAGCCGCAGCGCCGGCTGCCCTTCCCGCGCGTCGTCCTCCAGCGTGCAGTCCCAGTCGCTGTGGCGCACGTCGACCGGCCGCACCGCGATGCCGTGGCGCTGCGCGTCCTGCACGATCTGGCTGGGCCCGTAGAAACCCATCGGCTGCGCGTTGAGCAGGGCGCAGGCGAACGCAGCCGGTTCGTGGCATTTCAGCCAGCAGCTGGCGTAGACGATGCCGGCGAAACTGGCCGCGTGGCTCTCGGGAAAACCGTAGCTGCCGAAGCCCTTGATCTGCTCGAACAGTCGCGCGGCGAACTCGGCGGTGTAGCCGCGTTCGAGCATGCCGCGGATGATCCGCTCGCGGTGGTGCTCCATGCCGCCGTGACGTTTCCACGCCGCCATCGCGCGGCGCAGCTGGTCGGCCTCGCCGGCCGTGTAGCCGGCCGCCACGATCGCCAGCTTCATCACCTGCTCCTGGAACAGCGGCACGCCCAGGGTGCGTTCGAACACCGCCTTCAGATCCTCCGAGGGATAGTCCACCGGCTCCTCGCCGCGCCGGCGGCGCAGGTACGGATGCACCATGTCGCCCTGGATCGGGCCGGGCCGCACGATCGCCACCTGGATCACCAGGTCGTAGAAATTTTCCGGGCGATGCCGCGGCAGCATCGCCATCTGCGCGCGACTCTCGATCTGGAACACGCCGACGGTGTCGGCACGCTGGATCATCTCGTACGTTTGCGGGTCTTCGGCCGGCAGCGTCGCCAGGCTGTAATCCTGGCCGCGATGCGCGCGCAGCAGGTCCAGGCAACGGCGCACGCAGCTGAGCATGCCCAGCGCCAGGCAATCGACCTTGAGCAGGCGCATCGTGTCCAGGTCGTCCTTGTCCCACTGGATGATGGTGCGATCGGGCATCGCCGCGTTCTCCACCGGCACCAGTTCGGCCAGCGGCGCGTCGCTGATCACGAAACCGCCCACGTGCTGCGACAGGTGCCGCGGCATGTCGCGCAACTCGGCGGTGAGTTTCAGCACCCGGCGCAGCACCGCGCCCTGTGGATCGAAACCGTGTTCGCGCAGGCGTTCGTCCAGCGATTGCTCACCGCGCCAGCCGAAGATGCCGCTCAGCTGGTCCACCTGGTCCGGCGGCAGGCCCAGCGCCTTGGCCACGTCGCGCACGGCGCTCCTGCCGCGATAGCAGATCACCGTGGCCGCCAGCGCGGCACGCTCGCGACCGTACTTGGCATAGATGTACTGGATCACTTCCTCGCGCCGCTCGTGCTCGAAATCCACGTCGATGTCGGGCGGCTCGTTGCGCTCCTTGCTGATGAAACGCTCCACCAGCAGGTTCATCCGCGCCGGGTCGACCTCGGTGACGCCGAGCGCGAAACACACGGCGGAGTTGGCCGCCGAGCCGCGGCCCTGGCAGAGAATCCCCTTGCTGCGGGCGAAGTGCACGATGTCGTGCACGGTGAGGAAATAGGACTCGTACTTCAGATATTCGATCAGGCCCAGCTCGTGCTCGATCTGCGCCCGGACTTTCTCCGGCACGCCATCCGGCCAGCGCCAGCGCACGCCTTGTTCGGTGAGATGGCGCAGCCAGCTGCTGGCGCTGTGGCCGGCCGGCACCAGTTCGGCGGGGTAGCGGTATTCCAGTTCGTCGAGGCTGAACGCGCAGCGCGCGGCGATGGCGGTGCTTTCGAGCATCAGCGCGGCAGGGTAGATCGCACCCAGCGCCTCGCGCCGGCGCAGGTGGCGTTCGCCGTTGCGGAAGATCAGCGCGCCGGCTTCGGCCAGCGGCACGCGATGGCGGATCGCGGTGAGCGTGTTCTGCAGCGCGAGCCGGCGACGCACGTGCATGTGCACGTCGCCGGCGGCAACCAGCGGCAGGTCGAGGCTGTGCCCGAGCCGCTGCAGCTCGCGCAGGCGTTGCGCGTCGTCCGGCCCGTGATGCAGTTCCACCGCCAGCCACGCCCGCTCGGCGAAGGTGTCGCGCATCCAGCGACCGTGCGCGACATCGGGCTCGCGCCCGGGCAGCCACAGCGCAAAGGTGCCCGGCACGCCATCGGCGAGATCGGCGCGCTGCAGCCGGTACGTACCCTTGGCCGCGGCGCGGCGGCCACGGGTGATCAGCGCGCACAGTGCGGTATAGCCGGCCTTGTTCTCGCACAGCAGCACCAGTTTGGGGCCGTCGTCGAGCTGGAATTCGGCGCCCACGATCAGCTTCATGCCGGTGGCGCGCGAAGCCTCCAGCGCGCGCACGATGCCGGCCAGCGAACACTCGTCGGTGATCGCCAGCGCCTCGTAGCCGCAAGCCTTCGCGCGTTCGAACAATTCACGCGCGCTGGATGCGCCGCGGCCGAACGAGAAGTTCGACAGGCAATGCAGCTCGGCATACGCGTTCATGCGAACCAGCCGTGCAGCATCCAGCCGTCGCGCTCGCCCGGCGCGCAAAATGCCCAGCCGCGCTGGCCTTGCGCGGTTTCCACCACGTAGTAGTCGCGGCACACCTCGCCGCCATCCCACCAGCCGGTTTCCAGCCGCTCGGGGCCGGCCAGGATGTGTGGCGCGGGGCCGCGCAGGGGAATCGGCCGCTCGAACAGCCAGGTCGGTCGCGGCGAGGGTTCCTGCCAGCCGGCATCGTGGGCCGTCACTTTCTGCGCCAGCTCGGGCCGCGGATCGGTGGTGCTGCCCAGCCGATGCACGGCGCGATCGCCCAGCCGCGCGCGCAGGCGTTCGCGCAACTGTTCGATCGGCAACGCATTGGCGGGGCGTTCGTCGAACAGGTCGCGGCCGGCCGGCACGAACGCAGGCAGGTCGCGCGCGATCAGGCGCATGGCCAGCACCGGCTGCGGCAGTTGCACCTGCTCCAGCCGCGCGCGTGCCAGTTCGAACAGCATGCCGGCCTCGCGCTCGGGTGCGAGCAGGCCCACCTTCACCTCGGTGTGTCCCTCGCGATGTTCCAGCTGCAACGTGAAACGCTGCACGCCGCCGTCGCGACCGGCCAGGTAGGCGGACAGGTCGGCCGTCATCCGACGCAGCGGAAACACCAGCGCGCCGATGGCTTCGACTTCATGCGTGAGTTCGATGCGCAGGTCGAAGCGGTCGGGTGGCCGATACGCTTCCAGGCCGGCCGTGGCCGCGCCGGTCAGCCGATCCAGCGCCAGCAGCAACTCCGCACCGAAGCGCCGGCGCAGGCCGTCGCGCGGCAGCGCCAGCAACTGGCCCAGCGTGCGGATGCCCATGCCCGGCAAGGCGTCGGCCGCCGCCGCAGGCAGGCGACTCTGCGACAGCGGGATGCGCTGCAGCGCGTGGCGCAGTTGCTCGTCGGTGAGCACCACTTGGCCGTCGGCGACACCGGTCAGCACGTGTGCCGCATGCGGCGTGGGCGCGGCGCTGATCCGGTGGCGGAAACCCAGCGCGTCGAGATCGGCACGCAGCAGGCTTTCCAGCCGCGGCCACGAGCCGAACAGGTTCAGGCTGCGGCTGACCTCCAGCACGATCGCGTGCGGCAACAGGCTCACCTCGGCGCTGTAGCGATAGGCCACCGCGGCCAGGAACCGATGCCAGTGGTCGACCCGCTCAGGCTGGTACGGCAGCGCCTCGAATTGCGCCAGCAGCGCCTGCGCCGCGCTCAGCCGCTGACCCACGCGCAGGCCGGCGTCGCGCGCGGCCGCGTTCGCCGCCACGATGCTGCGCGCATGTCCGGTGCCGGCCACCAGCACCAGCGGGCCCGCGTCCGGGCGGCGGCGGAGGACACCGTCCAGTGCCAGCTGCGGCAACAAGATGCAAGCCCACAACATGCGCGGCCACCATCAATGCAGCGCCGCGGTGGGCAGCGGCAGCGGTTGCGCCGGCACCGCGCCGCCCCGGCATTTGCGCACCCATACCCGCGCCTGCGGCCGTGCCTCCAGCTCCAGCCGCAACGCCGCCGGCGAGGCATTGGAGAGATGCCGGCGATCACGGAACGCGAAGGCCAGCGCGCGGCCGCCGTCGGCCGCCACCTGCAGGCGCCGCAGCGCGCGATCGTCCGCCTGCCGCGGCCACGCCAGCACCGCCGCGCAGCTGCCCGAGCGCAGGCATTGCTCCGTCGCCCACAGCACGTCGGCCTCGGTCGCGTTGACGATCTCGACCCGACGCATGTCCACGCCGTGCTGGCGCCAACCGGCCACGCAGGGCAGATACGGCGGCGCCACCAGCACCACCGGCCGCGCACCCTGGCTGAGGCGCGCCAGCGTGGGCAGCACCAGTTGCAGTTCGCCCACGCCATCCAGCGGCAGCAGGATTTCCGACAGCGCCGCCGCCGGCCAGCCGCCGCTGGGCAGTACCGCATCCAGCGCGGCCCAGCCGGTCGGCTGCTCGCCGGCCGGCGGCGGCTCGGCCCGGCCGCGCCAGACCCGGCGCGCATCGAGCAGGTTCGACAGTGGCACCACGGCCGCCATCAGCCGCCCCTCAGCAGGCCGGCGAACAGGCCTTCGATGGCGAAATCCTCGGTGGGGTCGGGATCGATCGGCTGGTAACCGGGGCTGTTCGGCAGCAGCCGGATCACCTCGCCCTGCCAGTACAGCCGCTTGATCGTGAAGCGGTCGCCGCCGACGCGCGCCGCCACCACCTGGCCGTGCCGCGCCACCGGCGTGGCGTGCACGCCGACCAGGTCCTGGTCGAGGATGCCCTCGTCGCGCATCGAGTCGCCGACCACCCGCACCAGGTAATCCGGCGTGAGCCGGAACAGCCAGCGCGACACGCGCAGGCTGCGCTCGATCCGCGACTCGGAGAACAGCGGCTCGCCGGCCGCGATGCGGCCGACCAGCGGCAGCTCCAGGGTATCGGCATCCAGCGCGTCGGGCGCATCCACCAGGCGGATGCCGCGCGAGCGGTGCGGCTCGATCGCCAGCCGCCCCTTGGCCTCCAGCGAACGCACGTGTTTGAGCACCGCGCTGACGTGGGGCAGGCCCATCGCCTGGCCGATCTCCTCCAGCGTGGGCGCCTGCCCATCCCGTGCCACGCGGGCGCGGATGAACTCGAGGATGTTGGACTGGCGGCTGGTCAGGTGCAGGCTCATGGTTTCGGCATTTTCACCTCAAAAGGTGAAAATTGAAAGTACCCGGAAATCATCCCCGCCGACCTCAATTGCGCAGCGGCACCCGCGCGCGGTGGTCCGCGTCGGCGTTGCGGCCGAGCACGTCGGCACGTTGCAGGGCCCGCCGCGCATGGCGCTCCTCGCCCAGTTGCCGATAGACCCGGGCCAGCCCGAGGTAGAAACGCGGGTCGCCGTGGTACAGCCGGATGGCGCGCCGGTAGTGCTGCACCGCGCCGGCGTAGTCGCCCCGTTTTTCGTCGTCCATGGCCAGCAGGAACTGGAAGTAAGGGTCCTTCTGCTGCACCTTTTCCAGTCGCTGCTGGAAGCGGGCGCGGCGCGCCTCGTCGCCCTGGCTGCGATACAGCGTGACCAGGTTGAACAGCGCGCCTGCATGCGTCGGGTCCAGCGCCAGCGCCTGCAGATAGTTGCGCTCGGCGCCGCGCAGGTCGCCCAGGCGCAGCTGCAACACGCCGGCATTGGCCCGGCCGCTGGCATAGCGCGGCGCCAGCTGCAGCGTCATCGCCATGTAGGGGGCGGCGACCTTCGGGTCATCGTCGGCCAGCAATTCGGCGGCGCGGTTGTTGTAGTAGAGCGCCAGCAGGCGCTGGTCGGGAATCGGCTCGGGCTGGTGCCGCGCCAGCACCTCGTCGCGGGCCACGTCGACGGTGTAGCGCATGCGGCCGATGGCGACTTGCGCATTGACGTGGTTGAAGCGGTAGACCACGTTGTCCTGCACGCGCCAGGCCACGACGTCGTCGATCTCCTGCGCGCGGGCCTCCAGCCCGGCCTCGCGCGCCAGCGCCATGGTGAGCAGGGTGAAGGTGAGGCAGTTGGCCTGGCGCAGCCGGTACGCCTGCGCCACCGTCAAGGTGGCGTCGGCGGCGTAGGTCATGCCCAGGCCGGAAGGATCGAACAGGAACGCCACCAGGCGCTGCAGCCGCTGCCGCTCCGACCCGCCGCCGCCGGTGACCTGCTGCTGCAGTTGCGCGCGCAAGGCCGGCGGAATCGCCATGACCTGTTCGGGAGGCGGCATCGGCTCCGGCGGCGGCATGGCCGGGGCGGGCGCGGTGGCCACCGACCACGCCAGGATCGCCGCATGCATCCAGGCCACCATGCCGGAACCCTCCACGCACAAGGCGGGAACGTTTGACGCGGCCAGTCTAGACCTTTTCGCACGCACCGAACGGCGCGGTGAATCAGGCCTTGCGCAGCAGCCGGTACGCGGCGGTCTCCAGTGCGCTCACCCCTTCGGCGGCGAAGCCCGGCTGCTCGGCCAGGATGTCGCGGCGCTCCAGCAACTCCACCACCCAGTCGCGGCCGTAACGCTCGCGCACCTCGGCCTCGGACACGGCAAACGGCGGGCCCTGCTTTTCGTGCGGCGGATAGTCGAGCGTGATCAGCAGGCCGCGGCAGCCGGCAGGCAGCTGCGCATGCACTTCGTCCACGTAGCGACGGCGCAGCTCCGGCGGCAGCGCGATCAGCGCGGCGCGGTCGTACACCGCCGAGCAATCGGCGAGGAGGTCGGCATCGAGCCCGAACACGTCGCCGCAGATCAGCTCGATGTTGCCGGCCACGTGGCGACGGCCACAGGCCGAGGCGGACACCTGCGGCGTCAGTTCGTGTTCGGCGAAGAACTGCTCCACTGCCAGCGGCGACAGCTCCACGCCCAGCACGCGATGCCCCTGCGCGGCCAGCCAGACCATGTCCAGCGACTTGCCGGCCAGCGGCACCAGCACGCGGGTGTCCGGCGCCAGTGCCAGCGCCGACCAGTGCGCGAGCAGCAACGGCGTGGGTCGATCCTGATGAAAGCCGGTGCGACCCTCGCGCCAGCGCCGATGCCAGAATTCGGGTTCCATGGCCTGTCTCCGGTGAACATGCCCGCGCACGGTAACAGGGTGTGCGTGACGCTTCAGCCGTGCCGGACCAGCCAGCGCAGATAGCCCAGATACAGCACGGTGGCCACCAGCGGCAGCGCATGCCAGGCGTATGCACCGGCGCCGCCACCGCACACTTGCAGGCACAGCACGATGAGCGCGCTGCACAGGCAGGCACCGGGCAGCACGAAGATCGACAGGTTCAGCACCCGCAACTGGCGCGGGCGCAGCGAACGCCCGCTGGCCATGCCGCCGCCGGAAAATGCCACCAGCATGAACAGCAGATACGCCAGCAGCAGCTGGCCGAACACTCCCAGCAAGGTCCATCCCCACGACATGCCGTTTCCCCCTTGCGCGCCACGCCGGCGAAGTATCGCAGGCCTTCCCCGACAGGTGCTGGCGACTGGAAACCGGCGGCAGCAATCGAGCAACTGAAAGATTGCATATCAGGCGCGGCGCGTGCATCATGCAACCTAAAGGTTGCCATTGAGGATGACCCATGAGTTCGTCGACCGATCGCATCGAACAACACATCCTGCTCCGTGCACCGCTCGAACGGGTGTGGCACGCATTGACCGACGCCCGCGCATTCGGCGCCTGGTTCGGCATGGCGCTGGACGGCCCCTTCGTCGCCGGGCAGCCGATCACCGGCACGATCCAGCCCACCCAGGTCGACGCCGACGTCGCAAAGTTGCAGGCGCCGCATGCCGGCACGCCGTTCACGCTGTACGTCGAGCGCATCGAACCGATGCGCGTGTTCGCCTGGCGCTGGCACCCCTACGCGATCGAGGCGGGGATGGACTACGACAAGGAGCCGACCACCCTGGTCACCTTTGAACTCGAAGCGTTGGCCGAGGGCATCATGCTGCGACTCACCGAGTCCGGCTTCGACCGGTTGCCGGCCGCGCGCCGCGACGCCGCACTGCGCGCCAACGCCGGTGGCTGGGCCATGCAGATGGGCAACATCGAGAAATATGTCGCCGCGCACTGAACGCTCCCGGCGCAAGGCCGCCGCGTTGTCCGCCAGCGCGCCGGTGTTCGCCGCGCTGGGCGATGCCACCCGGCTGCGGCTGGTCGTCGCGCTGTGTGCCGGCGGCGCGCTGTCGATTGCGCAGCTCACCGCGGGTACCACCATCACCCGCCAGGCCGTCACCAAGCATTTGCAGGTGCTTGCCGATGCCGGCCTGGTGCAGGACTTGCGCCAGGGCCGCGAGCGGCTGTGGGAGTTCACGCCGGCGCGGCTGGACGAGGCGCGCCAGGCGCTGGACGCGATCAGCGCGCAGTGGGGCGCGGCGCTGGCGCGGCTGCAGCGTTTTGTCGAATCGTGATGGCGGCGGGCTGCCGGGGTGCCGCGGTGGATGCAACGGCGGCGTGATGCGCCGAAGCCGGGGCGCCTATGGCGCGCGACAGCTCGACGGCAGATAGGTGGCCTTGAGCGTGGTGCGGTTGGTGCCGATGGCCGACATGCCCTCCGGTGCCGGCGACTCGCCGCAGGCCCAGGCGATCGGACTGTGCGGGCTGCCCTTCACCACCAGCGGCCGCAGGCTCAGCACCTGGCCTTGCAGGGCGCTGTTGATGTTCTTGTCGCGGAAACGGATGTTGATCACGCCATCGTCGACGGTCACCGCGCCCACGTAGTGGCCGATGATCGACCCCGCCGACGGCACGCCGCTGGCGCGGTTGTCCGCGGGGAAGTGGCCGAACTGGCGGTAGTAGTCGACGATCTTCGGCTGCACGAACGAGCCCAGCGAGAACGCCTCGGTGGTCTGCGCGCGAATGACGTAGCTCTGGTACGCCGGGATCGCGATCGCCGCGAGGATGCCGATGATGGCCACGACGATCATCAGTTCGATAAGCGTGAATCCGCGTTTGCGTGTCATCCTCAATGCACTCCCACCATGCTGGCGACTGAAAAGATCGGGACGTAAAGCACCGTGACCATGACGCCGACCAGGATGTAGAACAGCACGCGCGAGGCCAGGATCAGGCGGTCGCGCGACGATTCGAGTTGGGCCTGGGCGGTGGTCCAGTGCAGGCGGCGCTGCCATTCCAGTTCCACGCCGAACGTGCCCAGGCGCTCGGCCTGCGCGAGCTTTTCGCCCAGTTCGCCGGCGAGCGGCGTCCCCGCTGGCCAGCCGGCCAGCCGCAGGGCCGGCTCCAGCACCGCCGCATCCGTCACCCCTGCCGCCTTGAGCGCAGCGGCAAACTCCAGGCAGCGCAGCACCTGGTAGGCGGCCGCGCCCTTGCCATCCAGCCAGCCGGCACGGGCGCGCCCCAGCGGTTGCAGCTGCGCCATGCGACGACGCATGCGCAGCCATCGCGTCGCCAGCAGCACCAGCACGATGGCCATCACCAGCAGCGGCGCGAACAGGCGGATGGCGCCGTTCGCGGCGATCCAGTCGGCGGCGCCGTGCACGCCCAGCGTGCGGTCGAGGTGACTGAAGGCCGGCAGCACGTAGGTCGCGTAGATGAGCGCGATCACCAGCGCCAGGCCCAGCAGGAACAGCACGTACGAAAGAAAGGTGCGCACCGGCCGCCACCAGTCCAGCGCGAACAGCCGCGCCTCGGCCAGCGAGTGGATGAACGCGGCTTGCACGCCGGCCGCGCTGCCGCCAAGTTCCTTCGCTGCCGCAGCCAGGCGCGGGCCCAAGCCGGCATCGGCGAAGCGGGCCGGGCCGTCCGCCGCATCGCCGCCACCGAGCAGCGCCACGGCATCCGCGCCCAGCACCTCGCGCAACCGCGCATGCGCCGCCGGCTCGTCCAGGCCGCTGGCGAGCAGATGCGCGTACTGGCGCGTCACGAAATCGCGGGAGTCATCCAGCTTCAAGGCATCCATTCGCAATCACCGGCAAGAGGGCGGGAGGTAGTCCACGGGGAGGGTGGTCCGGTTCGCGGCCGTGGCCTCGACCGTTCCGGACACTGGCGTGGCGTAACCGCACAGGAAGGAAACCGTCGGCTCCTCGGCCGACCCCATCAGCTCGGGGCGGAACGACAGCCGCCCCCGCACACCGCCTGTCGCCACCGCGCCGCTGCGGTTGCCGGCCGGCAGCGACTGGCCCAGCACTACCTGCGCCGTGATGACGCCACCCTCCGCCAGTGAGAGGTTCTCCACGTGCGACCCCGCGCGCGCGTCGCCGAGGATGTTCGGGTCGCCCGCCGAGGGCCATCGACCATGTTCGGCGCGATAGACCCGGGCGTTGACTTGCGGGGCCCACGCCAGCGAGACCGCGTCCAGGGTCTGCGCCATGAGCATCACGCGGCTGCCGAAACCCGTGGCGACCGCCACCACGGCTGCCACGATCGCGCCAGCGGCAATGAGTTCCAGCGCGTCGGGCCCCCGCACTTCACGCGTGCGGCCGATCGCTGTCCGATGCAGTCTTGCTCCCATCGTTCGAGCCTAGCACAGCGTCCTGCGGCGCCGGAACGACTGCCTGGCGGCCCTCCTGCGAAGTGCGCGGTGGAAAGTTGCCGCCGCCACGATCACGCGGGTGGCGGCCCCTCGACGCCATGACGCGGCGATGATCCATCGACGACCGGGCATTCACCCGCCCGGACACTGGCGTAGGACGTCCATCTAACTCTGGAGCACTCCCATGTCCAAGGGCGACAAATCCTCGTACACCGCCAAGCAGAAGCGCGAAGCATCCCACATCGAGGAAAGCGAAAAGAAAAAGGGCAAGTCGGAGAAGACGGCCGAGCGCATCGCCTGGGCCACCGTGAACAAGCGCGATGGTGGCGGCAAGAAGAAGTCGTGAGGGCAGCGGCTACCGACCCCGGTTCCCCACGCATCTGCCGGCAACGCCCGAACCCCGGGCGCACACCGGGGCTGCCCCGCTATATTGCGTGGCAGGCACAACGGGGAACAGTCGATGTCCGATGGCGATGACGAAGACACAGACGGCGGCGAGTTCGGCATGTCCGTCGGCGAGGACGGCGAGGTCACCTTCGTCGGTCGCCCGCCCTGGGGCACCAAGGCCGCCAAGATCCCGGTCAACTCGAAGGCAAGCAAGGGGCCGGTGGAGGACCGCCGCCACATCCTGCACTGGGGCGAGCAACTGCGGCCGATCCTGGCCTCCGTCATGACGGCCATGTTCCAGCTGCACGGCCGCAGCGGGCCGGCGATCGAGAAGGCGCTGCGCGACCCGCTGAAGGGCCGGGTGCAGCGCATCGTCGGCACCGATGCCCACGCGATCGCCGAGCGGGTGGCGAAGGAGATCAACGGTGCCGTGATCAACCTCGTCGCCGATCGCGCCGACATCAACAAGGCCATCGAACACGTTCGCGCCCGCGTGCGAAACCTGACCCGCCGATTGACCGACGACCCCGCGCTCACCGCCAAGGTCGCGAAGGCCATGCGGGAGCCCTTCCCCAACGACGCGATCATGGACGTCTACCTGGACGAGGCGGCGCAGGAACTGCTGGGCGGGACCAGCGACAGCACCGCGATCAAGTCGCAGGTCCAGGACATCGGCTTCCAGATCGTCGGCCTGGTGCAGTCCTGCCGCGCGCCGTGCGATTTCGTGATGATGCTGCACCACGTGGCCGATTCGGTCACCTTCGACCTGTCGCAGAAAGCGGAGCGCGAACAGACTCGCCGCACGCTGGAATGGCTGCGCCGGATGGAAGCCAACATGCGCGAACCCGCCGACATCCGCTACGAAGCACTGCTGACGCTGCTGGACTGAGCGGCGACGCCCTCGCGGCACGGCGGCGAGGGAAACCGGGAAGCGGCCCCGCACTCAGGACGGCGTCAACTGCCGGTTCAGGTGCGACGGCAAGGCGCCGGCATTGTGTCGCCAGTGCGTCGCGCTCCACGTCGTGGTAGTCGGTGCGCCCGGCCGCGTATTGAACAGAACAGAACAACAAGGTCAGGTTCATTCAACCTACGCGGAATAATGAACCTGACCCCTTATTTTATATTTTACATGCCGCTCAGACGCCCATTGGCTGAAAGTCAACCACACGGATCGAGAGAGCCCTAAAACTGTCCAACTCGGCTAACTAATTCTGCCCGGAGGTGAGAGCGCCTTTCCTTACGAATACGGCGTCATCTATTTTTTCGAATGCCACTTGGTAGGGCTTCGGATCCAAGATGGGAGTATCCTCCGCCTGGGTCTGCCCGTACGCGCTAGAATTATTGCGTGTATTGACAAAGTTAAGGCGGACGCGGACGTATCCTGGCCTAATCTCTTCAACAAATGCTGTAGCTTTCGTTTGACCGCTTGACGCAACACCAACCATCGCCTGCCAAAAACCCGTCTTGTTGGAAGTTGGGCTTGCAGCAGTTATAAACCCAGTATCTTTATCGGCACTCTGCACGATATACCCCAAGTCCTGAAATACGCTCAAAACCGAGCCGAAGACGATTGTCTTCGTTGTTTCAAATTCTTTCGTCTGGAAAGACTGAATCTGCAACGAGGTTGGCGTTGGCTTGGGCGAAGTTGCACAGCCTGTCATGGCCGCTATAGCAAGGCAGCCAACAATAATAAACTTTTTCATCCCCTGTTTCTCCGTGCGTCAGAATTCACTTGATCTGCTTCTAAAATCAGAAACCAGATTGTTCTTTCCGAACTTGATGATTAATGTCATCGTTCGCTGAGTCTGCTCAAAACCTGAAGCAGAATTCGCACCTCCCGCAAGAACTACAGTCCAGTAGTTGCTACTCGAGCTGGACTGAGTCACCGTTGCTTGGCGCTGATATGACCAGACCTCCTGACCGGAGCCGTCGATCGTGGTGATGTTTGGCGCACCAAAATGCTCCAACACATCAGCCTTTGACGTCTGTCCAACCTTGATGTTTAACTGCACGTTGCCATGTGTAAGCTCGCTATTTCGAGTTGTCACAGGCTTCGCATTATTTTGGACACATCCCGAGCAAATCATCACGAACATTGCTAACGCAATTGCACTAACTGATTTCATACATTCCCCCCGCGACTTCCTCAGAATTAACTCACCCGCACTTCGAATACCCACAATTCAGACAAGTCTGGCAGTTGTCCATCAGCACCAGCGCCTTGGTGTTGCACTTGTCGCACATCATCGAGCCGGGCGGAAAGGTCAGGGTTTCGGAACCGGTCGAGCTGGCAGTCACGCCGGCGTCAGCGTTTTTTTTTGAGTCCATCGCCTCGTAGGCGGCGCGCTTCTCCGCAATCAACTTCCGCATCGCCTCATCCATTTCCGGATCATGGATCAGCCCGATGTTCTTCATGTGCTGTTCCACCACCGAGCCGATCTCGGCGACGATGCTGGGCATGTAGACGCCGCCGGCCTTGAAGTAGCCGCCGCGGGGGTCGAACACGGCTTTCAGCTCTTCCACGATGAACGTCACGTCGCCGCCCTTGCGGAACACGGCGGAGAGGATGCGGGTGAGCGCCACGATCCACTGGAAGTGATCCATGTTCTTCGAGTTGATGAAGATCTCGAAGGGGCGGCGCTGCTCGTACTTGGTGCCGGCGTTGAGCACGATGTCGTTGATGGTGACGTACAGGGCGTGCTCGAACAGCGGCGACTTGACCTTGAAGGTGGAGCCGACCAGGGTTTCCGGTCGCTCGACACTCTCGTGCATCTGGATCACTTCGGCCTGCTTGGGCGCGGCAGGGGTGGCCTGCTTCGCCGCGCTGGCGGCCGCATCGGCAACCTTGTCCTCGGGCTTGACCACGTTGTAGCCGGTGATCTTCTTGTCGATCTTGATTGCCATGGGATTCGCTTCTTTGCTGGGGCGCGCCGCAATGGCGGCGACGTGTGACATGAAAAACCATCCGGCCCGGCGCGACGCCGGGCCGGATGGAGGTACGGCTTACTTCTTCTTGCTGGCAGTGGACCTCTTGGCTGCCTTGGGGGCGGCCTTCTTCTTGCTGGCGGACTTCTTTGCCGCCGCCTTCTTCGGGGCCGCCTTGCGGGCGACCGACTTCTTGCCTGCCGCCTTGCGGGCGGGCTTGGCGCGCTTGACGGCGGCTTTCTTGACCGCCTTCTTCGCCACTTTCTTCGCGCTCTTGCGCACAGCCTTCTTCGGGGCCGCCTTCTTCACCGACTTCCTTGCCGCTTTCTTGGCGGCAGCCTTCTTCGGCGCGGCATTCCTGGCTGCAGCCTTTTTCTTGGGAGCCGCTTTCTTCGCGGCGGCCTTCTTCTTAGGCGCAGCCTTCTTGGTCGCGGCCTTCTTCTTCGGAGCCGCCTTCTTCGCGGCCGCCTTTTTCTTCGGCGCCGCCTTCTTCGGTGCGGCCTTCTTCACTGCGGCCTTGCGGCGTGCCGGGGCCTTCTTCGCCGGGGCCGCGGCGGGTGCGGCCGGCGCTACCTCGGGCAGCACGGGCAGCACGACGGCGGGTGCCTCGGCGGCCGCTGGGTTGTTGTTTGACTCAAGCTCGTTGTCGATGGACATAACTGGTGTTCCCCTCCGATGAATGTCAGTACGTGCCGTGGCCCTCGGGAAACTGCGCGCAGTTCAGAACTTGCCGTAGTAACCCTCCTTCAAGGCATCGAAGAGGTTGGCGGCCGAATGCATCTCGCCGTCGTATTCCACCTGCTCATTGCCTTTCAGTTCGACAACACTACCGTCCTCCAGCTCGAAGCGGTAGAGGGTGTTTTCAAGGTCCGATTCCTTGACCAGCACACCCTGGAAAGCGGCGGGGTTGAAGCGGAACGTGGTGCATCCCTTGAGCCCCTGCTTGTAGGCGTAGAAGTAGATGTCCTTGAAGTCTTCGTACGGGTAATCGGTGGGCACGTTGGCGGTCTTGGAGATCGACGAATCAATCCATTTCTGCGAGGCGGCCTGGATGTCCACGTGCTGCTTCGGGCCGATGTCGTCGGCGGAGACGAAGTAGTCGGGCAGCTTGTGCGCGGCGTCGTCGGTGAACGGCCTGGCCTCGGCGTTGATCAGCGCGCGGTAGGCGAGCAGCTCGAAGCTGAGCACCTCGACCTTCTCCTTGGATTTCTTGCCTTCGCGGATCACGTTGCGCGAGTAGCTGTGCGCGAAGCTCGGCTCGATGCCGTTGCTGGCGTTGTTGGCCAGGCTGAGCGAGATGGTGCCGGTGGGGGCGATCGAGGTGTGGTGGGTGAAACGCGCGCCGGTCTCGGCCAGTTGCTCGACCAGCTCCGGCGCCACCGTGGCGATGCGCTGCATGTAGCGGCTGTATTTCGCGTGCAGCACGCGGCCGGGGATGGTGTCGCCGATCTTGTAGCCGTCGGCCGCCATTTCCGGGCGCTTGCGCAGCATGTCGCCGGTGACGGTGTAGTCGCGCAGCAGCACCGGCGCGGCGCCCTTCTCTTTCGCCAGCTCCAGCGCCACTTCCCAGCCGGCCAGCGCCATTTCGCGCGAGACGTCCTCGGTGAACGCCACCGCCTCGGCGCTGCCGTAACTCTGCTTGAGCATGGTCACGGTGGAGCCCAGGCCCAGGAAGCCCATGCCGTGGCGGCGCTTGCCCATGATCTCGTTGCGCTGCTGCTCCAGCGGCAGGCCGTTGATCTCGACCACGTTGTCGAGCATGCGGGTGAACACCTTGACCACCTCGCGGTATTCCTCCCAGTCGAAACGCGCCTTGGGCCCGAACGGGTCGCGCACGAACTTGGTCAGGTTGACCGAGCCGAGCAGGCACGAGCCGTAGGGCGGCAACGGCTGTTCGCCGCAGTTGTGCGCGTGCAGGCCGTTGCCGTCGAAGGTGTTGATGCCGGGTACCTGCACGTCGTAGACGTCCTCGACGCCATCGGCCTGCAGCGATTGCACGGTGGCGACAAAGCGCTCGCGGTTGAGGTGACGCTTGTAGCCCGACAAGGCGGCCTTCAGACGCGCGGCCTTGTCGCTGTCGGCAAAGCCGATCAATTCGGCGAAACGCGGCAGCGACTCGCCGGCAATCACCAGCTCGTGCTGGGCCCGGGTGGCATAGGCATGCCTGCCGCCATGACCATCGGGCAACAGGCTTTCACCTGCGACACGGCGGTCGCGATAGATCCGTGACGGCATGCCCAGGCGCAGCAGCATGCGCTGTACCGCTTCCAACCGCGGCAGGTCCGACTGCGCCAGGCGCACGGACACGCCCTTGGCCTGGCTGCCCTGCACCGAACCGTCGGCGTCGAAGAAGCCGCGCAGGAAGCCGCGATAGGCCTCGCTCGACGCCTGCTCCAGCGCCGGCGTGATCGCCTTGTCGCCAGGATTCATGCCGAACTCGAACGCAAGGTCACGCAGCGCGGCGGACTTCATGCGGAACTCGCCGCGGCCGGCCACTTCCGACCAGCCGGTGAAATCGGCACGGTGCGGCAGCGTCCGGGCGCAGCGCAGGGCTTCGGCCATCAGCGCACGGGTACCGCCATCCACCGGGCCGTTCATCACGGCGGCCTGCGGCCACACCGACAACACCGCGGCCTCGTGCTTGAGCGTGCCGTCACCGACCAGCAGGCCGAGCAGGTAGCCCTGCTCCCCGGTCAGCGCACCGGGCCACTGCGCGTTGGCGCGGTGATCGTTGAGCAGCACGCGGTCGCCAGGCTGCAGCGCGCCGGCGGCGCACCACTCGGTGTCCACGCTCCAGCGGGTCAGGCGCGACACGCGGCGCACGCGGTGGTCCTCGGTCAGGCGCAGGCGGTGGCCTTCCTCGGTCTGCAGCGCCAGCACCGGCTTGGTCGCGGTGCGGAAGAAACCCTCGGCGCCAGTGGCGTGATCGTTGCCGTCCACGCGGGCCATGAAGCCTCGACCGAGCAGGTCACTGACCTGGCGCGGGCCTTCGGCGGTCTGCACCCAAGTGTCGGCCGTGACGCAGGGATTGGTCGCGCGGATGTGCTCGCACCACCAGTTGTTGTTCATCTCGTTGACCTTGTCGATCAGGATGAACCCGGGCTCGGCGTAGTCGTACGTCGAGACCATGATCATGTCCCACAGGTGCCGCGCGCGGATGTGGCTGTAGATCTTGCAGGCGACCAGGCCGTCTTCGCGGTCGACGTAGTTCTCGTGGGTCGGCCATTCGCGCCAGACGACCTTGCTGGGGTCGTCGAGATCGATCTCGTCCTTCTCCTTGACGTGCACCGGGAATACCAGCGGCCAGTCCTGGTCGTTTTCCACCGCGTCCATGAAGCCGTCGGTGATCAGCAGGCTCAGGTTGAACTGGCGCAGACGGCCGTCCTCGCGCTTGGCGCGGATGAACTCCTTGGCGTCCGGATGGCTGATGTCGAAGGTGCCCATCTGCGCGCCACGGCGGCCGCCGGCGCTGGAGACGGTGAAGCACATCTTGTCGTAGATGTCCATGAACGACAGCGGGCCGCTGGTGTACGCGCCGGCGCCGGAGACATAGGCGTTGCGCGGACGCAGGGTGCTGAACTCGTAGCCGATGCCGCAACCGGCCTTCAGGGTGAGGCCGGCCTCGTGCACCTTCTCCAGGATGTCGTCCATCGAATCGTGGATGGTGCCCGAAACGGTGCAGTTGATCGTGCTGGTGGCCGGCTTGTGCGCCAGCGCGCCGGCGTTGGAGGTGATGCGGCCGGCGGGGATGGCCCCGCGGCGCAGCGCCCACAGGAAACGCTCGTACCAGTGGCCGCGCAGCTCGTCGGTGGCTTCCACGTCGGACAGGGCGCGCGCCACGCGCTGGTAGGTCTCGTCGATGCTGCCGTCGACCGGCTCGCCGGTCTTGGTCTTCAGGCGATACTTCTTGTCCCAGATGTCCCACGAGGCGGGTTGCAGCGGGATGTCCACGGCAGCATCACGGCCGGTGGCGGGGTGGTTGGCTGGCGCACGCATTGTGCTCATCGTTTTGCTGACCTCTCGGTGTGGCCTCGCGGCCCCCGTTGATTTTTATTGGGATGTAAGGGTGTCGCTCGCGACGCGACGGCGACGAAGATCACGGGCGGGAACGACCTCCCGGCCTGCCCGCCCCCTGGCTTTCCGACAACAGTGGCTCCTCCCCAAGAACGCCGCGGTTGGCACCAGTGCTAGTCTCGGCATTGGCGCTTCAACACAAGATGTTGTGGTTGTTACCAAGGGAGGAAGTTAACCCTGCCGCTCCGGGAAGTAAAGTCCTGCGAGCGGCATCGGCCGGCGGGAACCCGCACGCCGCCGATCGGTCGAACCAGCGCCGAACTCACCCCCGCCAAGGAGCCCCTCATGTCGCCTCACCATCCCTCCGTGCCGTCGTGGTTGACCGGCTTGCTGGCCGCGCTGGTGATCGCGTTCGGCACGCTGCCGGGCGCCGGCCGCGCCGCCACCTTGCCGGCGGCGATCGACGGCCAGCCGATGCCGTCGCTGGCGCCGATGCTGACCCGGGTGACGCCGGCGGTGGTGAACATTTCCAGTACCACCCACGTGCCGGTGCGCGATGCGTATTTCGACGACCCGATGGTGCGCCAGTTCTTCGGCCTGCCGCCCACGCCGCGCGAGCGCGTGGAGCAGAGCCTGGGTTCGGGCGTGATCGTGGACGCCGCCAGGGGCTACATCCTGACCAACAACCACGTGGTCGCCGGCGCCGACGACATCAGCGTGACGCTGCAGGACGGGCGCAGCTTCAAGGGCAAGCTGATCGGCACCGACCCGGCCACCGACGTGGCGGTGGTGCAGATCCGGGCCAGCGGCCTGCACGCGCTGCCGATGGCCGACTCCTCCACCCTGCGCGTGGGCGACTACGTGGTGGCGGTGGGCGAACCGTTCGGCCTGGGCCAGACGGTGACCGCCGGCATCGTCTCGGCGCTGGGGCGCTCGGGCCTGGGCGATTCGAGCTACCAGAACTTCATCCAGACCGACGCCTCGATCAACCCGGGCAACTCCGGCGGTCCGCTGGTGAACCTGCGCGGCGAGCTGGTCGGCATCAACACGATGATCTTCTCGCCCTCGGGCGGCAACGTGGGCATCGGCTTCGCGATCCCCAGCAACCTCACCGCCGAGGTGATGAAGCAGCTGATCGCGCATGGCAAGGTCGAGCGCGGCAGCCTGGGCCTGCAGGCGCAGGCGATCACCCCGCGCATCGCCCAGGCGCTGGGGCTGAAGGAGAGCAAGGGCGTGGTGGTGACCGGCGTCGGCGACGGTTCGGCCGCCGCGCGCGCCGGGCTGCAGCCGGGCGACGTGCTGACCTCGCTCAACGGCAAGCCGCTGCAGAGCGTGCAGCAGCTGCGCAACACCGAAGGCCTGCTGCCGCTGGGCAGCAGCCTGCAACTGGGCATCGTGCGCGACGGCCAGCCGCGCCAGGTCAATGCGACGCTGAGCGCCGAGAAGCTGGCCAGCCTCGACGGCGGCCAGCTCGACCCGCGCCTGGCCGGCGTGCGTTTCAGCGAGCTGAGCCAGAGCCAGCGCGACCAGGGTTGGTACGGCGCCGCCGTCAGCACGGTGCAGCCGGGCAGCCGCGCCGCCCAGGCGGGACTGCGTGCGGGCGACGTGGTGGTCGGCATCGGCAACCAGCGCCTCACCAGCCTGCGCATGCTGCGCGGGCTGGCCGGTGTGCGCCTGCGCCAGTTGGTGCTGGTGGTGGCCGATGCGGACGGCAGCCACTACGTACTGATCAACTGACGACGCGGCAAAGCGACCGCGCGAAAAACCGGACGTGGGTCGCGTGAACGGCGTGTTCGCGCGCACGCTCTGTGACGCATCGTCACGCAAACGCCAGAAATCGCTTGATATTGTGGGTTCAGGCCGATCCAATATCCTGACGGCTTGTCGAACGCACCGCGCATCGGCTGCATACCCGCTTTCGATCACGCACCTTCGTCAAGTCGCCAGACGGGTGGGTCGGCCCGATCGGCCAGCTCACCCGCCCATGTCATGAGTTCATCACGCCGGGGTTTCGCATCATCATGTCCGTACGCTTTGCTCGCCTGTTCTGCCTCGCCCTGATCGGCGCCTGTTTCTCCACCGCGGCAACCGCGGCCACCAAGTCCGGCAGCCTGGTCTGGCGCGGCGACGACGCCACCGCCAACGCGGTGATGAACGAAGTGGGCAAGGCATGGACGAAGGCCGGCCACGGCCGCATCGAGCTGCAGCCGTTCAACACCGCCTCGGGCCTCGACGCGGTGAGCAACGGCACCGCCGACCTCGCCGGCAGCGCGCGCCCCTCCGACGGCAGCACGCAGAACGACCGGCTGACCTTCACCCCGGTGGCCTGGAGCGGCCTGGTGATCATCACCCAGGCGTCCAACCCGATCGGCAGCCTCACGCTGAAGCAGGTGCACGACATCTACTACGGCAAGATCCACAACTGGAGCGAAGTCGGCGGCCGCAACGCGCCGATCGACGTCTACGCGGTGGCCAGCCCCGGCGACGGCGTGGAGTACAGCCTGCGCAGCCTGCTGTTCGGCCGCGGCAACCAGCCGGTCGCCGCGCCGCGGCTGTACGTCAACACGCGCAAGCTGGAAGAAGGCATCGCGCTGAACCCGAACGGCCTGGGCGTGGCCATGCTGGCCGGCATCAGTGACAACCCCAAGCTGAAGGCGATCCCGATCAACGGCCGCACGGCGACCACGGCGAACATCGCCAACGGCAGCTACCCGCTGTTCATCCCGCTGTACCTGGTCACCAACCCGCACAGCGCCAAGGCCGAGCAGGCGCAGGATTTCGTGGACTTCCTCAAGACCGAGCCGGCCAAGGCTGCGCTGCGTCGCCACGGCGTGCTGCCCTACGACGACGGCGCGCGGCTGGCGGCGATGGATGCCGAGCGCCGCAGCACGATCCTGGCCGAAGTCGGCGCGCGCGCGCGGTCGCAGGGCACGCCGATCTCGGCGCCCGGCGCCACCTACGCGTCCCGCGCCGCCATCGCGCCCACGTCGGAGCGCACGGTGCAGGCCCGCAACGCGCTGGAAGCGCGCCGCGAGCGCGCGGCGAACGATGCACGGCTGGAGCGCGTCAGCGGCAGCGTCAGCAACGTCGCCGTGACCGGCGTCGAGCGCGCCAGCGGCTCGGCCACCACGGTGAGCCAGGCCAACGGCAAGAATTTCCGCAGCGTCAGCGCCGACGCCACGCAGACCCATTCGACGTACAAGGTGGTGCGCGGCGACACGCTGTCCTCGATCGCCAAGGCACATTCGGTCGAGGTGGCGCAATTGCGCGCGTGGAACCAGCTCAAGAGCGACCACCTGCAACAGGGCCAGGTGTTGCGCGTCAGCAAGCGATAACCGGGTGAGCCGCGCCGCAGAGGCGGGCGCCGGCATGGTCCAGCGTCCGCTGGCGCTGACGCTGGATCTGGACGACACGCTGTGGCCGGTGCTGCCCGCGCTGGAACGGGCCGACCGGGCCGTCGACGCCTGGCTGCAGCAGCACCATCCGGAGGTGGCGCGTGCGTGGCCGATCACCGCGATGCGGCAACTGCGCGCCAAAGTGGCCGCCGAGCGGATCGACCTGGCGCACGATTTCACCACCCAGCGCCAGCTGACCCTGCGCCATGTGTTCGAGGCCAGCGGCATCGCCGATGCGCCGGTGGACGCGTTGTGGGAAATCTATTTCGCCGCGCGCAACCAGGTGGAACTGTTCCCCGACTGCCCAAGCGCGCTGGAACGCATCGCCGCACGCTGGCCGCTGGCGAGCCTGACCAACGGCAACGCCGACCTGCGCCGCATCGGCATCGAGCGGCATTTCCGCCATCACGTCTGCGCCCGCGACCATGGCGTGGGCAAGCCCGACCGCGCCATCTTCCTTGCCGCAGCCGCGCTGCTCGGCGTCGAACCGGGACAGGTACTGCACGTGGGCGACGACCCCGCGCTGGACGTGGCCGGCGCGCGCGACGCCGGCTTGCGCACGGCGTGGATCAATCGCCAGGGCGAACCGTGGCCACCCGGCATGGGCCCGCCGCCGGATCTCGACCTGCCCGACCTGGCGGCGCTGGCCGACTGGCTGGAAGCCTCTTCCCGCCGCGACTGACGCCGTTGCGATTGTTCTTCGACGCGGGCATGTCCATCATGGGCCATTTCCCCGCAAGGATTTGCCCATGTCCGCCCTGATCGAACGCCGCCCTGGCCAGCGCCATGGCATCCCCGTCGAGACCACCGACGCCGCGCACCTGGCGGCCAGTCGCCGCCGGCTCGATGCGACGCAGCGGCGCTGGCTCGGCGACAGCGGCTTCGACGCGGCGCCCGGCACGTTCGCTCTGGTGCCCGACGCAGCCGGCAAGCTGGCGCGCGTGCTGGTCGGCGTGGCGCCGGCCGATCCGCTGGCCGCGCTGGCCGGCCTGCCCTGCCACCTGCCCGAAGCCACCTACGAACTGGCCGCCGAAGGCGTGCTCGCCGACACCGCGCTGGCCACGCTGGGCTGGGCGCTGGGCGCCTACCAGTTCACCCGCTACCGCGCAGCCAAACGCGCCCCGGCGCGGCTGATCGTGGCGGCCGAGGAACTGGCCCGGCTGGCCCCGCTGGTGGAGGCCACCTCGCGCGTGCGCGACCTGGTCAACACGCCCACGCAGGACATGGGCCCGGAGCAACTCGGCGAGGCGATAAAGACCCTGGCCAAGGCACACAAGGCGAAGCTGCGCGACTGGGTCGGCGACGAACTGCTCAAGGCGAACTTCCCCACCATCCACGCCGTGGGCCGCGCCAGCCATCGCGCGCCGCGGCTGGTCGAACTGAGCTGGGGCAAGCCCGACCATCCCAGGCTGGTGATCGTCGGCAAGGGCGTGTGCTTCGACACCGGCGGCCTGAACCTCAAGGGCGGCGAAGGCATGCGCTGGATGAAGAAGGACATGGGCGGCGCCGCGCACGCGATCGCGCTGGCCGGGCTGGTGATGCAGGCCAACCTGCCGGTGCGGCTGACCCTGCTGGTGCCGGCGGTGGAGAACGCCGTGGCCGGCAACGCGATGCGCCCGGGCGAGGTGATCACCACCCGCGCCGGCCATACCGTGGAAGTGGACAACACCGACGCCGAGGGCCGGCTGATCCTGTGCGACGCGCTGGCCTACGCCGGCGAACAGCAACCGGCGCTGATCATCGACTTCGCCACCCTCACCGGCGCCGCCCGCGTGGCGCTGGGCCCGGATCTGCCGGCCCTGTTCGCCAACGATGACGCGCTGGCCGACGCGGTGCTGCAGGCCGGTAACGCCGTGGCCGACCCGCTGTGGCGGCTGCCGCTGTGGCGTCCATACCGGCGCATGCTGGACTCCCACCTGGCGGACTTCGCCAACTCCAGCGCCTCGCGCCACGCCGGCGCGATCACCGCCGCGCTCTATCTCGAACGCTTCGTCCCCGACGGCACGCCGTGGCTGCACCTGGATACCTACGCCTGGAACGACGCCGACCGCCCCGGCCGCCCCCGCGGCGGCGAGGCAATGGGCCTGCGCGCGGTGTTCGCGTTCCTGCAGGAGCGTTACGGGCACTGAGCCGCACCCGCCGACCTCGACGCCCGACACCCCCTTCCGCCCGGCGCCGTGTGCAGTGGTGCGACGAAGCCTCGGGGGAGTAACCTCTCGAACGTTGGGCGTGGTCCGAAACTGGTTGCGACATTGCCTGAGGGGGGACAAGGGGCACCAGTGGACGCGCTCGACATTACAGGGCCGAGCCATCACCACTGGGGAAAGAAACCACATGAAATACGACTTGAATCACCTGTCACTGGCTGTGCGTCTCGCATTGACCGCCGGGATGCTCTCGGTCGCCGGCGGGCTGCAGGCCCAGACGACGACCACCAATCCGCCCACGACGGATCAGGCCACGCCGGCCTCCAAGGACAAAGCCAAGACGCTGAACGCCGTGGTGGTCACCGGCTCGCTGATCCGCCGCGTGGACGTGGAAACCGCCAGCCCGGTGGTGACCATCGACCGCGAGGCCATCACCAACTCCGGCAAGCCCACCCTGGGCTACGTGCTGCAGGACATGCCGGCGATCTCCGGCAACGCCACCAACCCCTCCAACAACAGCAACGGCGGCGGCGTCGCCAGCCCGCTGCTGGAAGCCGGCGGCGGCGCCTCGCGCGTCTCGCTGCGCGGCCTGGGCATCAATCGCACGCTGGTGCTGGTGGATGGCCAGCGCATGGTCAACTCGGACATCAACATGCTGCCGCCGGACATGATCGACCGCGTCGACGTGCTGGCCGAAGGCGCCTCCACCGTGTACGGCTCCGACGCCATCGGCGGCGTGGTCAACTTCATCCTGCGCAAGGA